>NZ_JAENSV010000066.1:0-19347 GCF_016613265.1 Pseudomonas sp. MF6751
CGCCACGCGCCATCCATGGCGCGGGGCGGCTAAACCGGCATCCCTGCCGGTTTACCCCCCAAATCCCTGTCGAATTCCGGCCAGCGTGGTTTAACGGGGCGCCTAAGATCAAAAGCAGATCAAGAGCTGCTCGCTTCGCATCGTGGTTACCGTTGAGCTAACAGAGTTATGTAGATACCTATGCTGCGATGAGGCCAGTGCAGATCACAAGGCAGGAAAGTGAATCCTGAACGCCGCCCCACCCAACGCTGAATCCCCCAACGTCAACCGCGCGTGATAGCTTTCGATGATGTCCTTGACCACCGCCAGCCCGATCCCCTGCCCCGGGTGCTGGCGGTCGAGCCGTTCGCCGCGCTGCAGGATCCGTGCACGCTGGTCCGGTGGTACGCCGGGGCCGTCGTCTTCGATACACAGCTCAATGCCATCGAGGTTTTCCACCAGGCTGATACGCACTTGCTTGAGGCACAGGCGGTAGGCGTTTTCCAGCAGGTTGCCGAGCATTTCGAGCAACGCGCCCTTCTCGATGGGCACTTCGCAGGCCTGCGGTAAATCGAAGGTCACGGTGACCCGCTTGTCGCGGTAAACCTTTTCCAGGGTATCGCACAGGCTTTGCACCACCGGTTCCAGGCGGACCTGATGGCGCACCAGGCCACTTTTACGCAGGCTGGCACGCTGCAGTTGGTAACCGATCTGCTGGCTCATGCGTTCGATCTGCGATTGCAACACCCACGCCTGGCTACGTTCTTCCGGGCGCTGGGCCATGTCTTCGCTCACGCCCTGCAACACCGCCAGTGGCGTTTTCAGGCTGTGGGCCAAGTCATCGAGGGAGTCGCGGTAGCGCGCACGCTGTTCGCGCTCGCTGTGCAGCAAGCGGTTCAGGGAGCCGGTCAGGCGCAGCAGCTCACGGGGGTGTTCTTCGCTGAGGCTTTCGCGGGTGCCGCCTTCGATCTGGTCGAGCTCATGGCTCAGGCGCCGCAGGGCTTGCAGGCCCCAGGTCAGGCCCAGCCACAACAGCGTCAACAGCACCAGCAACGCCGCGCCGAACCCGAGGTAGAGGTTCTCACGCAGGCCTTCGAGAGTCAGTTGGTATTCGCGTACTGGCTGCAGGGCGACAATGCTGAACGCCGCGCTCTTGCCTCCCAGCAGCCGGACCTCGACGTCGTAAACAAAGAATTCCTGGCCATTGGCCTCGCGAATCCGCGCAAATTCGTTGCCGCGCCCGTCGTAGCGCGGTTTGTAGTTGATGTTTTCTTCCTGGGTCGCCCGTGAGCGCCATACCAGATGGCCTTCACGGTCGTAGATATAGCCCAGCAGCCGACTGTCGGTGAGGTTGAAACGCTCATCGGGCAACTGCGCCGGCATCAGCAGGCGGTTATTGTCGACCCGCGCCGCAGATATCAGGGTGGTCACATCCGACGCCAGGCGCTGTTCGATGGAATCCTGCAGCGCCAGGCTGAACGCGCCTTGCATGGCCGGCAACAAGCCGAGCATAAACAGCACGGCCAGGGTGGCGGCCGCCAGCATCAGGCGCACACGTAGCGAACGAATCAACGGCAGCGCTCATTGAACAGGTAGCCCAGGCCACGCACGGTGTCGATCGGCTTGAACCCTGCCGGGCCTTCCAGCTTGCGGCGCAGGCGGCCGACCAGCACTTCGATCACGTTTGGATCGCGCTCGTCGTCATCCGGGTACAGTTGCTCCATCAAGCGGTCCTTGGCGACCACTTGTTGATGATGACGCATCAAGTATTCGAGGATCCGATACTCATAGGCGGTCAGCGCCAGGGGCTGCTCGTCCAGGGAGGCTTGCTTGCGGTTGAGGTCCAGCAGCAGCGGCCCGGCAACGATAGTCGACTGGGTAAAACCGCTGGAGCGGCGCAGCAAGGCGTTCATGCGTGCCTCCAGCTCTTCGAACTGGAACGGCTTGACCACGTAGTCGTCGGCCCCGGCCGCCAAGCCTTCAACCTTGTCCTGCCAGTTGCCGCGGGCGGTGAGGATCAGGATCGGGAAAGTCTTGGTCTGGGTGCGCAACTGGCGAATCAGGTCCAGGCCGCCCATACCGGGCAGGCCAAGGTCGATGATCGCCAGGTCATGGTTGAACTGGCCGGTCTGGTACAGGGCTTCTTCGGCATTGGCCACGGCTTCGACCACGTGCCCGCTGTCGGTCAGGCGGGTAAACAGGTGATGACGCAGCAGCGCCTCATCTTCCACCACCAGCAATTTCATAAGGTTCTCCACTGCAATTCAACTAGCCGCCAGGGGGATATCATAGCGGCCCTGCAGCTCTTGGGGGCGCAGTTTTATGCCATTGTAGTGGCCAGTCAGGTGCGCGTAGCCGCTGCGATAGTCGGGTTGCGCGGCGTTAGCGCCCAGGGCCTGGCCCCACGGCGCGGCCTGGGTGCCGGCGTCTTCGAAGCTGACACGATGGATCAGGTTGCTGGATTTCTTGGTTTTCTCGCTGCCAAAGGCCGCAAAGGCGCCATCGGACGCCTGCACGCCGGCAGTGGCGCCGAGCATGGTCAAGGCCAACATCAGCTTTTTGATCGCAGTCATGGTGGTTACCTCATACGCATTTAGGCTGTGGGGCCCAGACTACGCAGGCGCCCCTGAACTCCCCCTGAACAGGCTCTGAACCGCAGCTGAACCGCACCGGGCTATCCACTGGCGCGCCAACTCGGCAAAATACCGCGCATGACGCCCCTACCCGCTTGCTGCACCCCACTCGATGATCATTGGCCGTTGCCGGTTTCTTTGCCGGGCACGGTGTTTTTGAGCACGCGATTCGACCCGGCTTTATTGAGCCCCGGTGATTTCCAGCGCTGCGATGTGCCACCGCCTGCGAGCATCCAGCGCTCGGTCGCCAAGCGCCAGGCGGAATTTCTCGCCGGCCGCCTGTGCGCGCGCGAAGCGCTGCAACGACTCGATCATCTGCGCTGCATCCCGGCCATCGGCGAAGACCGCGCCCCGGTCTGGCCAGGGCATATCAGTGGTTCCATCACCCACAGCACCGGGCACGCTGCGGCGATTGTCGGGCACAAGGCACAATGGCGCGGGCTGGGCATGGACCTGGAGCACCTGCTGTCACTGGAAAGGGCCGAACGCCTGGCCGGGGAAATCCTGACGGCCGATGAGTTGCAGCGCATGGCCACCCTACCCCGTGAGCAACACGCCTTGCTGGTGACGCTGACGTTTTCGGTCAAGGAAAGCCTGTTCAAGGCGCTCTATCCGATCGTGCACAAGCGCTTTTATTTCGAGCATGCCGAGGTGTTGGAGTGGTCAGCGGCTGGGGGGGTGCGGTTGCGGTTGCTGACCGATCTTTCGCAAGAATGGAAGCATGGCAAAGAGCTGGAAGGGCAGTTTGTGGTGCAAGGGGAGCAGTTGTTGAGCCTGGTGGCTATCAGCGCCTGGTAGACCGCCATCGCGGGCAAGCCCGGCTCCCACATTGGGAACGCATTCACCTGTGGGAGCTGGCTTGCCTGCGATAGCGGTTTCAGGGTTTATGCTGATCCCTGGGCCAGCTCAGGCTGAAACACGCCCCACCCAGGTTATTGCTCTTGCTGATCAGCGCCCGCCCGCCGTGCCAATAGATAATCCGCCGCACGATCGACAAGCCCAGGCCATGCCCGCCAGAAGCGCGGGTACGGCTGTCATCCAAGCGCAGGAACGGCGTGAAGATGCGCTCCCAGGCGCTTTCCGGCACACCAGGACCGTCGTCTTCCACATCGATGCGACAGCGCACCTGCCCCACCTGATAACTGATCAACACCTGGCCTCTGGCGTGGCGCATGGCGTTACTCACCAGATTTTGCAGGGCACGGTGCAAGTAGCGCGGTTCAGCGTCGACCCAAGCGTCATCCCAATGTGCCGAGGACAGGCAAATACCCCGGGTGACGGTGACCTGCGGGCGCAATGGCGATAATTCGCCAATCACCTGATCGAGCAATGCATCAAGGTCTACGCGCTGGAAATTCAGCTCCGGCGCCCCCTGTTCCAAGCGCGCATAAGTGAGCATCTCGTCCACCAGGCCATCGAGGTCCTGGATATCGCCATCCATGCCTTCCAGGTATTTGCGCCGCGCCTCGGGCGTGGCGGCGTCACCGATCATCTCCAGGCCAAAACGCAGGCGCGCGACGGGTGTGCGCAATTCGTGGGAGACCGCCCGCACCAGCTCACGCTGAATCGCCAGCAATTGCTGCAGGTGCTCGGCCATACCATTGAAAGCTGCCGCCAGCCGCCCTACCGAGTCTGCACCGCGAGCGGGTACGCGCACTTCCAGGTTGCCCTTGGCGATACGCGTAGCCGCCGCCTCAAGGCCTTTGAGCCGGCGCTCAAGTTGACGCACCAGCAAATAGACGATCAAGCCGATCAAAGTCAGGCCGATCAAGGTGATCAGGATCAGCCATTGCGCCGGGTACGGATTCATCTGGTACAGCGGGCCGATCTCCAGTACCCACGGGGTGCCGACCATGCCGGCAAACACGCGAATCGAATCGCCGCCCTTGCCCAGCGCCATCACCGTATCGCCCTCCGCCACGCGACGCCGCTGGTCGTCGTCCATGTCGGCCTGGTCAAGGGCCATCAGGTGCATTTCAAAACCAAAACCCTTGGCGTGTTTGATGTCGGCCAGGCGCTGGGGCTGTTCGGCCACCGGGAAACGCACCAGTTCGTCGGCCAGCAGGTAAATAGTCGCACGGGCCAATTGCTCGCTGATCTGCTGCACTTCGCCGGTGAGCACCAATTGCTCTTGCTCGCTGACCAACCGCAGCACCCGCGCCGCATGAGGCCCGGTCTGCTCAACCAGGACCTGGCCGCGTTGCAGGCGGTTGCGCTGGCCCAGGTCCAATTGCGCATCGGTGTACGTGCGCAGCTCCAGCGGGATGCCCAGCAAGCGCTCCCACACCGCCAAGGCGCGCTGCCGTTCAATGGTGCTCATGGGTTGCAGGTTATCGCCCATCAACGCAAAGGTGCCGTGGGCCAGGCGCTCACGGTACTGGCCGCTGCGCACGTCATTAAGCAGGTGCAGTGCCAGGGCGCCGAGCAGCGCCACCAGGATCAGCGCCGCGCACATGCCGCCGTAGATGCGCAGGAAGATCGAGTTCACAGCGGCATATCGGCAGCGGCTTCGGGGACGAACAGGTAGCCTTTGCTGCGGATGGTCTTGATCAGGCGTGGGTGGAGCGGATCGTCGCCGATCTTTGGCCGAATGCGCGAGATACGCACGTCAATGGAGCGATCCTGGCCGTCATAACCGATACCGCGCAGCGCTATGAAGATTTCTTCGCGGGACAGGATGCGCCCGGCGTTCGCGACCAGCAGCCACAGCAAGTCGAATTCAGCGCTGGTCAGTTCGATGCTGCCCTCATGCAACCAGGCTTCGCGCAAGGCATTGTCCACCACCAGTGGGCCAAACTGCAGGCGGCGTTGATTTTCCATTGCGGGCGGCAAAACCGGCTCGCTGCGGCGTAGCAGCGCCTGGATACGCGCCAGCAACAAACGCGGGCGCACGGGTTTGCACACGTAGTCGTCGGCGCCCATGTCGAGGCCCAACACCTGGTCCATGTCGTCGGTGCGCGCGGTGAGCATCAGGATCACGCCGTCATAGCGCTCGCGCACTTTACGGCAGATGCTCAGGCCGTCTTCGCCGGGCAGCATCAGGTCGAGGATCACCAGGTCCGGCTGCTCGGCGATGATGCGCGCCGCGGCCTTGGCACCATCGCCTTCCACCGACACACGCAGGCCATTGCTTTCCAGGTACTCACGGGTCAACTCGGCGAGTCGCTCGTCGTCCTCGACGATCAGTATCTGCCAGGTTTCTTGCTCCATGCGCTACCTCGGTTCTCTATTGTAGGAGCGAGCTTGCTCGCGAAGGACGCAAGGGCACCGCATTTATCCAGGTTTGCTGCATTATCGTTGACGATTTTCGCGAGCAAGCTCGCTCCTACAGTTGTCATGTGGAGCAAGCATGCTATTGCCCTGATCAAGGCCGATTGTAGCCATGCACCGGCCCTTGAACACAAGCCGGGAAATCCATTCGGTCATGGCGATTTTTTGTGGTAGGGTTCGCGCCCTCAAAATTCCCGCCGGCAGTTTCTACCCGGGAATATTCGGTGACAAACGGTGTAATCCAGTAGTAATGCGGCCTACACGGGTGTTCCATGATTCATACACATTTTACCCACAGCGTTATCCACAGGTAGTGCGTTGCTAAGCCCCCAAAAACGCATTATCTTGTACCTCGGCGCTAAAAAAACCCTACATGTAGGGTTTTCAGCGAAAAGACCAAACACATATCAGACAAGAAACTCAAGCGCTTTCTTGCTCGCGTTTGGTTGAACCAAAGCATTTTTTGAAAGCCCAAACCGCGCACGCGGATGGCAACCGTTTTCCAGCCCGATTGGCAGAAAACGGTACGGGTGTTGCAGGGCTTGAATGGGGCCACTGTCACCCACCAGGAATACGGCGAAGGGCTCCCCGGCCCCGAACCAAAGACTTCGGCATGGAAGCGGCGCGATGAGCTCCCTTCCTCCTGTCCCGAAGTTGTTATGCCAGGCCCAGGCCTGCTGTAAGTGCTTCAGGACGGAACGGTGGGCACCGTGATGGTGCCCAAATAAATATAGAATGTGGAGACACCCCCTCATGCAAACCGACACAACTCGCGAGAACCCGCAGGGCTCCGTGCCGCAGGCCGCTGATTCGAACCTGGATCTGTCCGCCACTGCACCTGGCCAACTGCGCGTGATCAAGCGTAACGGCACTGTCGTTCCTTATACCGATGACAAAATCACCGTCGCCATCACCAAAGCGTTTCTTGCAGTTGAAGGCGGCACCGCTGCCGCTTCGTCGCGCATCCACGACACCGTTGCACGCCTGACCGAACAGGTCACCGCGACCTTCAAGCGTCGCATGCCATCGGGCGGCACTATCCACATCGAAGAAATCCAGGACCAGGTCGAACTGGCCCTGATGCGTGCCGGCGAGCAGAAAGTGGCCCGCGACTACGTGATCTACCGTGACTCGCGAGCCAAGGAGCGTGCCGTACGTTCCCCGGCCGAAGAAGCCGCCGTGCAAGCGCACCCGTCGATCCGCATCACCCTGGCCGACGGCAGCTTCGCACCGCTGGATCTGGGCCGCCTGAACACCATCATCACCGAGGCCTGCGAAGGCCTGGAAGAAGTCGACGGTGACCTGATCCAGCGCGAAACCCTGAAGAACCTGTACGACGGCGTGGCCCTGACCGACGTCAACACCGCCCTGGTGATGACCGCCCGTACCCTGGTCGAGCGTGAGCCGAACTACTCGTTCGTGACCGCCCGCCTGCTGATGGACACCCTGCGTGCCGAAGGCCTGGGCTTCCTGAAAGTCGCCGACAGCGCCACTCACCACGAGATGGCCGACCTGTACGCCAAGGCCCTGCCGGCCTACATCGCCAAAGGTATCGAATTCGAATTGCTGAACCCGATTCTGGCCACCTTCGACCTGGAAAAACTCGGCAAGGCCATCAACCACGAGCGTGACCAGCAGTTCACCTACCTGGGCCTGCAAACCCTGTACGACCGTTACTTCATCCACAAGGACGGCATCCGCTTCGAACTGCCGCAAGTGTTCTTCATGCGCGTGGCCATGGGCCTGGCGATCGAAGAGAAGAACAAAGAAGACCGCGCGATCGAGTTCTACAACCTGCTGTCGTCCTTCGACTACATGTCGTCGACCCCGACCCTGTTCAACGCCGGCACCCTGCGTCCACAGCTGTCGAGCTGCTACCTGACCACCGTGCCGGATGACCTGTCGGGCATCTACCACGCGATCCACGACAACGCCATGCTGTCCAAATTCGCCGGCGGCCTGGGCAACGACTGGACACCGGTGCGTGCACTGGGTTCGTACATCAAGGGCACCAACGGCAAGTCCCAGGGCGTCGTACCGTTCCTGAAAGTGGTAAACGACACCGCCGTTGCCGTGAACCAGGGTGGCAAGCGCAAAGGCGCTGTATGTGCCTACCTGGAAACCTGGCACATGGACATTGAAGAGTTCATCGAGCTGCGCAAGAACACCGGTGATGACCGTCGTCGTACCCACGACATGAACACCGCCAACTGGATCCCTGACCTGTTCATGAAGCGCGTCTTCGATGACGGCAAGTGGACCCTGTTCTCGCCATCCGAAGTGCCGGACCTGCACGACCTGACCGGCAAGGCCTTCGAAGAGCGCTACGAGTACTACGAAGCCCTCACCGAGTACCCAGGCAAGGTCAAGCTGTTCAAGACCATCCAGGCCAAAGACCTGTGGCGCAAAATGCTGTCCATGTTGTTCGAAACCGGCCACCCATGGTTGACCTTCAAGGACCCATGCAACCTGCGCAGCCCTCAGCAGCATGTGGGCGTGGTCCACAGCTCGAACCTGTGCACCGAGATTACCTTGAACACCAACAAGGACGAGATCGCCGTTTGCAACCTGGGCTCGATCAACCTGCCGAACCACATCGTCAACGGCAAGCTGGACACCGCCAAGCTGGAGCGCACCGTCAACACCGCCGTACGCATGCTCGATAACGTCATCGACATCAACTACTACTCGGTGCCACAGGCGCAGAACTCCAACTTCAAGCACCGTCCGGTTGGCCTGGGGATCATGGGCTTCCAGGACGCGCTGTACCTGCAGCACATCCCTTACGGTTCCGATGCAGCGGTCGAGTTCGCCGACAAGTCCATGGAAGCGGTCAGCTACTACGCGATCCAGGCCTCCTGCGACCTGGCCGACGAGCGCGGTGCCTACGAGACGTTCCAGGGTTCGCTGTGGTCCAAGGGCATCCTGCCGCTGGATTCGCAACAGATCCTGATCGAAGCCCGTGGCCAGAAGTACATCGACGTCGACCTGAACGAAACCCTGGACTGGGCACCGGTACGTGCCCGTGTGCAGAAAGGTATTCGTAACTCCAACATCATGGCCATCGCACCGACCGCCACCATCGCCAACATCACTGGCGTGTCGCAGTCGATCGAACCGACCTACCAGAACCTGTATGTGAAATCGAACCTGTCGGGCGAATTCACAGTGATCAACCCGTACCTGGTTCGCGACCTGAAAGCTCGTGGCCTGTGGGACTCGGTCATGATCAACGACCTGAAGTACTACGACGGTTCCGTGCAGCAGATCGAGCGCATCCCGCAAGAACTCAAAGAGCTCTACGCGACCGCCTTCGAAGTGGACACCAAGTGGATCGTTGACGCCGCCAGCCGTCGTCAGAAGTGGATCGACCAGGCCCAGTCCCTGAACCTGTACATCGCCGGCGCTTCGGGCAAGAAGCTGGACGTGACCTACCGCATGGCGTGGTACCGTGGCCTGAAAACCACTTACTACCTCCGTGCCCTGGCCGCCACCAGCACCGAGAAGTCGACCATCAACACCGGCAAGCTGAACGCAGTGTCCAGCGGCAACCACGGTGATGACTCGGTACTCGCGGCACCCGCCGGCCCGGCACCTGTGCCAAAGGCCTGCGCGATTGACGAGCCGGATTGCGAAGCTTGCCAATAAGCTGAACCTGCCCTGGGTTTAACCACCCGAGGCAGAAAAGCCCCCGATACACCTAGGGTGTATCGGGGGCTTTTTCTTGGGCGGGCATAAAGCCCTTGTTGCTGTATTGCTGTTCGGTCAATACCTGGATGGACAGCGTGAAGCAGATGCAAATGTGGGAGGGGGCTTGCTCCCGATAGGGTGTCAGTCAATGGATACTTGGCTGATACACCGCTATCGGGGGCAAGCCCCCTCCCACATTTTAAAGCGCTAACCTATCAGGTCATCTGAATGATGGTCTGCATGATGGTGCTTTGGGTGGAGATGGTCTTGGCGTTCGCCTGGTAGTTGCTCTGGGCCTTGATCAGGTCCACCAGCTCGTTGGTCAAGTTGACGTTGGAGTTCTCCAGGGAGCTGGCCTTGATCGACCCCAGAGTGCCAGATTCCGGTGCGTCGTAGCCCGGCTGGCCCGACGCGAAGGTCTCTTTCCAGGTCGTACCACCGGCGGGCTGCAGGCCCTGCTCGTTGTTGAAGCTGGCCAGGGAAATCTGGCCGATGGCCTTGCTCTGCTGGTTACTGAAGGTGGCGAAGAGCACGCCGCTGCCATCGATCTTCAGGCCGGTGATCTGGCCGGTGGCGTAACCATCTGTGACCGGCGGGTTACGGTAGCTGGCCGAGTTGTACTGGGTGACAGTGCCCATGTTGATGGCGATGCCGTCCTTGTTAGCCGTCGCATCGTTAGCTTTCCATACGCCATCGGTCACCGTGCCAGGTACCCAATCCTTGATGGTCAAGGTGTTACCGGCAACACCGCCGGTCACGATGCTCTTGAGGTTGCCAGCACCATCGAAGCTCAACGTCGACGGCACAGGCGCCTTCACGTCAGCACCGGTACCGGTAGGAGCCGAACCATCAGGATTGCGGCCATCGATCAAGGTGTAGGCCTGCCACTGGTTGGCATCGGTTTTGACCAGGTACTGCACCATTGGGTGCGCATTGCCCTGGGAGTCGTACAAGGTGGTGCTGTATTGCGTGGTGAAGCTTTCGGACTTGGTTGGATCAAACGGGTTCTTGGACTGATCGATCACCGGCGACGAGGAGTTCAGGTTGCTGGAAGAGTCCACCTTGGTAGACGCCTTCGGCGGCAGGTTCGCCAGGTTCAGCTGCAGGTCAACCAGGCCGCCTTTGGTGATTTTGCCATTCTCGTCCGCGGCATAGCCTTGCAGGCGCGAGGTGCCGGTATTGTTGGTGATATAGCCGTCTTTGTCCGCACGGAAAGCACCGCTACGGGTGTATTCCAGCGAACCGTCGCTGCCCTTCTGCACGAAGAAGCCACCACCCTGGATCGCCATGTCGAGGATGCCGCCACTCCCGTTGACGTCGCCCTGGGTGAACTGCTGGGACACCGCCGCCAGGTTCACACCGTTGCCGATGCTGTTCTGGCCGGTGCCCAGCTTGGAGGCCGCATAGATATCCGCGAATTCCGCACGGGATGACTTGAAGCCAGTGGTCGCGACGTTGGCGATGTTGTTGCCGGTCACGTCCAGTTGTTTGTTGGCCGCATAGAGGCCGCTAAGGCCGATGTTAAAAGACATGTTTCTCTCCTCTGCCGTATTTAGCCGGCTCTATGTACCGATAGTCTGAATTTGCGACAGCTTGACGCTGCCCATGCCGCCTGCAAGGTTGAGCAGCATTTCGCCGCCGGTCTTGCTCAGGGTCACGCTGGTGACCGTGGCTGGTAGCGAGGTGGTCAGGGCCACCGCGTCACCTTTGTCGTTCTTGGTGGAGGCATTGAAGGTGTAGGTGCCGGCTGGGGCGACCTCACCCTTGTCGTTCTTGCCGTCCCAGATAAAGCTCTGGCTGCCGGCACTCTGCGCGCCCATATCCACGGTGCGCACGACGTTGCCGTCCTTGTCGGTGATCTTGACGGACACGTTGCCCACCGCCGATGGCACCGCCACTGAACCGTTCATGCTCTTGCTGGTATCCACCATGGCTTTGTCGGTCTGGATAATGATCGACCGCCCCACCAGCGACGAAGCCTGCAGCGCTTGAGAAGAGCTGAAGTTGCTGGAGATGTTGTTCACCGAGTCGTTCAGGGTGTTGATGCCTTCCAGGCTGCTGAACTGGGCAAGCTGGGCCACGAACGCGCCGTTGTCCTGGGGCGACAGCGGGTTCTGGTTTTTCAGCTGGGTCACCAGCAACTGCAGGAATGCGTCCTTGCCCAGCGCCTGGTTACCCGTGGCAGCTTTGGAAACATTCGAGACATTGTTCGACGCGTCCTTGACCTTGGAGTTGAACAGGTCCTGGACAGCCGTGTTGTTTGACGTATCAACGATGGCCATTATTTGGTGCCCCTTATCACTGACCCAGGGTCAGGACCTTCTGCATCATGGTTTTGGCGGTGTTCATCATTTCCGCGTTGGTCTGGAAGGAGCGGCTGGCGGAAATCATGTCAGCCATTTCCTCGACCACGTTGACGTTGGGGTAGTAGACGTAGCCCTTTTCGTTCGCGGCAGGATGGTTGGGCTCATAACGGGCCTCCAGGTTGCTCTGGTCTTCGACCACGCCCAACACCTGCACGCCGGAGCCAGCTGCGTCCTGATTCTGGAACAGCGACTCGCTGCCGCCTGCCTGGCCACCCTGGAACATGGTGGCGAATACCGGATGGCGGGCGCGATAGGTCTGGTCAATGCTCGAGGAGACGGTCTCGGCGTTGGCGATGTTACTGGCAACGGTGTTCAAACGCGTGGTCTGCGCGCTCATGCCACTGCCGGCAATATTGAAAACACTGGACAGGGACATGGCTTACTCTCCGCGCAGGGCTGACATCAGCCCTTTGAATTTGCTGTTGAGCAGGGTGAAGCTGGCCTGGAAGTTCACCGAGTTTTCGGCGTAGTTCGATTGCTCCAACTGGGCGTCAACGGTGTTCTGGTCGATCGACGGCTGCATCGGCGTGCGATACAGCAGCGACTCGTCACCATTGCCCAGGCCTTGCGCTTCGATATGACGGCTATTGGTCATGTTCAAGGCGAAGGTGCCGTTCTTGGTCTTGTCCTGTTGTGCGGCGAGCACGGCGGAGAAGTCCAGGTCCCGAGCTTTGTAGTTCGGGGTGTCGGCGTTGGCGATGTTGTTGGCCAGGACTTCGGCACGCTGGGCGCGGAAGCCCAGGGCTTGTTCGTGGATACCGAGCGCTTTATCGAAGCTGATGCTCATGGCGGAAACCTTTAGGCTGACCTGCTGTTCGTTAGCAGGGTTATAGCAAGGTGTATGCCAAACTTGCGAAAGCCCCGTATATAAAGGGTTTCGAAGGGAGTTGCCGGCGACTATGCCAGAAAAGCGGCAAGCGATTTCCGCGTAGTGCCAGTAAAGCGGCAATGGGCAGTTGCCGCTTTACGCCAGCTTGCCGAGAAAACAAATGTGGGAGCTGGCTTGCCTGCGATGGCGGAGTGCCTGCCGACCTATTCGTCGACTGACAAAACGCTATCGCGGGCAAGCCCGGCTCCCACAGTTTTATTGCATACACCCAGGCTACTTGGCCTGGTAGATGATCCCCGGGCTGCATTGCACCATCTGGAAGTGATCCGGCAGCCCATTGAGCGCCTCGGAAGCACCGAGGAACAGATAACCCCCGCGCTTGAGCGTGCCATGGATACGCAGCAGGATGTCTTTCTTCACTTCAGCGGAGAAATAGATCAGCACATTGCGGCAGAACACCATGTCGAACTTGCCCAGGCTGGCGTAGCTGTCGAGCAGGTTGAACGAGCGGAATTCGACGCGATTCTTGATCGGCGCCTTGATCGCCCAACGCCCCGCCCCTTTGGGATCGAAGTAACGTTGAAGGCGCTCCTGGGACAAGCCTCGGCCCAACGCCAGGCTGTCGTACTCACCGGTCTTGCAGTTGGTGAGCATAGTGCCGGACAAGTCCGTGGCCACAATTTGCGCGCCGGCTTTCAACTGGCCCATGTTGGTCCGCTCGAACTCGTCGATGGACATCGAGATCGAGTACGGTTCCTGCCCCGAGGAACAGGCCGCCGACCAGATGCGCAGGCGCTGGCCCGGGCTGGCCTTGATGGCTTCCGGCAAGACTTTGTTCTTGAGCACTTCAAAGGGATAGGTATCGCGAAACCACAAGGTTTCGTTGGTGGTCATGGCATCGACCACCATTTCCTTGAGCCCACTGCGCGGCTGCCCCTGGATACGCTGGACCAACTCACCCAGGGACTTGATGCCCTGCTGTTCCATCAGCTTGTTGAGACGGCTGGATACCAGGTACTGCTTGTTTTCACCGAGCAATATGCCACAGGCTTTTTCCAGGAAGACCCGGAACTGTTCGAAATCCAAATTACCCGTAGACAATGATGCCGCCTCTTAAATCGTGTGACCGCCGGGGGAAATCCCCTAGCCGTGATCTGCTGCCTTGATCCGGTCGACTACCCGGGATGCGAGGTCATCAGGACGGAACTTGGCCAGAAAGTCATCCGCACCGACCTTCTTGACCATTGCCTGATTGAATACCCCCGACAACGAAGTATGCAGGATGATATGCAATTTTTGCATGCGTGGATCATTACGTATTTCGGCCGTGAGCGTGTAGCCATCCATTTCAGGCATCTCGATGTCAGAGATCATCATCAAGAATTCTTCTTCAGGCTTCTTGCCTTCGTCTGCCAGCTTGCGCAGGTAATCCAAGGCCTGGCGGCCATCATTGAGGGCTACCACCTCAACCCCGACCGTTTGCAGGCAACGCGTGACCTGCTTGCGCGCCACAGAAGAGTCGTCCACGGTCAACACCCGCAGCGAAACCGCCTTGTGTGCCGTTTCGGCATCCACCACCCCGACGGAAATGGTTTCCGACGTGGGGGCCACTTCGGCGAGGATCTTCTCCACGTCGATGATTTCCACCAACTGGTTATCGACCCGCGTCACCGCCGTCAGGTAGTGATCGCGCCCCGTGCCCTTGGGCGGCGGATGGATCTCTTCCCAGTTCATATTGACGATGCGCTCCACCGAGCGCACCAGGAAACCCTGGGTCTTGGTGTTGTATTCGGTGATGATCACGAAGGGGTTCTGGCGGTCTTGCAAACCCGCGGCCCCCGTGGCCATGGCCAGGTCAAGAATCGGAATGGTCGCACCACGGATGTTGGCCACGCCGCACACCACCGGACTGGACTTGGGCATGATCGTCAACTTGGGACATTGCAGCACTTCACGCACTTTAAACACGTTGATGCCATACAACTGTTTGCCATCCAGGCGGAAAAGCAACAACTCCAGGCGATTCTGCCCTACCAGCTGTGTGCGCTGGTTTACTGAATCCATTACACCTGCCATGCCCAGACTCCTAAATCCTAGGGGTACGACGCGTACCCAACACTAAACGGCACGAGCTTTGCTATTTACTGAGTATGGATATTAAAACGACAGTTTCCCGACACCCTGGCCGCTCACGCTACCGTAGACTGCTCTGCGCCGCGATGGCACTGCTTGTCTCGGGCCTGGGCGTCACGGCCCGTGCCGACAACGTCACCCTGCCTGATCTACTTATCGGCGTCACCCAAGGCTTTCTTGAGTTCACTGTAGAAGATTATCTGGCGACTACCCAGACGCCGGGGCGTTATGAAATTCAGGTCAACCAGTTGGACCCTCGCTTGCGCATGCCACTGTGCGACAAGGAATTGACAGCCACTCTGGAAAGCCCCGCCCAGCCCATCGGCCGTGTGACCGTAAAGGTACGCTGTGAGGGCGCCTCGCCCTGGACGGTTTTCGTACCGGCTCAGGTCAAGCTGTATCGCGATGTGGTGGTAGTGGCGCGCCCGTTGAAGCGCACGGGCATCATCGGCTACGACGACGTGGCGTTGCGCGAGCGGGATATCAGCTTGATCAACCAGGGCTACCTGACGTCGCTGGACCAGGCCGTCGGGCAGAAACTCACGCGGCCAGTGGTCACCGACCAAGTCCTCACGCTGGTTCATCTGGAACAGGCCGAGGTGATTCGCAAGGGTGACCAGGTGGTAATTTCCGCCAGCAGCGGCGGCCTGAACGTCAGGATGCCGGGCGAGGCGCTGTCAAATGGCGGCATGAGCGAACAGATCCGCGTCAAGAACCTCAACTCCAATCGCGTGATCAAGGCGCGGGTCACGGCACCAGGCCAGGTCGAGGTGGCGCTATAGATGACTGGAATCAAATGCCAGCTTTTCCTACACTGTGTGCTGGATATTGAGCCGAACAGGTTTATTGTCAATCGAGCCTAAAGTTTGCCCGGGTATGGCCGAAAACATGGCAAGCGTCCAAATACCCAGAGGTTTTTCAACATGGTCATTGATTTCAGTCGTTTGAATAACGCCCCGGCTTTGCCCGGCAATACGCGCACCGGCGGTACCAAGGACAGCGTAGAGGCCAAGCCGCAGCCCTTGCCTGCCAAAGCAGAACAGGCCGCCGCCAGCCAGAGTGGGGAATCGGTACACCTGAGCAATGAGGCTCAACAGTTGCAGAAGGTCACTGACTCGCTGCGCGATCAACCCGTCGTCAATAAAGCCCGCGTGGCCGAGTTGAAACAGGCTATCGCCGATGGCAGCTATAAAGTCGACAGCAACCGTGTAGCCAGCAAGCTGCTCAACTTCGAAGCCGAGCGCTAGGCAAAAGCCTGCGCAGGGCTTTTGGACGCTTAAAACCCAAGGCCAGCCATGCACCACGACGAACATTTGCTCCAACTGATCATTGATGATCTGGCGCCGACGCAACAATTGCTCGAGCTGCTCAAGGAAGAATCACTGGCCTTGTACGGCCGGGATATGCCCTTGCTGGAAGAAATCCTGGCGCGCAAACAGTCGCTGATTGTCTTGCTCGAACAGCACGGCAAGAAACGCAGCGAGATTCTGATCAGCCTGGGCCTGCCCGCCGATCATGATGGCCTGGCACAACTGGCCAGCCACTCCTCAGTCGGCGATCAACTGCTGGCACAAAGCAAAGAACTCAATCATTTGCTCGCCCAGTGCCAGGAAGCCAACCTGCTCAACGGCCAGTCGATCCAGCTTCAGCAAGCCACCACCGCCAATCAGTTGCGCATACTGCACGGCGGAGAGCCTCCGGCCCTGTATAACGCCCAAGGCTCCACCTCACGCCTGATCAAACCAAGCACCCGCAGCCAGGCCTGACGCCGGTTTACAGCGCGACCTATCCAAGGCGCGCTACATACTGGCAAAATGCCGGTTCTTGCGTGTAGTCGTATTTTGCCTGGAGATGGAAGAACCGTGTTCAACGCCCTTAATGCGGAAGATGCACCGCAGCCACCCAAGGTGCTCACCACGCCTCTGGAAATCGCCAGCACGTTGCGGATGCTGCAAGAAAGCCATGACCCGCTGATCATCACTTTCCACGAACGTAGCCAGCGCTTCCAGAGCTACCTGGTGGACATCGACCGGGACAGCAAGACGCTGGTACTGGACGAAATGATTCCCCGCGACGGTGAACGCTATCTTGAGAATGGCGAAGCCTTCCGTATCGAAGGTTTCCATGAGGGCGTGCGGGTTGCCTGGGAAAGCAACGGCACCTTGACCATCAGCGAGAAAGGCGGCCACCGCATCTACAGCGGCAGCCTGCCCGGCGAAGTGGTTTACCACCAAAGACGCAATGCCTTCCGCGCCGCACTGAAACTCGCGCAATTGGTGGATATTCAGTTAGGTGGCGAGAAGCTCAAGGTGCCTGTCAGCGGTAAGCTGTTGGACATCTCGGCAACCGGCTGCAAATTGCGCTTTGAAGGCGACATCTCCGAGCGTCTGCAGTTAGGCCAGGTCTATGATCGCTTTATCGCTGCCCTGCCCTTCGGCAGCATGACCACCTCTGTGGAACTGCGCTATCTGCACTTCGAAGACAAGATCAACACCACCTTTGCCGGCGTGCGCTTTCATAACATGAGTGGCTTGGTGCAGCGACAAGTGGAACGCTTTGTCTACCAATTACAGCGTGAAGCTCGGCGCTTCGATAAAGACGACGATCTCTAAGCGTTAGACGCTGAGATAAAAAAACGGGCAGATCCTGATGGGATCTGCCCGTTTTTTCGTTCAGGGGCGTGCCCTGCTTAAGTCATGGGGATGTTCGTCCGGGTCTGGTGGCTCGTGCGGCTCTTCGCTCGTCGGCTCATCGGTTTCAGGGGCAGGCTCTGGATCGGGCACAGTGACTTGCATCTGATCCTGTACCACCTGCTCATCCACCCGCGGGTCAAGGGCAGCCACCAAAGGCGAACTGGACATGCTGTCGGGCATCGCCACGTGATGCAGCGGCGCGTCATCGACCTGATGCAGGTTGGTCACCGCCTTGGGGCGAATGCGCCACACCAGGATCAATGCACACAGGCTGAAAAACGCATAGAGCATCTGGCTGCCGAATAGCTTCATTACCACACCGGCCAACAGCGGCCCCACGCTGGCGCCGATCCCGTAGGTCACCAGCAACATGGCCGTCAGCGATACCCGACGATCGCCTTCCACATGGTCGTTGGAAAAGGCCACTGCCAAAGGGTAAAGGCAGAACTGCACCAGCGAACAGAAGAAGCCCGCCACGAACAACACTTCCAGCGGAACCTGCGTCATGATTGCCAACGGCAAGGCCGTCACCGCCAGACACAAGGCGAAGCAGCGAATCAGCAGCGCGCGGTCATAGCGGTCTGACAACCAGCCCAGTGGCCACTGCACGACCAATCCAGCAAAAATGCAGCTACCCATGAACAGGCCGACTTGCTCGGTCGTCAGGCCCTGCTGAGAGGCGTACAGCGGTGCCAAGCCGTAGAACGAACCGACGATCAACCCAGCGCCCAACACGGTGCTGAGCGACTGCGGCACGCGCTTGATAAAGAAGCGCGGCTCCATCGGGGCCGGGTGCAGTGGGGCCGGGTGAATGCGTCGAGTCATTGCCACCGGGACCAGGCACAGGGCAAAGCACAACGCCACGAGCATCAACAGCTCAAGCCCAAGATGGGGGTGCATGACCAGGATCAGCTGGCCCAGCACCAACCCAAGGTAGGACGCAATCATGTAGCCGCTGAACACTACACCGCGCTGCTTGGCATCCGCCTGCTCGTTGAGCCAACTCTCGATGACCATGTACTGGCACATCATCCCCAGGCCCACGATCATCCGCAGCACGATCCAGGCTGGCAGCCAATCAATCAAACCGTGCCCCAGCACCGCTGCACCGACGATGCCCGCGCAGGTGGCGTAGGCGCGAATATGCCCGACCCGGGCGATGAGTCGGTGTCCGAGCTTACCGCCCAGCACCAAGCCAAAATAGTTGGCGGCCATCAGCGCACCGACCCACAGGCTGTCGACATTGTCTGCTGCCAGACGCAAAGCCAGATAAGTACTAAGTAGGCCGGAGCCGATCAGCATCATCAAAGAGGCGAAATAAAGGGCTCGAAAAGATTTCCAGATCTGGCGCATCGGCGTTCCGAGCGGCTCCTTGCGGTGAGGGGTAGGGCTATCAGCATGATAGTCCGGGGCGGTTGAATCCGGACAGGCAGCAGGGCCTGTTCCCGGCGATTATTTTGTTTCACAGCTCAGACGCTACGCGGGTGTCTGTGAGGTACATAACCGTGGAGATAAATACACGGCGCACCACCTGTGAACCTTGATAACACGCAAGGTTCGACTGGTATTCGGGTATCTGTACAAAAGGTTTCAATGGAGCGCTGTGCAGGCTTTGGAAGTTGGCGTGCTTTTCGAGCGCCCAAAACAAAACCCCAACTGCTTTCGCAATTGGGGTTTTGGAATTTAATCTTGACGATGACCTACTCTCACATGGGGAAACCCCACACTACCATCGGCGATGCATCGTTTCACTG
>NZ_JAENSV010000067.1:0-18416 GCF_016613265.1 Pseudomonas sp. MF6751
GGGGCATCAGTTATATCTGTGTCGGCTGCCAGGCCGTCACGGGAGCAAGCTCCCTCGCCACAGATTTAGCGTCGTGCCGAAGTTGTGTAGATACCTATGCTCATCGCAGGCAAGCCAGCTCCCACATTGGTTTGTGCTGGGGTTGAAATGCGATTGGCCCGTCACAATCTATTGATTTGCAAAGCACCCGCAATCACCGCTTACCGATAGCCCGGCGCTCTGCTAAAATGCGCCGCCTTATCCGTACGTAGGCTGCACTGTGCCATTTACCTGGGTTGATTGGGCGATCGTTGCAATCGTCGCCATCTCCGCTTTGATCAGTCTGAGCCGCGGCTTCGTAAAAGAAGCACTGTCGTTGCTGACCTGGATCATCGCAGGAGTCGTAGCCTGGATGTTCGGTGGTTCACTGTCGGTCTACCTGGCCGGGTACATAGAGACACCTTCGGCTCGCGTCATCGCGGGCTGCGCCATCATGTTCATCGCCACGCTGTTGGTGGGGGCAATGGTCAATTATCTTATTGGCGAGTTGATACGTGTCACCGGCCTCTCCGGGACCGATCGATTTCTCGGCATGGCCTTCGGGGCTGCGCGTGGCGCGCTGCTGGTGGTCGTGGCGGTCGGGCTGTTGAGCCTGGGGCCGGTACAGCAGGATTCGTGGTGGCAGGAGTCGGTACTCGTGCCAAAATTTCTATTGGTTGCAGACTGGTCCAAGAACCTCATCTTGGGGTGGAGCAGTCAGTGGCTGGCCAGCGGAATCAGCGTACCCGCTGATCTTCCGTTCAAGGAGCACCTCTTACCGGCCAAAACGCCTCAGTAAGCTGTGTTCAGTCAAGATTCATTAAGTAGGGGTTGCGTCGCATGTGTGGCATCGTCGGTATCGTCGGTAAGTCGAACGTCAATCAGGCGCTGTATGACGCGCTAACCGTCCTCCAGCACCGCGGCCAGGACGCTGCCGGTATTGTGACCAGCCACGACGGCCGGTTATTCCTGCGCAAGGACAATGGCCTGGTGCGTGACGTGTTCCATCAGCGTCACATGCAGCGCCTCGTCGGGCACATGGGCATTGGCCATGTGCGCTACCCGACTGCCGGTAGCTCGACCTCGGCCGAAGCTCAACCGTTCTACGTCAACTCGCCTTACGGCATCACCTTGGCGCACAACGGTAACCTGACCAACGTTGAACAACTGGCCAAGGAGATCTACGAATCTGACCTGCGCCACGTCAACACCAGCTCCGATTCGGAAGTGCTGCTCAACGTGTTCGCCCACGAGCTGGCTCAGCGTGGCAAGCTGCAGCCGACCGAAGAAGACGTGTTCGCCGCCGTGATCGACGTGCACAACCGTTGCGTCGGTGGTTATGCGGTGGTGGCGATGATCACGGGTTACGGCATCGTTGGTTTCCGCGACCCCCACGGCATTCGCCCGATCGTGTTCGGCCAGCGTCACACCGACGAAGGCGTCGAGTACATGATCGCTTCCGAAAGCGTGTCCCTGGACGTGCTGGGCTTCACCCTGATCCGCGACCTGGCGCCGGGCGAGGCTGTCTACATCACTGAAGACGGCAAGCTGCACACCCGTCAGTGCGCTGTAGCACCGAAACTCACCCCGTGCATCTTCGAGCACGTCTACCTGGCGCGTCCGGATTCGATCATCGACGGCGTCTCGGTCTACAAGGCGCGCCTGCGCATGGGCGAGAAGCTGGCCGAGAAGATCCTGCGCGAGCGTCCCGAGCACGATATCGATGTGGTCATCCCGATCCCGGACACCAGCCGTACCGCTGCGCTGGAACTGGCCAACCACCTGGGCGTCAAGTTCCGCGAAGGCTTCGTGAAGAACCGCTACATCGGCCGTACCTTCATCATGCCCGGCCAGGCTGCGCGCAAGAAGTCGGTACGCCAGAAGCTCAACGCCATCGAGCTTGAGTTCCGCGGCAAGAACGTGATGCTGGTGGATGACTCCATCGTGCGGGGCACCACCTGCAAGCAGATCATCCAGATGGCCCGCGAAGCCGGGGCGAAGAACGTGTACTTCTGTTCCGCCGCACCTGCGGTGCGTTACCCGAACGTGTACGGTATCGACATGCCGAGCGCCCATGAGCTGATCGCTCATAACCGTTCGACTCAGGACGTGGCCGACCTGATCGGCGCCGACTGGCTGATCTACCAGGACCTGCCGGACCTGATCGAAGCGGTTGGCGGTGGCAAGATCAAGATCGAGCAGTTCGACTGCGCCGTGTTCGACGGCAAGTACGTGACCGGCGATGTCGACGAGGCCTACCTGAACAAGATCGAACAGGCGCGCAACGACTCGTCGAAGATCAAGACCCAGGCGGTCAGCGCGATCATCGACCTGTATAACAACTGAGTAAACACCGGCCCTGAGGGGCCGGTTTTGTATCTTAAATAAAGCATTGAGTAAGGAGTCGCAGCATGAGTCAGGAATGGGATGCCGGTCGGTTGGACAGCGACCTCGATGGCGTAGCTTTCGATACCCTGGCTGTGCGCGCCGGCCAGCACCGTACCCCGGAAGGTGAGCACGGCGACCCGATGTTCTTCACCTCCAGCTACGTGTTCCGTACCGCCGCCGACGCCGCTGCGCGGTTTGCTGGCGAAGTGCCGGGCAACGTGTATTCGCGCTACACCAACCCGACCGTGCGTGCGTTCGAAGAGCGCATTGCGGCCCTGGAAGGCGCCGAGCAGGCCGTGGCGACTGCCACCGGCATGGCGGCCATCCTGGCCGTGGTGATGAGCCTGTGCAGCGCCGGCGACCATGTGCTGGTATCGCGCAGCGTGTTCGGCTCGACCATCAGCCTGTTCGAGAAGTACTTCAAGCGTTTCGGTATTGAAGTCGATTATGTGCCCCTGGCGGACCTGTCCGGTTGGGAGGCGGCCATCAAGGCCAATACCAAGCTGTTGTTCGTCGAATCGCCGTCCAACCCGCTCGCTGAGCTGGTGGACATCGCCGCGCTGTCCGAAGTCGCGCATGCCAAGGGCGCGATGCTGGTGGTGGACAACTGCTTCTGCACCCCGGCCTTGCAGCAACCGCTGAAGCTGGGTGCGGACATCGTGGTGCACTCGGCAACCAAGTTCATCGACGGCCAAGGCCGTTGCATGGGCGGCGTGGTGGCCGGTCGCAGCGAGCAGATGAAGGAAGTGGTGGGCTTCCTGCGCACCGCCGGCCCGACCCTCAGCCCATTCAACGCCTGGATCTTCCTCAAGGGTCTGGAAACCCTCAGCCTGCGCATGAAAGCCCATTGCGCCAACGCCCAGGCTCTGGCCGAGTGGCTGGAGCAGCAGGACGGTATCGAGAAGGTGCATTACGCCGGCCTCAAGAGCCACCCGCAACACGCCTTGGCCCAGCGCCAGCAGCGCGGTTTCGGTGCAGTGGTGAGTTTTGAAGTGAAGGGCGGCAAAGACGGCGCCTGGCGCTTCATCGACGCGACGCGCTTGATCTCCATTACCGCCAACCTGGGTGACAGCAAGACCACCATCACCCACCCGAGCACCACCTCCCATGGGCGCCTGGCGCCGCAGGAGCGTGAAGCGGCCGGCATCCGGGACAGCCTGATCCGCATCGCGGTGGGCCTGGAAGATGTTGCTGACTTGCAGGCAGACCTGGCCCGCGGGCTGGCGGCCTTGTGATCGAGTGGTCCATGGAGGCTGCGGCGGCCAGTAACGGGCGTGTGGCGCTGGTGACGGGCGCGGCGCGGGGCATTGGCCTCGGGATTGCCGCGTGGCTGATCAGCGAAGGCTGGCAGGTGGTGCTGACCGATCTGGACCGCGAGCGCGGTGCCAAGGTGTCCAAGGTGCTGGGCGACAATGCCTGGTTTATCACCATGGACGTGGCCGACGAGAAGCAAGTGGCCCAGGGTGTCGCCGAGGTGCTGGGGCAGTTCGGGCGCCTGGATGCGTTGGTGTGCAACGCGGCGGTGGCCGACCCGCGCAATATCACCCTGGAAAGCCTCGACCTGGCGTACTGGAATCGCGTGCTGGCGGTCAACCTCAGTGGGCCGATGCTGCTGGCCAAGCACTGCGCGCCTTACCTGCGTGCCCATGGCGGTGCCATCGTCAACCTGGCCTCGACCCGGGCGCGTCAATCCGAGCCTGATACCGAAGCCTATGCGGCCAGCAAAGGTGGGCTGTTGGCCTTGACCCACGCCCTGGCCATGAGCTTGGGGCCGGAAGTGCGGGTCAATGCAGTCAGCCCTGGCTGGATCGACGCCCGTGACCCGGC
The DNA here is from genome assembly GCF_016613265.1 of Pseudomonas sp. MF6751. NCBI lineage: Bacteria > Pseudomonadati > Pseudomonadota > Gammaproteobacteria > Pseudomonadales > Pseudomonadaceae > Pseudomonas > Pseudomonas sp. MF6751. The sequence continues at coordinate 4,234 of NZ_JAENSV010000067.1, forward strand.
TGCGCGGCGTGCAGAGCCGCTCACCGACGCCGATCATGCCCAGCATCCAGCGGGCAGGGTGGGGACGGTGGAGGACGTGGCGGCGATGGTGGCCTGGTTGCTGTCACGCCAGGCCGGGTTCGTCACCGGGCAAGAGTTTGTGGTGGACGGCGGCATGAGCAAGAAGATGATTTACAGCGAGTAGGGCGGGTAGCCGTCTTGAAGTCATTTTGTCTTTTTCAGAAAAACTTCAAGCAGGCTATTGACTTAGGTCCGCTACCTGCGTAAATTTCGCGGCCTCAACGAAGCAAAGGGTGATTAGCTCAGCTGGGAGAGCATCTGCCTTACAAGCAGAGGGTCGGCGGTTCGATCCCGTCATCACCCACCACTTCTTGAGAGTTTTGCCCTAGGGCAAGACGCAACGTTAAAGGTTGCACCGACGCGCAGCGGTAGTTCAGTCGGTTAGAATACCGGCCTGTCACGCCGGGGGTCGCGGGTTCGAGTCCCGTCCGCTGCGCCATATTTTCCAGGTTCGATCTGTCGGGCTTGAGATTGAACAGCCAAGGCTGATCGATCAGATGTTTAAAGGTGGTTGAGGGTTCATGCTCAATCAGCCAAGCGATACGCAGCGGTAGTTCAGTCGGTTAGAATACCGGCCTGTCACGCCGGGGGTCGCGGGTTCGAGTCCCGTCCGCTGCGCCATATCTGCATAAAGGCCCACTGAACGCCTTGAAGCACAAGGAAAGCCACTGGCTCACCTTGATCCGATAGCAAAGACCCTGGTCGAAAGACCGGGGTTTTTTGTGTCTGGGGTTTGAAAAAACCTCATCTTCTTCGCTGCCAACAGCGCTCATTATCGGCAAACGGCCGACAGATCATTTCGATTCTGTCGGCCGTTTTGCGTTCTTGTGTCAAAAAATTTCAATGTGGTTATTTGCCGCAGGCGCAGAAACCTTTAAAGTTAACCCTTCGGTCAACTTTGCACTGTCGTCATGGCCTTTTGATTCGTCGAGAAAGGCTTCTGCAAGTCTCCAGATTCGGTGTACTTAACCATAAGGGCGGATTTATAACCGCTCAGAGGATGATCCATGTCCAACCGTGAAATAACCCGGCGCTCGTTCCTCCAGGGCGGGCTGGTGGCGGGTGTGAGTGTCACGCTCACGCCGCTCAGCACCCAGGCGCTGGCTGCCTTGATGGAAAACAGCGTGACCGTGCCGTCTGAAAAGTGGCTTGGCCATAACGGCAAGGCGCGCCAGCGTAACGATGCCTTGTCGAAAGTCTGCGGCAGCAAGGTGTTTGCCCGCGACATCCGTTCCAAGGACATGCCTGGCTGGCCCCAGCAGCAAGGTCACGCCATGTTGCTCAAAACCATCAAGGCCGACCAGATCTACGCGGGCTACGACCTGTCGTGGCTTGGCGCCGAGCTGCAGCCGGACCGTATCGTCACCGCTGCCGACCTGGACAAAGACGGTATCGTCTTCCCGGAAGAACATGCGCCGGACCCGTTGTTGCCCGAGGGCAAAGTGCCGATGTTCATCGGTCACCCGGTGGCGATCCTGATCTGGAACGACTTCGAGCGTTTCCGTCAGGCCAAGAACAAACTCAAGTTCAATGACAAGGCGATTCGTTACGGCGCCAAAGTGCCGTATTACGAAGGTGACCCCTACGGTAGCTTCCGCTACGTGCGCGTGGGTGGCCCGACCTCGGCCGACGAAGACGAATTCGCCAGCCTCAAGGATTCGATCCTGTTCCCGATGCTGAAAAACCGTCGCCCAGTGTGGAATTCCCAGCCGAACCTGCACGGCAACCTGACCGAGCGCGGGCTGTTCTACGCCGAGCGCATGAAGAGCCAGATCAACACGCCACCGGACAACTGGCTAGTGTTTGACGAGCGCTACAAAACCCCATCGATCGAACCGGCCGCCATGGAGCCGGACAACGGCAACGGTTGGTACGATCCAGCAACCAAGACCCTGCACTTTGTGGTGGCCACCCAGTGCCCATTGGAAGTTGCGACCGAGACCGCCAAGATGATCTCGCCGTCGCGCTTCGGCCTGGCCCACCTGAATATGCACCCCGGTTACACCGTGGGTTACGGTTCCAAAGACCACAACATTTTCGTCTACTACGCCGCCCTCGCTGCGTTGTATGGCGCCGGTGTGCCGGTGCGCCTGGCCAACGACCGTTACGAGCAATTCCAGAGCGGCATCAAGCGTCACCCGTTCGATATCCGCTATCAGTTGGCGGTCGACAAGAACGACCACAGCTTCAAAATCTTCCTCGCCGACATGAGCGTCGACGGCGGTGGCCGGATCAACTACAGCCCATCGGTGGCTGCGGTCGGCGCCACGGCGGCGCAGTCGATTTACTACATGCCGCAGAACGACCTGCAGGTCACTGCGTACCACTCCCGTGGCGTTGAAGCCGGTTCGATGCGTGGCTACGGCACCCTGCAAAGCATGGCGGCGACCGAAATGATGGTCGACGAAATCGCCGGTCGACTCGGTGTAGATGCCATCGAGCTGCGGCGCAAGAACGCATTACGTTCGGGCATGAAAAACACCCAGGGCGCGATCCCTGCCGGTGCGTTACGGTTGCACGAAATTCTCGATAAGGCCGCTGCGCACGATGTGTGGAAAAACCGCGACGCGATCAAGCAACAACGCGAAGCCGCAGACCCGGATAACTGGTATGGCGTCGGTTTTGCCATCTGCCAGAAAGACTTCGGCACCGGTTCCGAAGCGCCGATGGCCAGTGTTGAATTCAGCGCTGACGGTCGCATCAGCCTGCGCCACATCGGAATCGAAATCGGCACCGGCATGTCCACTTCGCAGTCGCTGGTGGTTGCCGACTTCCTGGGCAGCCCGGCCCACGAAGTAAAAACCGGTGAAACACAATGGCAGGAAATGCAGCTGGTCACCGGCGGCAACCCTTACACCATGAGCCAGGCCGAGCAGGACAACCTGCTGCGCAACCCGCGTTGGGTGGGCAAGCTCGCGTCGGCGTCTTCCGCGACCAACTCGGCGTACTACTTCAGCCATGCCACCCGTGAAGCGGCGCGCGTTCTGTTCAACCACGGCTTGTGGCCGGCGGCGCTGGAGATCTGGCGCCAGGGCCCGTTCGGCGGCCAGGCCAACCCCTATGTGGTGCGCCGCGAAGACGCGCATTGGGTGGACGGCAAGCTCACCGCCAACGGCATGCAGCCATTGAGCTTTGAAGAACTGGCCAGGCGCGCTCATGAGCGCGGCCTGGTCACCGCTGCCACGGTCCACGGGTTCAACCGCTGGAGCTGGGCCGAGGCTGAGTACAGCATCGACGGCGTGCGCGAGCGCCTGCCGCTCGACGGTCTGGCGGTGAAATACGGCGATGGCGCACCGAAAGCCAAGCAGGCGCTGATGAGCACTGCCGGTTTCCACCTGCTCGATCGCCAGAACGTCAGCTATCCCGCCACCCAGTTGAATAACGCTGCGGTGACGTACTACAGCCCCGTCGCCACGTTGGTCGAGTTGAAGGTCAACAAGGGTTCGGCGCAGGTCGAAGTGCTCAATCACCATTCATGGGTCGAGTGCGGGCGTGTGTTGGTTGAAGAGTTGGTCAAGGGCCAGCTCGAAGGCGGTGTGGCCATGGGCATCGGTCACGCCTTGATGGAAGAAATGCCGTTGTACGAAGGCGGGCCGGGGGAGGGCGACTGGAACTTCAACCGCTACCGTCTGCCGATGGCGCGTCACGTTGCCGTTTGGAAGCAGACCTCGGAGATTCTGCCGGCGCTGTCGCCAAGCGACCCTTCCAAAGGTATCGCTGAAGTGGTGATGATCCCGATTGTCGGGGCCATCGGTAATGCGGTGGCACACGCCATCGGTAAACGTGTTCGCGACCTGCCAATCACGGCTGCACGCATCAAGGAGGCCCTCAATGGCTAACCGTCCGCTTCAACTGACCCTCAATGGTCAACCCGTCGGCCCGGTGGACATCCCTGATGACCTGCCGATGATCGACTACCTGCACGAATACAAAAACCTCACGGGCTCGCGGCTGGGCTGCGGCCAAGGCATTTGCCACGCCTGTGTGGTGATCGTCGACAACCCGGACGGCACCAGCGAAGAAGTGCGCACCTGCATCACCGGCGCGCATTACTTCGAAGGCAAGCAAGTGCGCACTATCGAAGGCCACGCCAAGCGCGATGAGTCGGGCCAAGTCACTGAGCTCAACCCGATCCAGCAGCGCTTCGTGGATGAGTTCGCCTTTCAGTGCAGCTATTGCACGCCGGGCTTCGTCAACGCGGCGACCGTGTTGGTGGAGAAACTGCAACGCCAGCCGACCGTGCACAGCAAGCTGGAACAAGTCATCGAGGACAGCCTCGGTCATCACGTCTGCCGTTGTACCGGGTACGTGCGTTATTACAACGCCACCCGCAACGTGCTGACCGATCTCGGCCTGGTCAAGGAGGGTTAAGCATGAAGCTTTTTCTGACACGCCTGGCCGTGGCGGTCGGCCTGGCCGCGCCGGTATTGTTTGCCCACGCTGATGATCAAGCCAAGCGCGGCGAATACCTCGCCCGCGCCGCTGACTGCATGGCCTGCCACACTGCACCGGGCGGCGCGCCGTTTGCGGGCGGCCTGCCGATTGTCTCGCCGTTTGGCACCATCTATGGCACCAATATCACGCCAAGCAAAGAACACGGCATCGGCTTGTACAGCGATGACGAGTTCTTCGCTGCGTTGACCGAAGGCAAGCGTCGCGACGGTGCGTACTTGTACCCGGCGATGCCCTACACCTCGTACCACCTGATGCCGCGTGAAGACTCGGACGCCATTCATGCGTACCTCAAAACCATCGAGCCGATCGAGCGCGCAGCGCCGGTCACGAGCCTGAGCTTTCCCTTCAACGTGCGCCTGGGCCTGATGGGCTGGAACGTGCTGTATGGCAAAGCGCTGAAACTGGAACCGGCCGAAGGCAAAAGCGAAGCCTGGAAGCGCGGCCAGTACATGGTCGAAGTGCTCGGCCACTGCGGCGAATGCCACACGCCACGTGGCCTGCCCGGTGCGATGGAGCTGGACAAGCGCCTGACCGGCGGCATCCTCAACGGCTATCTGGCGCCCAGCCTGCTCGCCACGGACCTGGCCGCGCGCGGCTGGAATGAGCAGGACCTGGCCACGTTCCTCAAGCACGGCATGAGCGCCCAAGGGACGATGTTCAACGAGATGTTCCCGGTGTTCCACAACAGCACCCAGGGCCTGAGCGATACGGACCTGGCCGCGATGGCGACCTTCCTGCTCGGTGATAAACCGCCGGCAGCCAAGGCGCTGGTCGAAGTGCCGGTGGAACACCTTGGCCCGAGCGCTCAGCGCGGCCGCCAGGAATACCTGAACGTCTGTGCCGGTTGCCATGCTGCGGGTGGTGAAGGCAAGCCGCACATCGCGGTGGCGATGCGCGGCAACACCACGCTGCGTCTGGAAGACCCGCGCAACCTGGTGCGGGTGATCGAGGACGGGATTGGCGAGCAGAAGTTCTCCGGGTTCGAGCACATGCAACCGATGCCGGGCTTCGCGGGAAAGCTCAGCCCGGAACAACTCACCGATCTGATCAATTACCTGCGCCAAGGTTGGGGTGGGCAGTCGGCGGAGCTGGCGGTGAGCGATGTGCAGAAGCTGCAGGCTGAGGCGCCGTCCATCGAGCACAAGGCGCACTGACATGCAGCATCTGGATCTGCAAGTGGTGCGACGGGCGCTGGCGTGGTCGGTGGCGGGGCAGCGCCTTTGGCTGTGCACCGTGCTGGCCACCTACGGCTCGGCGCCGCGGGCGCCGGGTTCGCTGTTGGCGGTGAACGCCGCTGGGCAGTGGATTGGGTCGTTGTCGGGTGGTTGCGTCGAGGAAGACTTTCTCGAGCGCGTCGCCGAAGGTGCGTTTTTCGATGCGGTCAACGTGGTGCGCTACGGCGCAGGGGACGATCCGCGCTCGCGGGTCAGCCTGCCCTGCGGCGGCATTCTCGATGTATTGGTTGAGAAGTTCGAGCCTGACTGCGAGGTGCAGGCGCACCTGCGTGAAGTGGAGTCGGCGCTGCTCGGGCAGCGCCGCTTGATTCGCCAGGTCGACCTGGCCAGCGGGGAGCGCAGCCTGGTCACTGATTGTGAGCAGGGCGCGCGCATCGAGCGTGACAGTGCGCGGGTACACATCCGCGTCGGTGCGGCTCAGCGTCTATTGCTGGCCGGGTACTCCAGCGTGGCGCAGGCGTGTGCCGAGTTTGCAGTCGGCCTTGGGTTCGAAGTGATTCTCTGCGACCCACGTGATGAAGTGCTCGAAGGCGTGGTGCTCAATGGTGTGGAGATTCGTCGCCAGTTGCCGTCGGTGTTTATTGCCGACGGCGGCTGTCACCGTGATACGGCGGTGGTTGCGCTGACGCATGACCCGCGTATCGACGATCTGGCGATGATGGAAGCGGTGCGTACCGACGCGTTCTACATTGGCGTGATGGGGTCGTTGCAGACCTCGCAGAAGCGCTTTGAGCGACTGCGCCGCGTCGGTGGGTTGGGGGCGCCTGAACTGGCGCGGATACACGCGCCTATCGGGCTTAACCTGGGCAGCAGGACGCCGTCGGAAATTGCGTTGGCGGTATTGGCCGATATCGTACGGATTCGTAGCGGGATTGCTCGCGACCAGCTCTGAGGCGCAGCCCTGCTTAAAGGCGCGTTGTAATGTGGCGAGGGAGCTTGCTCCCGCTGGAGTGCGTAGCGCTCCCAGGCTTTTGGGGCCGCTTCGCAGCCCAGCGGGAGCAAGCTCCCTCGCCACAGTTTGCCTGTGTTTACATCCCGAATTTATCCCGCAACCCGTAGTACCAAGCCCCCAGCGCCGCAAACGGCCTGCGCAACATTTGTCCACCCGGGAACGGGTAATGCGGCAAGCCCGCAAACGCATCAAAACGCTCAGCCTGACCTCGCAAAGCCTCCGCCAGTACTTTGCCTGCCAAGTGCGTGTACGTCACGCCATGGCCGCTACAGCCCTGGGAGTAATAGATGTTGTCGCCCAGGCGACCGACCTGCGGCAAACGCGACAGGGTGAGCAGGAAATTGCCGGTCCAGGCGTAGTCGATCTTCACGTTCTTCAGTTGCGGAAAGGCCTTGAGCATTTTCGGTCGGATGATCGCTTCGATATTCGCCGGGTCCCGCGCGCCATAGACCACGCCGCCGCCGAAGATCAGGCGCTTGTCGCTGGTGAGGCGGTAGTAGTCGAGCAGGTAGTTGCAGTCCTCGACACAGTAATCCTGTGGCAATAAAGTCTTGGCTACTTCATCGCCCAGTGGCGCCGTGGTGATCACTTGGGTGCCACACGGCATCGACTTGGCCGCCAGCTCCGGCACCAGGTTGCCCAGGTAAGCGTTCCCCGCGACGATAATGAACTTGGCCCTGACCCTGCCTTCGGCGGTGTGTACCACCGGATTGGCACCGCGCTCAATGCGCACCGCTGCCGATTGCTCATAGATCGTGCCGCCCAGGGATTCCACAGCCGCGGCTTCACCGAGCGCCAGGTTGAGCGGGTGGATATGGCCACCGCTCATGTCCAGCAAACCCCCCACATAGTTGTCACAGGCCACCACCTCGCGGATGCGGCGCTCGTCCAGCAACTCCAGTTGCGTATGGCCGTAGCGCTCCCACAGACGCTTTTGCGACTCCAGGTGGCCCATGTGCTTGCTGTTGAGGGCGGCAAACACGCCACCGTCCTTCAAGTCGCACTGGATCTGGTACTTGGCCACGCGCTCACGGATGATCCTGCCACCTTCAAACGCCATCTGCCCCAACAACTGCGCCTGCTGGGGCCCGACGCTGCGCTCGATCACGTCGATATCGCGGCTGTAGCTGTTGACGATCTGCCCACCGTTGCGACCCGAAGCACCAAAACCCACCTTGGCGGCTTCCAGCACCGTGACGCGAAAGCCGTTCTCCAGCAAAAACAGCGCACTGGAAAGCCCGGTATAGCCGGCCCCGATCACGCACACATCGGTCTCGACTTCACCTTGCAACACAGGACGGGGCGGAACTGCATTCGCGGAAGCGGCGTAATACGACTGGGGGTAGGGGGTGTTCGCCATCCTGGAACCTCTGTTTTATATTTTTTACGAGTGCGCCGATCCTACCTGAGTTGAAAATTGCCTGCCAGCCACCCGAAAATCACGGGTGTACCCGGCGCAAATAAAAAATTCGCATATTCATAGGGTTAGCTGCAAAAAAGATGTTGACACCCCTTCGGAATTCCGTAGAATGCCGCCTCACAGCAGGCACGTAGCTCAGTTGGTTAGAGCACCACCTTGACATGGTGGGGGTCGTTGGTTCGAGTCCAATCGCGCCTACCAAACAAAATCCGCTCTGCTGGGCGGTCTGGAAGGGCTCACCGAAAGGTGGGCCCTTTTTTGCTGCCTGGATTTCATGCAGAACGTTCACAAAATATAGGGTTCGTTCACACTGGGCAATGTGAATGCCGTATTACGCTCAAAGGCTGAAAGGATTCGGGGGGTGGTAATCGCTATACACGGTGAGAATATGGCGTGAGGCCGTGAGCGACGGTGACCTGCAAAGCCACCAACTCAGCAAAAGCTTAGTGGCCCGTCACGCAAGGAAATACGAGCATCACTCCAGGCGTGGAGGTTCGCCGTCATGGCCCAGCATCGGATTTTCAGCACTGCTCGGTAATTGTTCAGCACGAGCTTGGGCCTTCCATGCGAAGTCGAGCAGCTCGCCAATGCGATCTGTGAATGGCTTGGCGTCTTTGCCCAGCTTGCCAATGGCGACGCCAAAATCTCCCATCAGGATGTAGAAGTGGCTGAGGCTCGAGACTTTCTTGTTCAGCTCTTTTTGAAGTTCTTCCAGGCGCTTCAATAGGCGTCTCTTATGACCGTCATCAAGCGCGGAGTCTTTTTTCAGTAAGTCCCGCAGCTCGTTGATGATTTCCTGAATTCTGTTCAGGTCGCCGTCGGTGAACTCATACGCAAAACCATTGGCAAGCGAGATGCCGAAGCTCTTCTTCAGTGCCTCTAATTTCTTGGCAGAGGACTGCCCAACAAAGTCAGCCAGGCTGTCCTGAAGGAATCGGGTCATGTTGTTGCACACATAGCCCATATGCCCCTCTACGTCGGGAGGAGAGTTGTTGTTCGCGATAAGATCATGCTCCTGTAGGCTCATTATCGCGGCAGTGGCTTCTAGAAGGACTCCATGAATCTCCTCTGTCCAGTCAGATAATTCTTTTGAATGATCGAGAGCGAAGCGGCAGATAGCGATTGCTCCCTCAACTGGATTGTCCCCGACCATTTTCAAAATGTCCTGCGGAATGCTCATGAAGGCTCCTTGGTATGTGGCCGTGTGGTGTGACGACTGTGTGGGTGAAGCCTTGGGCAGGGGGTCATGCCCAGATCGCTACCTGATTGGATAGCTAACGATGGACATCTGGGCAGTCAGTGCGACCATCTGATCCCCTTGCAACTCGACCGCAGGGAAGCTGGAGAATTGAACATTTCGGCCTGAAAGATCCAAAAACAGCGACTTATCAGTTAGCTCCAGCTTTACTGCTCCTACCGGATATATTCCTTTGTCTTTCTCTGTGATAAGAAATGCCAGTGGGAAGAAGGAAAGGAGGCTCATGCAGCACATGTTGTGCCCGTTTTTCACGCTGAAGAGCTTGATGCTTTGATGATGCTTGTGTGGGAAAAACCAGTAGAAGATGTCGTGTGTATCGCTCAGTGCGTGATCATCGCCTAGCACAAACTTCTTCAGCGGATCGAAGTATGGTGTGGGCTGGCCGGGTTTAACGCATTCCGTTACTGACGTGGCAGATAGGACGTGACCAATCATGGCGCGTGCGTACTTCAGGGCGTTTACCGGCGTATGAACACTCGAAACTGGGCTGTTCGCATACTTGAAGAAATGGTTGATTTTGAGCGTTAGAGACTTACAGGCATTGGCGATTTCTCCGTCATTCTGACCCAGTGCCGTCATGTTGCAGTTTCGACAGATTGTGCGGAATTTGCTGCCATTCGGAGATCGCACGCCTTTCACTTTTGGGAGTTGAAGGTCGAAAGCTTCGGTGAGGTGGACTTGTTCCACCGCAGTTACTGTTACGCTTCCTTGTGGGGGGACATGATCTTGGGAGAGGGGGCCGTATGTGCCACAGATCAGGCAATGACCTCTTGTGATTTTGGTGTGTTTGCTTCGTTCAGATAGCGATTTTGCAAAGTCACCCATGACGCCTTCTCTCTCAGTTCCTTATGTGTTTTGTTTGTAGCACGAGTCTGACGTTCTATCTATCTGTAGGTAGAGCCTTTGCCCCGCCGCCAGAAATAAGTGAGCTACCGCTGATGCCTCAAGTATGACTACGTGAAAAATAATAGGTACCAATCGTGAATCAGGTTTGAGCACGAGAGGTGCTAAGCACGTCACGAGTAGGCCAAATGGCAAGCTGCGGAAAATAGAAATAAGTTGGGCGGCTCTGAAGCTCTCACGGTCTCAGAATGAGACGTTGAAGGCGAGCATAAGGCGACGTACTGCCGTTGGGGTGAACGTAGCGCCACGGGCCGTACGCAAACCTTTGGTATTGAGGCAATCAGCTACGGCCTGAAGCGTATTCAACTTGTTGTACAGGCAAGCCAGTAGGTGGGGCTGTACCGCCGCTTGATGTGCGTTCACGTTCTTCATGCGTTGATCATTGGCGACTGTAATGTCAGCGACGGCACGGCCTTTGGCGAGCGCCTGAGAGCGGTTGTTGATCTTCTGCACGGCAACGGCATCACCATCGTCAGCACGCTTCTGAAGAGACGCCAGAGCCTCACGGGTACGACTAGCGATGAACTCACGTTCTTGCTGTGCCAATGCGGCGAATAGGTGGAGTTCAAAGGTCTTTGCTTGAGGCATGGTGGCGACTTTGAATTCTGTCTGCTCCATCAGTCTTGCGATGTGGTGGACCGAGCGTGAGAGTCGATCCAGCTTGGCTACCACCAACTGTGCGTTCTGTTCCTTGCACAGAGCCAGAGCCTTAGCACCTTCAGGGCGATCCTCGATTGCCAGCTTGCCCGATACCACGTCGATGAACTCGCCAACAATGTGCCATCCATTCTGTTCAGCAGCACGAGTGATGTAGTCGCGTTGTGCATCCAGGCCCAGACCACTATCACCTTGGCCTTTTGTAGAGACTCGAATGTAGGCGACGACTTTCATTTTCTGATCCTTGGCTCGCTGGCTGAGGTTCCATTGTCAGACTGAAGCACGTATTTGTCAATTCGAAGAACGACCATTCCTGCAAATGATTAATGCGGATTTGATGGATTTTGCGAACGGATTGAAAGGGGGGTGACGTGCTACAAGTTCGTTATTTGGGCAACTCAGGTTTGACGGTTTCGCACAAAAACGATTATTGGCGTGGGCGGAACGCCCCGGCTTAGCACAAAGGCATTCAGCCCCAACGAACGCTGGGTTTCACTTCACAGATGGCACATAGTCGCAGCGGTAAACCATGGCGGACGAGGGAGACGTCTTGGGCGGGATCAGGTTGTAATCAGGTTATTAGCGTCCGGGTGGATCACCTTGGATAGTTCCAAATCAACACGGTCGCATAATCTATAAGGGGCCATCCGCAGGATGTTCACGCAGTGAAACGCCCCAGTGAAGCGACAGCGGAACGGTTGTAGATTATCGCCCTTGGCTCTGGCTCTTGCTGGAAAGCGTGAGCTTTCGTCTGGAGTCCGCATTCATGGGCGCCTACCTTGAAAATCAACACGGTCGCATAATAGATAGAGGATCGAGCGAAGCCCGAAACCCTGTCTATTGTCGCTTGAACGTAAAGCGAAGCTTTGAACGTGGGACGCTGCAATGTCGCACATTGCTATCTGATACCACTGACGTAGGTGAGGGCTCATTGATGAACGAAGTGAAGAGCCCTAGAAAGAAGGTGTTGCTAATCTCAAGCTGGCTTGAGAGAGATAGAATTGAAAGCTACCGCTTTCCGTAGGATTGAAATCGAGGATGGGCATAATCTGATGCTCGGCATCAATGTGCTAAATCTTGAACGGACGTTCAAAGCGGAATACTCTTTTTGGGCTGATGGATGGATTAATAAATCCATCAGCAAACCACCCTAGATAGATCAGCTGAAGGCTTACGCCTTGTTTCGTGCTAACACTGAGACGTTGCCGTCTCTATATAGTCCCGGATTATCTTTTTTGTCCGCGTTACCTTCCAAGGCTGTCGCCTTTATAGTCCCGGACTATCTCTGAGATTCGAATGCAGCGGTATCGTGGGTTCAAATGTCCGTAAGGGCTTTCGACCTGAATGGGGTTCCCTTGCTAACTACAGGGAACTTGCAGGCTCATGCGGCGATGGCCTGCCCCTGCTCGTAGTACGCCGTGATGAAGTCCACTTCAGTCTGTAAGGCTTGGTACAGGGTAGGATTTCGATCAAGGTGCATTTGCATCCCTTTAAGGGCGAACCTTGCACACTGAGCGATCAGGGACACTTGAGTTTTCCCGAGTGGCTCGCCCTTAGCGTTCCTGAATACAGCGCGTACAGACTCCGTACTGATCACATCCATTTTGACCGCTGTGAAGACGTGAGCAGGGTTCACGTTGAGCTTGCCCTTGTTAGCACCGGCAACGGTATAACAGCCTCCCATGACGTAATCTTCAACCCAGTTTTGATGGGGGCTACCATTTCTCGACTCTTCCTGTACGTCATGCCAACATGACGTGCTTGGCGATGTGGTTGATGGTGATCTTCTTAGGGCGGGTGACGCGCTTCACCGGAAGAACCGCTACATCACATCCTGACAGTTCCTGGGCTTTGATATGAGCGTCGTTAGTGGCAACCTTGAGTCGCAGAGCGTCTTGCGTATGCTCTAGGCTCAGTGGCGTTTGTACGGGCTTCTGTGCTGTTGCCGGTTGCTCGTACTTGTCTGCTGAAATTGTGAGCGGAGTAATTGTGTAAGTACGAGCCACTTCAAGAAGTTCTCCGGTAGTAAGGTCTGCTTCGATTTTGATCGTTTGGTATGTAGCGTTCATGTGCGGGCCTCCTGTTAGGCTGCGAGTTGGAATGGAAAAGATTCAATGAGAAAACTGGGGTGTGTGAACTGAGGGAGTCCATACTTTGCTTCTGTACTTAGTAGCGCATAATCGAGGGTGTGATCCTCTTTCAAGAGACGGCTAACACGGATGTAAGCGGGGAGGGTTTTTCCGTTGCGGGTGATACGGACGCCATAACGTTGAGCGAAAATCAGAGCCAAGGGCAGTAGTTGCTCTTCGTATTCGTATCTGTCTTGGTTACGTTTGTTGCTCGCGTTGGCTGCGGAGGATATTGCACGCAGGTTGCAAGGTCTGTTGTCTTCACCGTTATGATTTATGTGATCAATAACCCAGCCATCGCCTTTACTTAGCGAGCATCTAGAAAAGGCTTTGGCAACCATTCTGTGAACAAACTGGTTTCCACGTTTGCCATCGTCGCCTGTAAGGGTTACGCGGTAATACTGTTGGGTTGGATTGAAGTTTTGTTGGACGATTTCACTGGTGTACATATCTCGGATACGCCCAGATGTTGAAGCTTCGTATCTGGTGAAGTCTGGAATGGTTCTCCATCGTTCATTCCCGGTAATGCACTTGATATGCTCAAGTGTGAAGTAAAGGTCAGAGGGGTGGAGAGAGTTGCTGTCAGTTGCTGGATTGTTAAAGCGTTGCATTATTTGCTTCCTTCTATGCGGTTTAGAAGGCAATACGAGGACGTGCCACGGGCTTTGTGTGATGTGGGAAGAGTCGAGGGGTATTGCCAAGAGGGTAGTCACGGGGCGTGACTTTGGTTAATGTGCGATTGGTTTTGGGGAGTTCTGCTAGTTGTAATTGTCAAGATAGGAGTGCTTGTCTCGCTTCCTATCTTTGCGTTGCTTGTCGCTGCGTCGCTGTTTTCTATCCGCGTTAAAACTGATATGGCTATCATCATAGGGCCCTGTATCCGCTTTGGCGGATATAGGGGTTTCATAGTCAGTAGTTTCGAGTGGAGTAGTTTCTATCGCTGTCGGGGTTTCGGTGGGGGCAGCCTTAATTTTTAGTTTTAATATTGGGCGGCCGCGAAAACTGAGTGCAACACCTGACCTTTCCGGTACGGTGCTGCCCCTATGTCCTATTCCGAACTCAGCGTCGAAGAGCGCGCCATCATTCAACTCAGTCAAGCTCAAGGCTTCAGCCT
>NZ_JAENSV010000068.1:0-18415 GCF_016613265.1 Pseudomonas sp. MF6751
GTGCAACATCCCTCAAACCCGCGCTACCGGAACAATAGTCCTGCACGGCTGCGAGTTTTGCTTGCTCTGTGTACTTACCCATGACACCCCCAAGGTTGTGTCCAACCTTTGGGGGTCAGTTCAGAGCGTGGGAATGATCGGGTAAGCTATACCCATTCAGGAGCCCCCGCATGAACCTCGAACACCTCACCGAACGCCTGCACCGCATCCGCGATACCAATGACTGGAAGCAGTTCCACAGCCCGAAAAACCTGGCCATGGCTGCCAGCGTGGAAATGGCCGAACTGGTGGAAATCTTCCAATGGCTCACCGAAGACCAATCCCGCCAACTGCCCGCCGATAAACTTGCCCATGCGGGTCAGGAGGTCGGCGATATTGTCCTGTACCTGCTGTTGCTGTGCAGTGAACTGGGCCTGGATATGAACGAAGTGGTGCGCGCCAAGCTGGCCGATAGCGAACGGCGGTTTGCCCATGAGTGATCGTCATTTCGACCAGTTGGCCACGCGCTTTGCCGAAAAGATCTACGGCGGCGCCAAGGGCGCGATTCGCTTGGCGGTGCTCCAGGCCGACCTGATGGAAGCCTTGCCGCAACGCCCGTTGCGCGTGCTGGATATCGGCGCAGGCCTTGGGCACATGTCGCTGTGGCTGGCCGAGCAGGGCCACGAGGTAACCTTGGCCGAACCCGCTGCGCCGATGCTTGAAGGTGCGCGCCAGCGCTTCGCCGACGCGGGCCAAAGCGCGACCTTTATTCATGCACCGTGGCAGGACTTGCTCGGCCAACTCACCGAGCCTTACGATCTGGTGCTATGCCATGCCGTGCTGGAGTGGTTGGCCGAGCCCCACGCCATCCTGCCGGTACTGCACCAACTGACGCTGCCGGGTGGCTGGTTGTCCCTGGCGTTCTACAACCGTGATGCGTTGATCTACCGCAACCTGCTCAAAGGCCACTTCCGCAAAATGCGCAAGAACGACATGGCCGGCGAAAAGCAGAGCCTGACGCCGCAACAACCCCTGGACCCACGGGAGTTGGCGGCGCAACTCGAAGGGCTGTGGCAGGTCGAAAGCCAAAGTGGCGTGCGGGTGTTCCACGACTATATGCCGGTGGAATTCCAGGCGCGCGCCAACCTGCAGGACTTGTTGGAGATGGAGCTCGCACACCGTCGTCACCCAAGCTTTGCCGGGCTTGGGCGATATTTGCACTGGATCTGCCGCCCGGTTTAAGCGGCCCAGCGTGGGAGGTCGACATGCGTCGTCTCGGTTTAATCCTGTTGTCTCTAGGCCTTGGGGCCTGCTCGAGCCCCAATCCTTACGTGGCCAGTTCGGCACCGATGCCGCCGGCGCCCGCCCAGGCGGCCACTACCTTTGATGCCAGCGCCTACCCCGCGCCGGTGCGCGACTATGGTGCCTACCGCAGCTGGGGTTGGCTCAACGGTCAGTTGCCGGCGGGCACGGCCTGGGCCGATTCGGCGCAGATTGCCGAGGCGGTCAGCGGCGCCCTCGATCAGCGCGGCTTGCGCCCCTTGCATGACAAGCGTGCGCCCGACCTGCTGGTGAGCGCCGATGTACGCCTGGAAAAACGCCTGCGCCAGGTCCAGGACGATTATGGTTACGGCTACGGCGGCTATAACCGCTATGGCAACGGTTACGGCATGTACAACAGCGTGCCCGTGGTGCGCACCTATGAAGTGACAGTGACCGTGGCGCGTATCAGCCTGTTCGATGCGCGCACCCGCCAGCCGGTGTGGAGCACCAGCGCCGAAACCACCAGCCAGGGCAGCCTGAGCGAACGCGCCGATAGCTTGCGCAAGGCGATGCAGAAGGCAATGGCTGCCTATCCGCCCAGTTAGCAGCTATTCTCATTACATGCCCACGTTGTTTTTGGAGAACACCATGCTTCGTCGCATCGCTGCGCTTGCTGTTGTCATGTTGCTGGGCGGTTGCCAGAGCAACCAGGTCAACCACGATTTCGACGCCAGCCGAGACTTCGGCGCCTACCGTAATTGGGCCTGGAAAGACCCAGCGTTGCAGTACCGTCCCGATGACCCGAGGATCAAGAGCGACCTCACCGAGCAACGCATCCGCCAGGCCGTGGGCGAACAGCTGGATCAGCGCGGTTTGCGTCCTGCGGCGGCGGGTACCAAGGCTGACCTGAATGTACAGGCCTACCTGATCGTCGAAGACCGCCAGCAGCAAGTCACCACCAACTATGGCGGTGCTTGGGGCGGCCCGTGGAATGGTTACTGGGGCGCGCCGATGTACAACGAAACCCGCAACATCACCTACAAGGTCGCGACCATCCAGATCGACCTGCTCGACGGCAAGGACGGCAAGCTGGTGTGGCGCGGCAGCGACGAACAGATGATGGCCAGCACGCCGAACCCCGAGGAACGCAACAAAGCCATCCGCAGCACCGTGACCAAGATCCTTTCCAACTACCCGCCGCGCTGATCCCCCCGTACCCCTGTGGGAGCGGGCTTGCTCGCGAAAGCGGTGTGCCAGTCACTGCTTCAGTTACTGCACTACCGCTTTCGCAGGCAAGCCAGCTCCCACATTTGATCTTCAGTGTTTTGAGCATAGCGTTCGCTTAGCTGAGTTGTATTAGGGGGCCGACATTCAGGGCATCTCCGCCAGTCGCCAATGTGGCGAGTTGCCAGCAACCTGCCGAAGCCTTGTCTACACTCCAGTGCAACGGAGAGTTAGCGCAGGAGTGCTTCGATGTCTCCCCGATTCGGTTCCAGGCAGCGTGGTGCAATAGGCTTGATGGCGGCAGGCACCTTGGCCTTGGCCTTGGTGTTTACGTTGCTGGCGGTTGACAGCGGGCGCTTGTATTTGGAAAAGCGCAAGCTGCAATCCGTCGCCGATACCTCGGCGTTGGAGGCAGCCAGTCTCGGTGGCCAATGCGGTACCAACACCACCGCAAACGCCTATGCCACGCAAAATGCCGCGCGCAACGGTTTTGTGGTCGGTAATGGCAGCACCCTGGCGGTGACATGCGGCACCCTGGCGACCAACGCCCTCAACACCCGCGTATTTACCGCCGATGCCACCAAGAGCGACGCGATCCGCGTGGTGGCCTCGCGCACCGTCCTGACCAGCATCGCCAATGGCCTGTGGAACCTGTTCAGCGGCGCGCCGATTACCCCGCAAATCAACTTGAGCGCCACCGCCGTCGCGGCGACACCACCGCCCGTGGCGCAGCTGTCGATCCGCAGCAGCCTGGCCAGCGTCGACTCAGGCAAATCCCCACTGCTCAACCTGGTCATCGGCAACCTGCTCGGCGGTAACCTTTCGCTCACGGCGGCGGGTTGGAACGGCTTGCTGCAGACCAACGTCAACCTGCTCAGCTATTTGGACCAACTGGCGATCAACCTGAACGTGAAGGCCGGTGACTACGATGCCTTGCTCAGTACCGCAGTCTCGGCTACTCAACTGATCGACGCTGCTGTGAAGGTTTTGCAGAAAAACGGTGCGGCGGTCACGGCGGTGGTCAATGACGTGATTTCGATTCAAGCCATTGCACCCAACAGCAAGCTGTTGACCGTGGGTGACCTGATCGACATCGCCACCGGCACGCCGACGGCGGCGCTGAACAGCAATGTGCAATTGTTTCAACTGTTGGAAGCGGTGGCGCAGTTGTCCAGCAGCAAGAATGCGGTGAGCGCGGCGGCGCAGGTCGCGATTCCGCTGGTGGGCAATGTGTCGATCCAGACCAAGGTCATCGAACCGCCGCAGCTGTCGGCCATTGGCAATCCGGCGTTGGCGAAGAAGGGCTTGTTGAATACCCCGCCGACCGATCAGATTTTTGTACGCACTGCGCAAGTGCGTACGTTGGTGACTGTGCAGGCACCGATCATCAAGGCGGTCTCTGGCGTGGCGTCCATATTGACGGGCCTGGGCACGCCGGTGTCCCAGGTGGTCAAGGGCTTGTTGAACCTCAACCTGCCGGCGGTGGTTGGCGGTGTGTTGTGCCTGGTGGCCTGCAATGTGGCTGACGTGGATGTCACCACATCGCTGGCCATTTACATCGAAGCCGGCAGTGCGCAAACCCATGTCACGGATTTCAATTGCGACTCGCCGGCCTCCAAATCCTTGACGGTGGAAACCACTACGTCCCTGGCGACCCTGGCGGTCGGTACGGTGGATCCGGAGGCGGCTTTTTCTTCCTCCGCAGCAGTCGATGTGCAGCCGGTCAGGCTGATCGATTTTGGCCAGCGCTACTGTGTGGTCCTGACGCTGCTGTGCAGCCCCAACCGTACACCCAATGTGGGGGGCGGTTTGCTGTTGAAAGCCAACTCCACCATTGCTGCGCAAACCAGCACGATGGTGTTTGCGCCGGTGGCCGAGATGAATGCGCCGCCCACCTACAAGTTCGCGCCGGGCACCGCCAATATCGTCGGCAGCCTGGCGGCGACCCTTAATGGCTTGCAGGTAACTTATGCACCGCCCAGCGGCAGTGTCTCCAATGGTGCGCTGGCTGGGGTCGCCGGGCTGTTGGCGACCATCACCACGGCGGTGGTGGGGCTGATCCAGAACGTGCTGTCACCGATTCTCGACCCTATCGTCAACACCTTGCTCAGCGCCTTGGGCATCAACCTGGGCAATGCCGAAGTTGGTGCCAATCTCTCTTGCCATATGGGCCGGGCTTATCTGGTGATTTAGCCTGTTGGTCTATCTGATGCACCGCGTTCCAAATGTGGGAGCTGGCTTGCCTGCGATAGCGGCCTGCCAGTCGACACAGTTATACCGAGTACATATCCATTCCTGCGGTAACGGCCACTTAGGGTTCCGCCCTGACGGCGGCTCACTTTGCAAAAGCCGGGATGCCGGCCGAGGCCAAAGTAAGCAAAACGCTCTTGCCCCACCACTCGGCACCTCGCCTGGGCTCGGTGTGCCCGTAATTCGCCAGCGTGGTTTGACGGGGCGCCTAAGATCAAAAGCAGAGCAAGAGCGGCTCTCTTCGCATCGTGGTTAGCTGATTGAGTTCTGCGCGATGGGTAACTCGACGCAGAATTTCGCGCCGGCCTCGCCGTTGGTGACGCTCAGGCGCCCACCCATGTTTTCCACAATCCCATAGCTCACCGAGAGCCCCAATCCGGTGCCGACGCCTATCGGCTTGGTGGTAAAGAACGGTTCGAAAATCCGCTCCAACAGGCGCGGGTCTATCCCGCCGGCGTTGTCTTCGACCCAGATACGCACATGGCGGCTGTCGTGCTCGCTGTGCAGGGCAATCCAGGGGCGCAGGGCAGGGTCTTTTTCTCGCTGGCTGAGTAATGCGTCGCGGGCATTGACCATCAGGTTGATCAGCACCTGTTCCAGCTGGTCGACATAGCCTTTGACCTGCACCGAGAAGTCCGCAGGGCTGATGCGCACCTCCACACCTTTGCCGCGCAGGCCTTCGCTGAGCAGGGACAGGGTGCCCTCCAGCGCCTGCGCCGGGTCGAATGGTTGTTGCTCGATTTCCGAGCGGCGGCCGAAGACGCGCATATGGTCGACCACCCGTGCCGCGCGTTGCACCTGGGCGTCGATACGGTGCAGTTTTTCCGTGAGGTAGTCGATCTGCACATCGCCATTGCCCAGGCGCTTGAGCACATTGGTGATGGCCATGTGCATCACGTTCAGCGGCTGGTTGATCTCATGGGCCAGGCCGGTGGCCATTTCGCCGAGGGTGGCCATTTTCGCGCTTTGGGTCAGTTGCTGCTGGGAGCGGCGTACTTCGGTGTTGTCGCGCCCTACGGCTTGCACTTCGATCAGGGCGCCTTGTTCATCGAAGACGCCACGGTCCGACCACACCCACCAGGCATGTTCGCGCCCCGGCAGTTGCAGGCTGATTTCCGCGGTGCTCACCGGGAATTCCGGAGTCAGTTGCTGGATGCGCTGCATAAAGGCGGCGCGCTGTTCATCCGACAGCCACTGGCCCAGGTCGATGCCTGGCAATTGGTCGGGCCGGCATTCCAGGTAATTGGCCAGCGGCGTGTTGCCGAAGGTGAGGATCAGGTCGGGACGGTAGCGACAGATCATCGCTGGCGAGTCTTCCACCAGGATGCGGTAGCGCTCTTCACTTTGGCGCACCTGCTCGGCGGCCAGGGTCGCCTCGGTGACGTCCAGCCACAGGCCCACGGCTTCCACCGGCAAGCCGAGGTCGTCGCGCAAAAGCTTGGCTTCGTCGAGCAGCCAGTGGTAGTTGCCTTGCTTGTCGCGCAGGCGGTAGCGGCTGCGCACGTTGCCTTCGTGCAGCAGTTGGCGGGTGCGTTCGAAGTAGCGCTCACGGTCGTCGGGGTGGATCAGCGCCGCCAGGGTGTCGTGGTTGCAATCGGCCAAGGTCCAGCCCAGCAGCGGCAACAGGCTGGCGCTGAAAAACGCCGGGTGCAGCGCGCCGTTGACGTAGCGCTGCACATAGATGACGGCCGGTGAGCTGGCGATCAGGTTGTCCAGGCGCGCATGGGCGGCGGCGGCTTGCAGTTGCTGGTTCTGGATGTCGCTGATGTCGAGCATGAAGCCGATCCAGCGCCGTTCATTGCCGGCGCCCAGCACTTGGCCTTGTATGCGGTACCACAGGGGCGACTGCTCAGACTCGGTGCGTTGCAGGCGCACGCTGGTCAGCAGTGGCTTGCCCAGGGCTTGCAGGTCTTGCAGGCGGCTGTCGAGGGCCTGACGGTCGGCGGGGTGGATGAGCTCGAGCCAGGTGCCGAGGGGTTGGCGGGTGGGGCCTTCGTCCAGGCTCAGGTTGCGCAGCAATTGTGGCGCCAGTTGGATTTCCTGGGTGGCGGGCAACAGTTCCCACCAGCCAGTGCCGAGCAGGCCTTGCAGGGCTTCTACCCGTTCCAGTTGCTGGTGGTGACGCTGTTCGCGCAGACGGCTCAGCAGCGGCGCGGCGAGTGCCGCGCACAGGTTCAGCCAGTCACGCTCGCCGGTGTGGTGTGCCTGGCCGTTATAGAAGCCACACAGCAGCCACGCGGCGGCGCCATGGCTGTCGCGGTACGGCACCAGGAAGCCGTCGGCATTGCCAAATACACTGTGCAGGCGCGGGTTGTCGCTGCGCCCCTGGGCAATGTCCAGGCTCAGTGGCGTGTTGCCGTTGATGCTGTCCAGGCTGGTGCCCAGGTGTTGCCCGGTTTGCCACAAGGCCGGGGCGTCGTGGGCGGCGTATTGGCTGTAGATGCGCCAGCCCTGGTCATCTTCGTCGAGCAGCGCCATGGCGACGCAGGGGATGCTCCAGCGCTGGGCCACGCTGCGCAGGTGTTCGCTGAACACCTGGGGCAGGCGAGTGAGGCTGCACACGCGCAGCTGTTCGCTCATCAGGGCGGCGAGTTGGTGGTTCTGTTCGCGTTGCTGCACCCGTACTCGGTCGGCCAGCAGGTCCGTGATGTCCAGCAGGTGCAGGGCCCAACCGTCGCCCTCCGGCTCGATCCAGCCGCGGGTATGCAGGACCTGGCCGGCAGCGCCCTGGAAGTCGAGGTCCAGGCCGTGTCGTTGCCACTCTTGCGGCGTGCCCTCGACACTCAGCGCGCTGTCGGCGCACAGCAAGGTCTGCAACGGTGGGTTCGGCATGCCAGCAAGATGCTGGGCAAGCAAAGGCCTCAAGGTGCCTGAGATGTTCAGCACCCGACCCAGGTTGTCCAGTTGCAGTTGCAGGCCGGGCGCGGGCGTCGTGGGTACATCCAGAGCCAGGGCGCTGGTGCGCCCGCGCAGGCGTGCGAACAATTTATCCCCCGTCGTCAAAACTGAAGGCTCGAGGTGGCGGTGAGGTTGGTGGGCAGGTTCGGTACGGTGCCCACCCCGGGCAATACCAGGGCCGGCAAGACCGCTTTGATATTGGCCGTGGGGTAGGTGATCTTCACCGTCAGCAAATTATTGGTGTAGGTAGCGGTGATATAGCCGGGCAAGAAATTCAAGGAACTGGGGATCCAGTTCAACTGGGCCTGGGTCGCATCCTTGGCGCGTTGTACAACCAGGGCCGAATAGCCTGCACCTGCAGTGATTGGGTCCACGGACACACTGCGGCGTACCCCTTCGGCCGCCGCTTGGTGAAATGACTGCATCAACAGCAGCGGCAAGCTGTAGCTGAGCATGCCGTAGAACACTGCAAAGAAAATCACGAAGACCAAGGCAAACTCGATCGCCGCAGCGCCTTTTTGCTTTCTCGGGAGGCTCGATTTCATGACTGCGTCTACCCTGAGTCGAGTACTTGATATCAGCATAGAATCATTCAGCCAAAAGGGATGTTTTTTACGTGATCCAGACGCTAGTGATTGTGCTGTGGTTGGGCGTATGTGCTGTGCAGGATATTCGCCAGCGCCAAATTGCCAATACGCTGACCCTGGGCGTCGGGCTGTTGGCGCTGATTTACCTGCTATGGGCGGGCTCGACCTGGTTGGGCGCGCCCCGCAGCGAGGGTGGCCTGGCCTTGGTTTTGGCGCTGGTGCTGACCCTGCCCGGGTACGCGTTGAGCCGCTTTGGCGCGGGGGATGTGAAGTTGCTAGCCGCCTTGGGGCTGGCCTCCAATATCGAGTACCTGCTGGGGTCGTTGATCGGTGCCGGCATCGCCATGGTGGCCTGGACACTTATGCATCAATGGCTTAGCTCAAATAGCGTTGACCGGGCAGGGCACGCGTCAACAAAACAGCCCTTTGCGCCCTTCGTTTTGACAGGTTTTGCCGGCAGCTGGTTTTGGATCCATCAGTCGCACGAGTTGATTAATGCTATGTACATAGTCGGAAAGTACGTCTACGTTTAATGAGTGGTTATGTAGGAATTTTCGTCAGAAAGGATAGGTCATTATTTGGCTTGCCAGGCATGGAGTAGCGCGTGAACAAGCTTACGTCTGCAGTAAAAGTGCTCGTGGTCGACGATCAGCCATTAATCGTG
The DNA here is from genome assembly GCF_016613265.1 of Pseudomonas sp. MF6751. Taxonomy (NCBI): domain Bacteria; kingdom Pseudomonadati; phylum Pseudomonadota; class Gammaproteobacteria; order Pseudomonadales; family Pseudomonadaceae; genus Pseudomonas; species Pseudomonas sp. MF6751. The sequence continues at coordinate 8,866 of NZ_JAENSV010000068.1, forward strand.
GAGGAGCTCTGTGAATTTCTTGAAAGCAGCGGGTACCGTTGTGTCCCGTGCGAGTCCAGCCAGCAAGCTGTCCAGCGTTTTGGCGAAGACCTTCAGATTGGTTTAGTGCTGTGTGACCTGCATATGCCGGACATGGACGGCATCGAACTGGTCCAGGCGCTGCAACGGATCGCCGGCAAACATCGTGCGTTCGAAGCGATCATGCTCACCGGTCGTGCCGATAAACAGGATGTGATCAAGGCCCTGCGTGCGGGCATCGCCGATTACTACCAGAAGCCGATCAACCTCGATGAATTGCTCGAAGGCCTCAAGCGCCAGGAAGCCGCGTTGGAGGAACGGCAAAAAGACCTGCAACTGGGCACGCTCAACCAGAAGTTGCAGTACCTGTCCGAATCGATCAACGACTTGTATATGGACTTGGACAAAGTGCGTCGCAACCCGGTGCCCCAGGACCATGACAGGGACCCATCGGCTGATGAAGCCGGGCCGTTGGAGATCCCGGCGATCTTCAATCAGCTGTCACCGCGCCAGTTGGACGTGGCACGCCTGGTGGGCAAGGGCCAGACCAACTATCAGATTGCCTGTGAACTGGGAATTACCGAGAACACAGTCAAACTGTACGTGTCCCAGGTGCTGCGCCTGACCCATATGCACAACCGCACGCAGTTGGCGCTGGCGTTGTCACCGAGCAACTCGGCGATGCGTCAGCGGGTAACAGCGCACTGAGGGCCCAGGCAAACCGTGCAGGAGCGAGCTTTCTGTGGCGAGGGAGCTTGCTCCCGCTCGACGGCGCAGCTGGAGTCGGCTTTTCTTGGGGGCGCTTCGCACCCCAGCGCAAGCAAGCTTGCTCGCCACAGTAGCTTTACTTGCTTCCACTTTGCGCAGTGCCGCCTATTTTCTGATCAAAAAACTCCGGAATCGGGTGCTTGTTGCTGTCCAGCCAGCGCTTGAGCGCCTGTTCGCGTTCTGCCGGCGTGGTTTTTTGCGGGTTGGCCGAGGCTGCGCGCCCGCTCAGTTGCAGCGCCATCCAGTTTTCCGTTTCTGCCTGCCGGGGTGAGGACGGCCCCGCTTCGATGGCCGAAGCAAGGAGGGGCAGGGCCAGGCATGCAAGGCCGGCGAGGTAATGGAATTTCATCATCGACTCCCTATTTTACAGAGGCCGGCAGCGTGTCGCTGACCGCCGCTACCTGATCTTTGATTGGGCGCTGCGGTGCCGTGCCAGCGTCCTTGAGGTGTTGCGCCCGTGCCTGGGCTCGGGTCACCTGATCAGGGCTCAACCCGAGTTGGCCGACCACTTTCGCGGCTTGCTCCCAGTTGTCCTGATAGATCAGCAAGGTCACCAGGTTCACCGCCGCCAATTGATCGCTCTGCTTGAGTTCGATGGCGGTCATGAATTCAAAGCGCGCGTCATCCAGGCGCCGTTGATCGAGGTACACCACGCCCAGGTCGTTGCGGATTTTTTCGTCGGTGGGCGCCAACCGTGCTGCGCGTTGCAGGTGAGCCATGGCCTGGCCGTTGTCGCCCTTGGCCGACGCCAGTTGCCCCAGGCCGTGCTCACCGTCGGCGGCCAGGCAGGTGCCCAGCAGGCTGCGGTACAACGGCTCGGCGTCAGGACGGCCTAGCAAGCGATAGGCACGGGCCTGGCGTTGACGAACCTGGGGCAGGGCGCTGGGCAGGTTCTGCAGGTTGGCGAGGCTGGCGTGCAGCTTGCCCTCGTTGGCCATGTCATCGGCCAGGTTCAGCGACAGCTCCTGGTCGGGGCTTGGCTTGGGGCAATTGCCCGGCGCCAGCAACCCGGCCCACGGAACCTGGCCGTTGCTGGCACAGCCGCCCAGCATCAGCAGGCTCAAGGCGACGATCAGTGGTTTCATGGCAGGCTCCTCAAAAGTTATTCAAGGCTCGGGAGATGGCGATCATGGCCGGCCCCCCCAGCACGATCAGCAAGGCGGGAAACAGGAACACCATCATCACCACGGACATCTTCGCGGACATCTTCGAGATGTATTCCTGCAGGCGGGTCAGGCGGCGGTCGTCAAGCAACTGCTTGAGGGCCAGCAAGGATTTCATCGCGCCGCCGCCTTGGTGGATCAACTGCTGAAGGATGATGCAGGTGTCGGTGAACTCATCCACGGCCAGCAGGCGTGCGGTCTTGCCCAGCTCTTCGGACAGTTCCAGGCCCGAGTCGACCCTTGCCAGGATCAGGCGCAGTTCATGGGTCAGGTCTGGCAGCAAGCGCTGGGCTTCGGTGCTCAACACCCGCAGCGATTGCTCAACTGCCATGCCGGATTCGAACAGGATGCGCAGTAATGGAATGAAGGTGGAAATTTCCCGAGCGATACGCTCCTGGCGATATTTCGCACTGAGGGCGAGGATGCGTTTGGGCAGCAGGTATCCGATGCCCAGGGCAATCGCCGGGGCAATCCAGGGTGAGCCGGCATGGGGAAACAGCAGCTGCTGGCCGAGCAGGGTCAAGCCCAGCAACACGATGGGCACGCCGATCTGGAAAGCGGCAAACATGGAGCGCTGGTTGGCTTTGCGCCAGCCGACGCGGTTGAGCAGGGTCTGGGTTTCGTTGTCCAGGCTGACCGAGCGCTGGGCCACGGTGCTGGCGCCCAACTGGCGCATCAGGCTGCCGAGTTTGTCTTCGCGGGTCAGTTGGCCTTGCAGGCGTTGGCTGACCAGGCGTTGACGGCGCCTTTGCTCCAGCAGGTTGCCGACGATCAAGGCGACGGCGGCGAGCGACAACAGGATGCAAATCAGGATGGCCATCTCAAATACTCCGCAACATGCGCCACATGACGAAGGTGCCCGAAATGTCGAGCGCCACCGCGGCCAGCAGCAGGTGGCGCCCGGTTCCGTCATTCCACATGCTCATCAGGTAGCCCGGGTTGACCATCAGGAAGTAGCCGACCATGACGATAGGCAAACCCGCCAGCACATAGGCGGTCATGCGCGTTTCGCCAGTCATGGCCTTGAGTTGGCGCGCACCCTGTTCGCGCTCGCGGATCATCTTGATCAGGTTTTCCAGCAGCTCGCTGGCGTTGCCGCCGTAGCGGTGGTTGACCTTCAGGCCAAGAGCAAACAGGCGGAATTCATCGCGCTCGTAGAACTCGGCAAAGTCGCTGACCGACTCCGGCAGGCTCACGCCCATTTGCACGTTGCGCTGGATGCGGCTCATGGCCTGCTTGAGCGGCGCTTCGGTGCTGTCGATCGCGCCCAGCACAGCGTCCGCCAGGGTGCGCCCAGACTTGAGGCTGCGCACGCTGTGGTCCAGCAGCTGCGGTAATTGTTCGACCATGCGCTGCACTCGCCGTTGGTAGCGCCAGGCGATATACACCCGCAGCAGCAGCGGCGGCAGGATCAACATGGCCAACAGGCCCAGCCCGCCGGCCAGCAGATAGCCCAGCAACATGCCCAGCGCCCAGCCGCTCAACCACAAACCCAGGCGGTCGGTGGGCTTGCCCAGGCCGGCGCGCTGGAACATGCGCTCCAGCGCGACCCAGCTGCCGTTCGGCTCCTGGGGCACCGGCTGGCCGTCGCTGAGCCGCTCCAGCACCCGGTCGGTGCCGGCCTGGCGCAACCCTCGCTGGAACAGCCAGACGGACAGGCTGATCAGCAGGATGCAAATGAGCAGCAAGACAAGTCCGGTCATGAGCCCTCTCTACAACGGCAATGCCGATTCGCGCCGCAGCTTGTCGCCGGCCGGGTTGAGCGCTTCGCGCAGAAAGCCGAAACCGGTACGGCGGTCGAGGCGGAACAGGGTGTTGGTGACATACACGTCGTCGCGCACCCCCACCACTTCCACCACCTCGCTGACGCAACGGCGCCCATCGGGCAGGCGCGTCAGTTGCACCACCACATCCAGTGCGGCACAGATCATCTGCCGCAGGGTTTTCTCCGCCACCACCCGGCCGGTCAGGCCCACCAGGGTTTCCAGGCGCAGCAACGCGTCCTGGGCATTGTTGGCATGCACGGTACTCATGGAACCGTCATGGCCGGTGTTCATGGCCGTCATCACGTCGAGCACTTCGACGCCACGGATCTCGCCAAGGATGATGCGGTCCGGGCGCATCCGCAGGGCGTTGCGAATCAGGTCGCTGGCCTTGACCTCGCCATGCCCCTCGGCATTGGGCGGGCGGGTTTCCAGGCGCACCACGTGGGGGTGGCCCAGTTGCAGCTCGGCTACGTCTTCGATGGTGACCAGGCGTTCGTGGGGGTTGATCAATTGGCTGAGGATATTGAGCAGCGTGGTCTTGCCGGTGCCGGTGCCGCCACTGATGAGAATATTGCAGCGCTTGCCCACCGCCTCCTGGAAGAACTCGAAAATATTGTGGTCGATGGTTTGCATTGCCACCAGGTCACTGCTCTTGAGCATGTCCTTGCGAAATTTACGGATCGACAGGCACGGGCCGTCCAAGGCAATCGGCGGGATGATCGCATTGACCCGGCTGCCATCCGGCAAGCGCGCATCGACCATCGGCGACGACTCATCCAGGCGCCTTCCAAGGGGCGCGAGAATGCGCTGCATCACGCGTTCTACATGGTGCGCGTCGATAAAGCGCAGGTCGCTCTGATGGAGTACTCCGTCACGCTCGATAAACACCCGGTGTGGGCCGTTGACCAGGATCTCGGTGATCGACACATCGCGCAGCAGCACTTCCAGCGGGCCGAAGCCGGTCAGCTCATCGACGATTTCCTCGGCCAGGCGCTCCATCTCATAGCGCGAGATTGCCAGGTGCATGCGCGTGATGTATTCGGCCACTTTGTCGATGACAAATTGCGCCAGGGATTGGCGCGAGCCTTCCAGCAGGTTCTGGCCCGATTCTTCGATGGCATCGATGATGTAGCGATGCAGCACCAGTTTCAGGCCGTCGTGATCGTTGTGCGCGGCACTTCCACGGGCCGGTGCGCCGAAGAGTTTTTCGCCGTTCATCGACTCGCTCCCAGCAGGCGTTCGAACCAGCGGGTCGAAGGTTTATCCAGGCCTTCGGTACGTTTGGCCAGGCGCTCGCCCAGGTGGCGCAGGGCTTGGGTCAACGCTTCGCGGGGGGCCAGGGTGAACAGGCTTTGCCCCTGGTTCTTGGCGTTCAGGCGCACTTCGGGGCTCAGGGGCAGCACGGCGATGCACTCCAGGCCGAAGCTTTTTTCCAGGGCTTCGGTGCCGGGGGCGCAGCCTTTGACGTAGCGATCGACGAGCAGCTTGGCATGGTCGAGCTTCATGCCTTTTTCGCGCCACAGGTTCAGCATCGCCAGGTTACGCCGACAGTCGAGTACGCATTGGTCGGTGCACCACAACAGCTTGTCGCAGTGGCTGACAAAGGTGCGCAGGGCTTCGCTGTCCGCTTGCCCGGTGAGGTTGACCACGATGTGCTGGAAGTGCTGGCGCAAGGCGCTGAGCAACATGTACAGCTCCGCGGCGCTGGTCATTTCCAAGGGTTCATCGCTGGCGGCGTAGGCGAGGATCCGCAGGCCGTCGTCGGTGCTGGTGAACGCGCTGTTGATCAGGGTGGCGTCCAGGCGTCGCAGGTGGCGCAAGGCGTCGCCGAAATTGAAGGTACTGTCCAGGCCCAGCAGCGCCAGGCTGTCGCCCCTGGGCAGGCCGAGGTCGAGCATCAGCGTCTGCTGGCCGCTCTTTTGCACCACCATCGCCAAGTGGCTTGCCAGCAGGGCGCCATCGGTATTGCCCTGGGCACCGTAGAGCACGGTGAGGCCGCCGAGATGGGCGTTCGGCGCGCTGGGCGGCAAGCGCTTGCTCAGGCGCCGCACCAGCCCGGCCACTTCGCTGGAGCGTGAGCCATAGGCGACAAAATCCCGAGCGCCGGCACGCATGGCGTTGAGTACCAACTGGTTGTCCATGCCGTCGCCCAAGGCCACCACCGCCAACATCGGCTTGGCTTCCAGGGCGCCTTCGATCAAGGCGCTCTGGGCTACCAGGTGCTCGCGGTCCAGGCCCACGAACACCAGGTTGGCGAAGGTCACGTCCACCAGTGCCAGCAATTCATCCAGGCTGCCGCCGCCCACGTTGATCACTTGGCCAAGAGGGGCCAGGGCACCCTGGAGCCATTCCAGGTCGGTGCTGTTACGGGTGATTGCCAGGAAGGTCTGGCTCAGGCTATCGCTCATTGGGAAAGTCCACTGCGACGGTCGAAGTTGCCGTTTTCCAGGAAGAACAGGCGGAACCAGTTCGGGTCATAGGTGCGCAGTTTTTCGCCGGGCAGCGACGGCAACTGCGCATTGGCAGCCAGTGGCTGGACCAGATGCGGCGTGACAATCATCAGCAGTTCTTTTTCTTCGCTGCTGATATTGGAGTCGCGGAAAAATGCGCCAAGGATCGGGATGTCGCCCAGGCCTGGGAGCTTGGCGATGGTCGAACGGTTGGTGCTGCTGATCAGGCCGCTGATCACGAAGCTTTCGCCGTCGGCCAGTGACACGCTGGTGTCGGTGCGCCGGACGGTCAGGGCCGGCACTTGAATGCCTTCGATGCGAATCGCATTGTTGTAATCCAGCTCGCTGACTTCCGGGGCGACTTTCAGGGCGATGCGGTTGTGGTCGATGACCGTGGGCGTCAGCGTCAGGCGAATGCCGAATTCCTTGTACTCGATGGTGATGGTATCGCTGCCGGCACTGGGCACCGGAATCGGCACTTCGCCGCCGGCCAGGAAGGTCGCGCTCTGGCCGCTCATGGCCACCAGGCTCGGGCGCGCCAGGGTATAGGCGAAACCGCTGCTTTCCAGGGCGTTGATCAGTGCCTTGACCCGGCCACCGCCAAACCCGATGTTGAAGTTGTCGGCACTCACCGGCAATTTGAAAATGCCCTCTGACGGGGACAGTAAATCGGGGCTGCCGAGGAAAAAGTTTTTACCCATGCCCAGGATCTTGGTACTGGCTTCCTTGAGCTTGGTGCGGCTGACCTCGACAAAGCGAATATCGGTCTGCACCTGGCTGGGCAGCGTCGGGTCTTCGGAGGGCGACAGCGATTGGCTGGTCAGCGCCGAAGTAGCCTTGCCCTTGACGAACACCATGCTCTGGCGCGGCGTGGTCGAGCAGCCGGTCCACACCATCAGGCTGGTAGCGCCGCTGCCGACGCCAGTGAGCAGGAAATGGCGGTCGCCGTTGACCCGCACATCGGCGATTTTCGGGTCGCCGATTGCCAGGCGCGTAATCGCTACCGGCGATTGCAGTTCGGTCTGCAAGCCTTCGCCCACCTCGATCACAGCGGGCAGTTGGCCCAGAGCGTTGCAGTTGCCCGATGCGCCCATCGCCATGCCCAAGGGCAGGCACGGCAGCATCAAGGCCAAGGCCAATTGAGCGTAGCGTTGGCTCATTCAAGGCATCCTTGTTCAATCAGGGGGTAGGTTGTGCTGCCGCTGCGCCGCGAATCACTTCGACGCCCCGACGCTGGCCGGTGTCGGCCACCGTGGGGGTGATTTTTTTTGGCGGGCCGCTGAGGGCCAATTGGGTGAATTGGTAGAGGTCGCGGTTGGCGCTTTGCACCTTGTCCGGGGTGTCGCTTTCACCGGCCCAGTAGCGGCTGAGCAATTGTTCGTCGGCACTGCGCACGGCCAGGCGCAGCGTGCCGGCTTGGGAAGCGAGCATCAGCCGACTCAGCAATTGTTCGGGCACCGCCAGCACCACACTGCGCGCGGCGGTGCGACGTTGAGCCGCCTGGGCGCGTTCTTCGGCGGTGGCGGGTGGCGGTACTGCCGGGGTGCCGTCGTTGGCCAAACCCAGTTGGTCGCCGACGCTGAGCAGGCGAATCGCCGGGATGACCACCTGTGCCGACTGCTCGGCATTGGCATTGTCCTGGCGCAAGAACAACAAGACATCCACGTAATCGCCGGGGCTCAACTGGCCACCGGCACCGATGACCTCGTCGACGGCGACGGCGAGCGCGCGTTCATCTGCACGAATCATGCGGGCCAGGGGGCCGCCGGCGGTGAAGCTTTCATCATTGAGCCAGGTGCCGGCACCCAGGGCCCGCAAGGGCGTACGACCGATGGCCTGGTCAACGCTGGTCAGGCTGCCTGCCGGCACGGTGCGCAGTTTTTCCACGGCTACATCGGCAGCGGTGAGGGGCACAAAAGGCGCAACCGCGTGCACCAGTACCACGACGGGCTGGCGGGTCTGGTCTTCCACGACTGCAACGGTTTTTTCAACGGAAATGACAGGTTGTGGCGAGGGTGCTACCGCGGGTGCCGGTGGACGGCTCAGTACCAGGCCCCAATACCCTGCAATCAAGGCTCCGATAAGCAGCAAGCCAGCCAGGACCATGCTGATGCGACTGTTCATGACGGCTCTCCCTATCCTGTTGCACTGCTTTTATTCTCGCTCAACCAAACGAGTTAAATTCGCAACTGGGCTGTGATGAACAACTAACGATTTGGCTATTTGAAGGTAGCTCAGCTAGGACGAAATGCCATTACCGAATGAAAAAATTATCGATGTTTTTAGAGTCGGGCCTTTAAACAACGGACTTGCAGGGCGCATGAGGCCGCTAATACTTTATGATTAATTCATTCTTACAGTTGTGAGTGTTAAATTTGTTGACAATGCTCTAGTGGCACACGGCAATCATTGTGCGGGCCAGCTGTATCGGCGCTTTGTGGCGCATGAAGGAGATCTCAACATGATCCTTGACCTGTTCTTGAAATTTTATGTTCACGCTCAGTTATTCCTGCGTCGCAGAGACGGGGCGTCGGCTATTGAATATGTGATTATCGTCGCGATAGTTGCGTTGGTGATCGTCGGTATTGGTACTGGGCTTGGCGATAAGATAAAAGGTATCTTCGAGCAAGTGTCTGATGCGCTGCCAGCAGCGACTTAGCTGTCATTGCGGTATTCTTTCGTTCCGGTGATTCTTTTTATCAGGTACCGCCCATGACCCACCCTTCGTCATCCCGCCAACAAATCCTATTGGTGGACGACGAGGAGGATGCGCTGGTGGAGTTGGCCGAATCCCTCGAAAACGAGGGGTTCGTCTGTTTCACCGCGACCTCCGTCACCTTCGCCTTGCAAGAATTGACACTTCACCCTGATATCGCCCTGGTTATCACCGATCTGCGCATGCCCGAGGAAAGTGGTATCTCCTTGATCAAGCGCCTGCGCGAACACACCTCACGCTCGCATTTGCCTGTGATCGTGATGTCTGGCCATGCAGAAATGGACGATGTCAGCGATATGCTGCGCTTGCAGGTGCTGGACTTGTTTCGCAAGCCGATCTACCTGGTGCGCTTGCTCGATACCCTCAACAGCCTGTTTCCCCTCTCTACACCTGGTCGGTAACGGGCCTGCACCGCTTATTAAATGTGGGAGCTGGCTTGCCTGCGATGATGGCCGAACAGTCAACGACTAACTGCCTGACACTCCGAAACCCAACTGTGGGAGATTCTATGGTTGAGGGGCAACCCTCAACCAACTTTTGGCTGATATTCGCTTTGCCCTTTCAGCAGAGCGAACACCACCCGAGCAAGCTTGCGGGCCAGTATTACCAACGCCTGTGTGGTGCTATAGCCTCGCGCCCTCTGTGCTTGATAAAACGCTTTCCATGTCT
>NZ_JAENSV010000069.1:0-18085 GCF_016613265.1 Pseudomonas sp. MF6751
TAAACGCTTCGATTTCAAGTGCCCGATCGAAGTCATGGGCGAGGTGATGCAGGAAGCCATGGCTATGCGGCATCATGCTCCAGCTTCAAATCAATAACCGTGTTGCACTCAGCTTCTGCAACCGCCATCCATAAAAAAAGACGTCCAAAGACGTCTTTTTTTTGTGCCTGAAATCCAGTGACGCTTACAAGGCCAGGCGCAGTTCACCCCACCACCACGCCAGCCCCATAAGCCCTTTCATCGAAGCGGAGATCTCACCCACCGCTCTGCCGCTTCTTGCGCCCCTTCAACCGCCTGCTCATAACTCTCCCAATGGTCTCCCTCCACAAAGGCCGGTCGGGCATCCTCGCCTGGCAAGGTCAACCGGGCACCCACAGGAATATCCAGTGCCTGGCCCCAGCTGAAGCCAATCATCACGGTGACACCACTTTTTGTCACATATTCAACAGGATGGTCTCTATCAATACGTTCTGACATACGTCTCTCCTTGATCCGGCGCCACGTTCAGCGCCGGACGTTCGTTAGGTAAAATACCCCGTCAATGACTACTCATGCCGGCCATGTGCATGATCCCGCGAATACCACTGGCCACGATGCCGAGTGCAGCCACACTGGCGAGCCAAATAGCGATCAGCCAAAACATCCGCTTGTACCAGGGGCCTGCCTGATTTTGAGCGTGTGACACTTCAGAGCGTTCCATGGGCCAACTCCATTGTCAGGGCCGTCGCGGCGGCCAGCATGATCAGCGCCGTGCAAAACAGCAGGCTTAACTGCGCCACCTGCTTGTAAAACGGCATCGGTTTTTCAGCGTTAGTGGTAACCATCTCCAATCCTCACTTTTCCGCGGAAAACGTAGTAGCTCCAGCAGGTGTACATCAGGATGATCGGCAGGATAAACAGGGTGCCGATCAGGATGAACAGCTGGCTGGAAGGTGGCGATGCGGCGTCCCACAGGCTGATGGATGGCGGTACGATGTTCGGCCAGATGCTGAACGCCAGGCCGATATAGCCGAGGAAGACCAGCATAAGGGTGAACACGAACGGCCAGTGGGAATGGTGTTGACGCAAGGTCTTCAACAGCCCGACCAGGGCCAGTACGCCGAGCAGCAACAGGCCGCCGAACACCACGATGTGTGCGTGGGTGAACCAGCGCGTGGCGATTTCCGGGTGCAGCCAGGGGGTCCACACGCACAGCACGGCCACCACGGCCATCAGGGCGAAGGCCAGGTAATGGCTGAACAGGCGCATCCGCGACTCCAGCATGCCTTCGGTCTTGACCAGCAACCAGGTGCTGCCCAGCAGGGCGTACGCCACCACCAACCCTACGCCGCAGAACAGCGGGAACGGAGACAACCAGTCCAGGGTGCCGCCGGCAAACTGGCGATTTACCACCGGTATGCCGGCGATGTAGGTGCCGATCACCACACCCTGACAAAAGGTCGCCAGGAACGAGCCGCCGATAAACGCCATGTCCCAGATGTGCCGCTTCTGCGGGCTGGCCTTGAAGCGGAATTCAAACGCCACGCCGCGAAAGATCAGCCCGGCCAGCATGAAGATCAGCGGCAGGTACAACGCTTCCAGGATCACTGAGTACGCCAGCGGAAACGCGCCATACAACGCCGCGCCGCCCAGGATCAGCCACGTTTCGTTGCCGTCCCATACCGGCGCCACGGTGTTCATCATCACGTCGCGCTCCTGCTCGTCCGGGATCAACGGAAACAGGATGCCCAACCCCAGGTCGAAGCCGTCCATGATTACGTACATCATCACCCCGAAGGCAATGATCACGCCCCATATCAACGAAAGGTCTATACCTTGAATGCCCATGTGCAATCCCCTCGATCAGTTGGTGTGGTCGCCGGACGCGAGCGTCTCGGTAACGGCGGACAAGGGACGGCGTGGCGTACGGTCCTGGCCGGGGCCGCCTTGGGGCGGATGGTCGTGATGGGGCTGCGGACCCTTGCGTACCAGCTTCATCATGTAGCCAATTCCCACGGCAAACACCGAGAAGTAGATCACCACGAACAACGCCAGAGAGATGCTCAACTGCGTGACGGTATGGTTGGACGCCGCGTCGGCGGTGCGCATCAGCCCGTAGACCACCCATGGCTGGCGCCCGACTTCGGTGGTGATCCAGCCGGCGAGCATCGCGATCAGGCCGGTCGGCCCCATGAACAACACCAGGCGCAGGAACAGGCGATTGCGATACAGCGCGCCATTACGGCGCAATGCCAAGCCCAGTATCCCGGTGAGGATCATCAACATCCCCAGCCCGGCCATGATCCGGAAACTGAAGAAAATGATGGTCGAGTTCGGTCGGTCCTCTTTAGGGAAGCTCTTGAGCGCCGGAATCTGTTTGTCCAGGCTGTGGGTCAGGATCAGGCTGCCCAGGTACGGGACCTCGATCGCGTAGCGGGTCTTTTCGGCCTCCATGTCAGGGATACCGAACAACACCAGCGGCGTCGCGCCGTCACCGACGTTTTCCCAATGCCCTTCAATCGCGGCGATTTTTGCCGGTTGGTGCTCCAGAGTGTTGAGGCCATGGGCATCACCAACAACCGCCTGGATCGGCGCCACGATCAGCGCCATCCACAACGCCATCGAGAGCATCTTGCGCACTGCCGGGGTATCGTTTTTACGCAGCAAGTGCCAGGCCGCCGATGAGCCGACGAAGAACGCCGTGGCAACAAAAGCAGCGATTGCCATGTGCGTCAGGCGGAACGGGAACGACGGGTTGAAGACGATGGCGAACCAGTCCAGCGGCATAACCCGGCCATCCACGATGGAAAAGCCCTGGGGAGTTTGCATCCAGCTGTTGGAGGCCAGGATCCAGAACGTCGAGATCAACGTACCGATGGCGACCATTACCGTGGCAAAGAAGTGCAACCCACGCCCAACTCGGTTCCAGCCAAACAGCATCACCCCCAAAAAGCCCGCTTCCAGGAAGAATGCCGTCAGCACTTCATAGGTGAGCAAGGGCCAGGTGATACTCCCGGCGAAGTCCGAGAACCGGCTCCAGTTAGTGCCGAATTCATACGCCATGACCAGGCCCGAAACCACGCCCATGCCGAAGTTGACGGCGAATATTTTCGACCAGAAGTGATACAGGTCCTTATAGACCGGATTGTCGGTTTTCAGCCACAGGCCTTCCAGCACAGCCAGGAAACTGGCCAGGCCGATGGTGATGGCGGGAAAGATGATGTGAAACGAGACCGTGAACGCGAACTGAATTCGCGCCAGGTCGAGCGCCTCGAGATTTAGCATGACGGTACCCTCATAGTGTCCAGTGATCAGCAAAACCCAGGGCGACCTGCCGGCCGCCCCGCCCGGCTCAAGCGCCGAGTGACTGAATCAGGTTGCTGGCCGGCGCAGGTTCAAGGCGAATAGCGATGAACTTCGACGTGGGAGTGAAGGTGCGGTCGCCATAGCTTTCCAGGGGCACCAGGGGGTTGGTTTCCGGGTAATAGGCGGCAGCCTGGCCAGGCGGAATGTCGTAGGCGATCAACGTAAAGCCGCTGACCCGACGCTCGCGCCCATCGCCCCACAACGACACCATGTCGACCTTTTGCCCAGGCTCGTAACCCAGCTTGCGAATGTCCTGTTCATTGACGAACACCACGTCGCGCATGCCATAAACGCCGCGATAGCGGTCATCGAGCCCGTACAACGTGGTGTTGTACTGGTCGTGGGAACGCATGGTCTGCAGGATCAGGTCCGGCTTGACGTCGAGGTTGCGCACGCCTTCGCTGACCAGGTGGGCGGGCAGCTCACTCGGGGCAAACTGCGCTTTACCGCTGTCGGTTTGCCAGATGCGGTGCGCGGCGTTGTTGCGCAGGTGGAAGCCGCCCGGGTGCAGCAGTTTTGTGTTGAAGTCCTCGAAGCCGGGAATGGTGTCGGCGATCAAATCACGGATGCGGCCGTAGTCGGCCACCGTCCACAGCCAGTCAATGGGGTGCTTGCCCAGGGTCGCATTGGCGATCCCGGCGATGATGGCCGGTTCAGAGCGCATCAAGGGCGACTTGGGTTTCAGTTGGCCGTGGGAGATGTGCACCATGCTGAAGGTGTCTTCCACGGTCACGCCTTGCGGGCCTTCGGCCTGAATGTCGATATCGGTACGGCCCAGGCACGGCAGGATCAAGGCTTCGCGGCCGGTCACCAGGTGGCTGCGGTTGAGCTTGGTGGCGATGTGCACGGTCAGGTCGCACTTGCGCAATGCCGCATGGGTACGCGGAGTGTCCGGCGTCGCTTGGGCAAAGTTGCCACCCAGGCCGATGAAGACTTTGGCGAGCCCCTGTTCCATGGCGGCAATCGCCATCACGGTGTTGTGGCCGTGGCGGCGCGGTACCTTGAAGTCAAAGCGCGCTTCCAGCGCATCGATCAGCTCCGGTGGCGCCAGCTCGTTGATGCCCATGGTGCGGTCGCCCTGCACGTTACTGTGCCCGCGCACCGGCGACAGCCCTGCGCCTGGCCGGCCGATATTGCCGCGCAACAGTTGCACGTTGATGATTTCCTGCACGGTTACCACCGAGTGCACGTGCTGGGTCACGCCCATCGCCCAGCACATGATCACCCGGTTGGCGCGGCGGTACATGCGCGCCGCCAGCTCGATGTCGGCCAGGTTGAGGCCCGATTGCTCGACGATATGCTCCCACGAGGTGGCGTCCACCTGTGCCAGGTACTGTTCGAGACCCCAGGTGTGTTCGGCAATGAATGCGCGGTCGAACACCGCCTCTCCATTGTTTTCCAGGGCATCACGCTCCCACTCCAGCAGAAACTTGGCGATGCCTCGAAAGGCCGCCATGTCGCCGCCCAGCGCCGGACGAAAGTACGCCGACGAGGTGGGTTCGGAACCGTTGGTGAGCATCTCCAGCGGATGCTGCGGGTGTTGGAAACGTTCCAGCCCACGCTCCTTGAGTGGGTTGAAACAGATCACCTGAGCGCCGCGCTTCACCGCCTCGCGCAGTGGCTCAAGCATGCGTGGGTGGTTGGTGCCGGGGTTCTGGCCGATAACGAAAATCGCGTCGGCCTCCTCCAGGTCATCGAAAGTCACTGTACCTTTGCCTACGCCAACGCTGTCGTCCATGCCCAGGCCGCTCGCTTCGTGGCACATGTTCGAACAGTCGGGGAAGTTGTTGGTGCCGTAGGCGCGCACGAACAGCTGGTACAGATACGCCGCTTCGTTACTGGCCCGGCCCGAGGTATAGAACTCCGCCTGGTCCGGCGACTCCAGTTCCTTCAGGTGCTTGGCGATCAGGGCAAAGGCGTCGTCCCAACTGGTTTCGACATAACGATCCAGCGACGCGTCGTAACGCATCGGATGGGTCAGACGCCCCTGGTATTCGAGCCAATAGTCACTTTGCGCCGCCAACGACGACACCGTGTATTTATTGAAGAACGCCGGGTTGACCAGGCGCCCGGTGGCTTCCCAGTTCACCGCCTTGGCGCCGTTCTCGCAGAACTTGACCATGCCGCCTTCCGGCGATTCGCCCCATGCACAACCCGGGCAGTCAAAACCGCCATTCTGGTTGGTCTTGAGCATCGCGCGGATGTTCTTGAACGCGTTTTCACTGCCCAGCCAGCTTTGCGTCACCGCAATCAGCGCGCCCCAACCTGCGGCCGCCCCCTTGTACGGTTTATAACGTTCAACTTCGCTCATGGTAATTCTCCAAGACTTCACACGTAGGCGCGGGCCTAACTAAAGCCCTTATTGATGATTATTTTTCAGGCACTGCAAAACGCAAATCGGTTTAAAGCCCACTAAACCGGGTTCACGTCGACCGGTTTTAAGGGTCCAACATCGAGTTACGCATTTAGCCTATGCCGTGCATAAACAGCCTGTCTAATCACAAATAATGACCACTTCATCGACATGCTCTATCACGATAAATTGTTTTAAAAATCAAAAAGATAAAATAATAAAAGTCGAATAAAACTCCCAATCAAAAGCCCATAGATTTCGTCGATCACTCGGTTGCTAATAGTGATTAGACGCGGCATTAAAACAACTCTAGCCTTGCTTTAAATAACGCGCTTACCTACATCGAGCGTCCAAACACCGTGGTTACACGCTCAGCGTCGCTGCCGAGGTTTTAATGACCGATCAAGTCTTGATGGATAGTTTTTCTCGCCGGGTCGACTACCTCCGGATGTCGGTGACCGACCGCTGCGATTTCCGTTGTGTCTATTGCATGGCCGAAGAGATGGAATTCCTGCCACGTCAGAAAATCCTGACGCTGGAAGAGCTGTATCAACTGGCGCAGAGTTTTGTCGCACTGGGCACGCGCAAAATCCGCCTGACAGGCGGTGAACCCTTGATTCGTCCGGGCGTGGTCGAGCTGTGCAAGCGCATCGCGACGCTGCCCGGCCTGCGCGAGTTGTGCATGACCACCAACGGCTCGCAACTGGGCAAGCTGGCCGCGCCGCTGTTCGATGCCGGGCTCAAGCGCCTCAACATCAGCCTCGACAGCCTTGACCCCAAGCGCTTTCGTGAACTGACGCGCACCGGTGACCTGGCCAAGGTCATCGCCGGTATCGATGCGGCGAATGCGGCGGGCTTCCAACGCACCAAGCTCAACTGCGTGGTGATGAAGGGCCGCAACGACCACGAAATCAACGACCTCGTGGCGTTCGCCATTGACCGCGGCCTGGATATTTCCTTCATTGAAGAAATGCCCCTGGGGGTCATCAGCGAACACAGCCGTGCCGAGGCGTTCTATTCCAGCGCGCAGGTGCGCGAGCGTATCGCCGAGCGCTACACCCTGATCGACTCGGCAGAATCGACCCAGGGGCCTTCGCGTTACTGGCGCCTGGCCGAGGCGCCGCATATTCGCCTGGGCTTTATTTCACCCCACAGCCACAACTTCTGCGGCACCTGCAACCGCGTGCGCCTGACGGTTGAAGGCCGGTTGTTGCTGTGCCTGGGCAACGAGCATTCGGTCGACCTCAAGGAGGTGCTGCGGCGCTACCCGGGTGAACCAAAACGCCTGGAGAGTGCCATCGTTGAGTCGATGAAACTCAAGCCGTATCGGCACAACTTCGAGCTCAATGATGACGTGCAGGTTGTCCGCTTCATGAACATGACCGGTGGTTAACCCATCCGGTTTTATCCCTTCGCATTAAGGCCATTGCCCATGATCGTCAGAGCCAAACCCAACCTGATCGGTGTATTGACTTCGCTCAAGGGCTCCGTGGCCCGGCGTATCGCACTGCGCAGCCTGCTGGTGACACTGCTGGCCTCGGTGATTGTGCTGGTGGAGACGCTTCACCCGGCGTACTTCTCCAAGGTCAACGCCACGCCATTCACGCTGCTGGGCTTGTCACTTTCAATCTTCATGAGTTTTCGCAACAACGCCTGCTACGACCGCTGGTACGAAGGGCGCAAAGCCCTCGGCGCCATGGTGATGGATGTGCGCGTCATGATTCGCGAAACCCAAGTGATCAAGGATGCGCGCCAACGCAAAGAGATCCTGCGCAACCTGTGCGGGTTCGCCCACGCACTGAACGCCAGGCTGCGCAATGAAAATGAGTCCATCGCGGCAGCGCCCTGGCTCGACAAGCTGCCGTCGGCCAGCACCCCGAATCTCCCGGAAAGCATTATCGGCCGCGTGACCCAGCAGTGTTCGGCGCTGGCCGAGTCGGGGGGCTTCAGTGAATGGCGCTACCAACTGATGGCCAGGCACTTGAGCAACCTGACCCGTACGCAGACGATTTGCGAGCGCATCAAAAGTACGCCGCTGCCCTTCCCGTACACCCTCTTGTTGCACCGCACCAGCTACATGTTCTGCATCTTGCTGCCCTTCGCCATGGCCGAACCCCTGGGTTGGCTGACGCCGGTCTTCACCGCCATCGTGAGCTACACGTTTTTTGGCCTGGACGCGATTGGCGATGAGCTGGAAGACCCCTTCGGCTACGACGAAAACGACCTGCCAACCAATGCCATCGTGCGCACGATTGAACGCGAAGTGCTGCACGCCAACGGCGCGACACAACTGCCGCCCGTGCTCCAACCCATTGATTGTGTACTGAACTGACCCGAGGCCCCCATGAACGAACGCTCCCACACACTGACCCATCTGGACGCCGCAGGCCGGGCCAGCATGGTCGACGTCACGGACAAAGCAGCAACCACCCGTGAGGCCCAGGCCCAGGCCTGGGTGCGCATGCAGCCGTCCACGCTGCAACTGATCCAGGCTAACGGGCACCCCAAGGGCGACGTGTTTGCGGTGGCCCGTATCGCCGGGATCATGGCGGCGAAGAAAACCCATGAACTGATCCCGCTCTGCCACCCGCTGATGCTCAGTTCGATTCACCTTGAACTGCGTGCTGTCGAGCCCGACAGCGTGCAGATCATCAGCACATGCCGGCTCAACGGCCAGACCGGCGTCGAGCTCGAAGCCCTGACCGCCGCCAGCGTAGCGGCCTTGACGATCTATGACATGTGCAAAGCCGTGGACCGCGGGATGATCATCGACCGGATCCAGTTGCTCAAAAAACAGGGTGGCAAGTCGGGCACCTTTGTCGCGGGTGACGCGCAATGATCCTGGTCAATTACTTTGCGCGCTATCGGGAACAGCTGGGCATCGGCGGCGAAAAAATCGCCCTGGACGGGTCGCTGCGCACCATTGCCGACCTCAGGCAGCACCTGTGCGCCCGAGGTGAAACCTGGCAGCAAGTGCTCGGTGAGACCAGCCTCATGTGCGCATTGAACCAGGAGCTGTGCACACCCGACGCGCCGATAGAAGATTTCGATGAAATCGCCTTCTTCCCCCAAGTGACCGGAGGTTGATCAATGCCTGTTCAGGTTCAGACCGAGCTGTTTGATCTGGGTGAGCTGACCCGCAGCCTGCACGCCGAAGAACCGGGCGTCGGCGCCATAGCCACCTTTGTCGGCTATGTGCGCGATCTCAATCAGGGGGATCAGGTCAGCGAATTGTTCCTTGAACATTACCCGGGAATGACCGAACGCTCGCTGCAGCAGATCATCGATAGAGCCCATCAACGCTGGCCCCTGCAACGGGCGAGCATCGTCCACCGCGTGGGGGCATTGAAGGTCGGTGAACCCATCGTGTTCGTCGGTGTTGCCAGCGAACATCGCCAGGAAGCCTTCGATGCCTGCAATTTTTTGATGGACTACCTGAAGACTCACGCACCTTTCTGGAAGCGTGAACACACGCCGTCCGGAGAACGCTGGGTAGAGGGAAGAGAAAGTGACCAACTGGCGGTAAACCGCTGGACTGCATGACACCCCCGCGGTAGGGGCGAGCTGGCTCCTACAGTGGCGGTGGCGGTATTTGAGGACAGTGCATGCCCCGTCAGAACAAGTCGCAGAAAGGAATGAACCGCGCCGTGTCACCGCGCTGCAAGGTGCAGCCCTCGGGGATTTCAAGCAGGCCGTCCGCCCACGAAGCTCCCAGCAGCACGCCTGAGCTCTGGTTCGGATACAGAATCGCCCGGCCCTCCTCCAGCTTGGCCCGCAGGTATTCGCGACGGCTGCCTGCTTTCGGCCAGTCAAACCCGACGTTAACCGGGAAGCTCAGGGGCGTGACGTCATCAACACCCTGGATACGCAACAGGTAAGCCCGTGCCAGCAGGCCGAACGTCACCAGCGCCGAGGCCGGATTGCCTGGCAAGCCGATGACAGGCACGTTACCGTAGTAGCCCACGGTCAAGGGCTTTCCCGGTTTGATCGCGAGTTTCCAGAATAACGGCTTACCGCTATCGCGCAGCACCTGGCCAAGGCAGTCGGCGTCTCCGGCTGACACCCCACCGGTGGTCAGGATCAAGTCGGCGACAGGTTGCAACTGTTCCAGCTTGAGCCGCGTGTGCTGCGGCTGGTCGGGAAGAATACCGCCATCGATGACGTCACAACCCAATGCACTCAGCCAATGGCTAAGCAAAATGCGATTGCTATTGTAGATACAGCCGGGCTTCAGCGTCGTACCCGGCTCAGCCAGTTCGTCCCCCGTGGACAGCAATGCCACCCGTGGGCGGAGTACCACCGATACATGGGTACAGCCTTGCGCGGCCGCGATGGCCAGCGCGAAAGGCCCGAGTCGCTTGCCGGTAGCAAGCAACACCTGCCCGGCACGGTTTTCCTGGCCTTGTGGACGGATATTCTGGCCCGCGCCAAGCGCCTGCTTGAAACGTACCCGTCCGTCCTCCAGTTGCTCGGCGTTCTCTTGCATCTCGACGCAATTGGCCCCAACGGGTAACGGTGCGCCGGTGAAGATTCGAGCGCAGGTGCCCGGCAGCAATGCCTCAGGTGAATGCCCGGCGAAAATCTGTTGCGACACGGTCAGCGGCTGGCCTTTCCAGTCGTCGACGTTCAAGGCGTATCCGTCCATGGCACTGTTCGGCCACGGCGGCAGATCCAGGGTCGCGATCAAGTCATTGGCCAACACCCGTTGCCGTGCGTCGCTCAATGCTATCAACTCACTGCCTTGCAGGCGTCGCGCCTGCGCCATGGCCAACAGTGAAGCGATAGCCTCCTCCACTGACATGAGCTGTGACGGGCTCATCCCCGCGACTCGCACAAGGCCACCGATTTGAGGTGCGGCACAAAATTGCACGGCCTGTGGCGCGCATCCAGCTGCTCGGCGAGGATACCCTCCCACGCCGTGCGGCAAGCGCCCGTCGAGCCCGGCAGGCAGCACACCAGCGTACCGTTGGCCAAACCGGCCAAGGCACGACTCTGTACCGTGGAGGTACCGATATCGAGGATGGATATCGCACGGAACAACTCACCAAAACCGTCAATCTGCTTGTCCAGCAAACAGTGGACCGCTTCAGGCGTACTGTCGCGCCCAGTGAAGCCTGTGCCCCCGGTAATCAGTACCACCTGAATCTGCTCGTCGGCGATCCAGGTCGCGACCTGCGCGCGGATTTTATACAGGTCATCCTTTAGCAGGTTGCGCTCGCTCAAACGGTGACCCGCCTCCAGCAGCCGGCTGACCAGCAGTTGCCCGGAGGTATCGTTGGCATATTCACGGGTATCACTGACGGTCAACACGGCCATATTCAGCGGAACAAACAATGCATCCGACTTCACGCTCATGTCACTCTCCTACAAGCCATTATTGAAACGATCACCAGAGGCTAAAGCGCCCATACAGCCACTGTCTAATCGTTACAGTTGACCGAATTATCGAGCGCTTCTATCACTGATATTTCCGGACGCCATTCATCGGTGATTGAGTGAGTCGATCAATCCTTCAATAGTCATGATTGGACGTGCAGGCGCAAGAATGAGATCGTCTGCCCATCTCAATTCGCGGTATTCCTGTCATGCCAGCACGCTGCTCTCCTGAAGCTGCATCCAGCCCCTGTTCGATACTCCTGCTGGCGGGCGGACGGGGGGCGCGTATGGGCGGGCGGGACAAAGGATTACTGGTGTGGAAAGATAAGCCGCTGATTGCCCATGTACAGGCCATCGTGCGTCCGTTCACCGACGACTTGATCATTTCCTGCAACCGCAATGCAGCGCGTTATCGCGCGTATGCCGATCAATTGGTCGAAGACTCACAAAAGGATTTCCCGGGCCCCTTGGCCGGTGTTTTGGCCGGAGTTTCCGTTGCGCACCATCCCTGGCTGCTGGTGCTTGCCTGTGATGCTCCGAATATTGATGCCGCACTGATCAAAGCAATGCTCGAGGCGCGTCCCACGACCGGCGCCGCGCTAATGATCCAGCAGGCCGGGCAATGGCAACCCATGTTCAGCCTGATCCCAACGGCGTTGTTGCCGCAGTTGAACCAGGCCTGGGATGAAGGCGAACGCAGCCTGCTGCGCGCGCTGCTCAAGCATGAGCTGGTGGCATTGACCTGCGTAAGCGACGACCTGCGCCTGAGCAATTTCAATACCCCTGAATGGCTGGTTGGGCAATCATTAGCGTGCACTGAAGAAGTCGACGGCACATTAATTAAAAGGGCAGAAACAGAATCGCTAAAATAATCCGCGGGTTCTGGCCACCAGCGTTAATAATTACCCCTCATTTATTCCGCAACAGGTGCCTTAGTGGATATCAAGCAGCTTAAATTCCTCATCGCGCTGGAGCAGACCCGGCACTTCGGCCAGGCGGCTGCCCGTTGCCACATCACCCAGCCGACCTTATCGATGCGTTTGCGTAATCTGGAGGATGAGCTGGGCCTGGAATTGGTTACCCGGGGCCAGCGTTTCGAAGGCTTTACACAGGCCGGTGAACGAGTGCTCGCCTGGGCCAGGACCTTGCTCGCCGCCCATGACGGGTTGTTCGCCGAAGCTGCAGCCTGTCGCGGCCAACTGGTCGGTAATTTGCGTCTGGGTCTGGTGCCGCTCAGCGGCTTCAATCCGATCAGCTACATTCAGGGCCTATCCCATACCTTCCCGGAACTCAAGTTCAACCTGACCTCGATGAGTTCGGACAAGATCATCGAAGCACTGGGCACTAACCAACTGGACCTGGGGGTGTGTTACCTGGACCACGTAAACGCCAATTACCTAGAGTTTTTCGAACTGGGCGAAACCCGCGTCGGCCTGCTGTACGACACGCGCCACTTCCATTTCGAAGGCACCGAAATGAGCTGGGAAGACGCCGCCGAACTGCCCCTAGGCATGATCAGCAATGGCATGCACTATCGAAAGTCCATTGACCTGAGCTTTCGCAGCCGCGGCCTCGACCCTCAACCCATACTCGAGAGCGATTCGACGTATCAGCTGTTCCAGGCGATCCACAACGGTTTTTGCTGCGCGATTATGCCCCTGGACAGCGGCCTGGAAAGCCCGATCGAAAACCTGGCCTTTATCAACCTCCCGGACGCCAGCGTACTCGCGCCGCTGGGCATGGTGATGCGCAAAACCGAACCCCGCTCGGCCATTGCCGAAAAGTGTTTTGCACAAGCCCAGAAATTGTTTGCGGCCAAGGGTACGGCCTAGCGTACGGGAGGGATGTTGATGGAGAGAGCAATGACTGCATTGCTACGCGAACCCCGCCTCATCGTGCTGAACTGCTTGCGCCGCCACACGGTCCCAACTCATACGCTCATCGCTACAGGAATTTTTCCATGACGCTTCCCCAAGAAATGACCCTGATCGAAATCACCACCCCTGGCGGGCCCGAGGTCTTGCAGCCGCGCAGCGCCGACGTGCCGGTGGCCGGGCCGGGCGAGATTCTGATTCGCGTGCACGCCGCCGGGGTCAACCGCCCAGACGCCTTGCAGCGCGCGGGCAAATACCCGATGAAGCCCGGCATGAGCCCGATTCCAGGGTTGGAAGTGGCTGGTGAAGTGGTGGCGCTGGGCACTGGCGTGAACGAATACAGCGTGGGCGACAAGGTTTGCGCCCTGACCAATGGCGGCGGCTATGCGCAGTATTGCGCGGTGCCGGCCAGCCAGGCGCTGCCGATCCCCGCAGGCATGGACTGGATTCAGGCCGCTGCCGTGCCGGAAACGTTCTTTACGGTCTGGGCCAACCTGTTCGGCCTCGGCGGTGCCCGCAAAGGCCAGCGCGCCCTGATCCACGGCGGCACCAGCGGCATCGGTACCACCGCGTTGATGCTCTGCCAGGAATTCGGCATCCAGGCATTCGCCACGGCGGGCAGTGCCGACAAATGCGCGGCGATTGCCAAGCTCGGTGCCGAGCCGATCAACTACCGCGAACAGGCATTTGCCGAGGTCATCGCCAAACAGACCGATGGCAAAGGCGTCAACGTGATCCTCGACATCATGGGCGCCTCGTACCTGAACAATAACCTCAAGGCCCTGGGCATGGACGGCCACCTGGTGATCCTCGGTTTCCTCGGTGGCGCCAAGGCCAACGACGTCGACCTGCTGACCATCCTCGGCAAACGCGCGGTGATCACCGGCTCGCTGCTGCGGGCCCGCACGCGGGAAGAAAAGGCCGAGATTGCCGAGCAACTGCGCGAACATGTGTGGCCGGTACTCAGTGCCGGGCGCTGCCTGCCGATTATCGACCAGGTCTACGCCTACACCGACGCCGCCCAGGCCCATGCGCGGATGGAAGGTGGGGACCATATCGGCAAGATTGTGTTGCGGGTGGAGTGAGGCATTTTTGATGTGGAGAGGGGTCGCCTGGATGCCAGTCCGTCAAGCGCAGATCCCTGTGGGAGCGGGCTTGCCCGCGAAGGCAGTGGGCCAGTCAACATACATGTTTGCTGAGCCGACGTCTTCGCGAGCAAGCCCGCTCCCACATTTGATTTTCATTGGTTTGAGCATCGCGTGTCACTGGTGTACGGCATACACCGGATAGTCCACATACCCCGCCTGTGTCCCGCCATACAAGCCTTCGGCCTTCAACGCATTCAACGGCCAGCCATTGAACAGCCGCTGGGGCAAGTCCGGGTTGGCAATGAAGGGCCGTCCAAAGGCGATCAGGTCCGCCAACCCGGCCTCTACCAGCCGTGCGCCGCGCTCGGCGGTGTAGCGCCCGGCGTAGATGATCCTGCCGCTGAAGGTGGCGCGCACGGCCTGGCGAAATGTGTCGGGCAGGTCGGGGGCGTTGTCCCAGTCGGCCTCGGCAATGGACACATAGGCGATGCCCGACGCTTCCAGCACTTTGATCGCTTCGATATAGGTAAGGTGCGGGTCTTCTTCCACCAGGCCGATGTAGACCCGGTCCTGATCGGTGCCACTGAACAGCGGCGAAAAGCGCACGCCCAGGCGTTCCGGCCCCACCACTTTGCACACCGCTTCGACAATCTCGCGCAGCAAGCGCAGGCGATTGTCCAGCGAGCCGCCGTACTCATCCTCACGGAGGTTGGAATGGGCCGAGATGAACTGGTTGACCAGGTAGCCGTTGGCCGCGTGAATTTCCACGCCGTCGAACCCGGCGTCCAGGGCATTGCGCGCAGCCTGGGCGTAGTGCCCGACCAGCTCTTCGATTTCCAGCGTGGTCAAGGCACGGGGCACGGGTGGCTGCACCAGTTCACCCCTACCCGGCCCGGTTTCAATGAAGGCTTTGGCTTGCAACGCCGGCAGCGCAGACGGGCCTACAGGGGCTCCACCGTCAGGTTGCAGCGCGTGATGGGACACCCGCCCCACGTGCCATAGCTGGGCGAAGATCACACCGCCCTCGGCATGCACCGCTGCGGTGACTTTGCGCCAACCCTCGATTTGCGCCGGTGTATGAATGCCCGGTGTCCACGCGTAGCCCTGGCCCCGGGGTTCGATCTGCGTACCCTCGCTGACCATGAACCCGGCACTGGCCCGCTGACGGTAGTAGTCGGCCATCAGGTCGGTGGCGATATTACCCGGCTGGGCGCTGCGCTGGCGGGTCAGCGGCGGCAGTACCACACGGTTGTTCAAGCGGTGATGCCCCAGCTTGATCGGGGTGTTCAAGATGCAGTCAGGCACGGCGATATTCCAAATTCAGGACGAACGAAAACCGTGGCGACTCCTGGGAGTCGCCACCGTATAGATCAGTGGATTAACTTAAGCGCAGAGTGTCAGCAGGGCCTTGGCCACTTCGCTGGAGCTGCCTGGGTTTTGCCCAGTCACCAGCAAACCGTCGACAATGACGAAGGATTGCCAGTCGGCGCCCTTCTCATACAGGCCGCCCAATTTACGGAATTCATCTTCAATCAGAAACGGCACGACCTCGGTCAACTGCACAGCGGCCTCTTCCGAGTTGGAGAACCCGGTGACGCGGCGGCCCTTGATCAACGGCTCACCGTTAACTGCCTTGACGTGACGCAAGGCACCCGGTGCATGGCACACAAAGCCAATGGGCTTGCCGGCCCGCTCGAAGGCTTCGATCAGCGCGATGGACACCGACGACTCCGCCAGGTCCCACAGCGGGCCGTGGCCGCCGGGGTAGAACACGGTGTCGAAGTCGGCGGCATTGACCGAGTCCAGCTTCACGGTGGTCGCCAGGGCTTGCTGCGCAGCCGGGTCTTTGCCGAAGCGCTCGGTCTGCTCGGTTTGCGCATCCGGTTCATCGCTCTTGGGGTCCAACGGCGGCTGGCCGCCGGCCGGAGAAGCCAGCACCACTTCGGCGCCAGCGTCCTTGAACGCGTAATAAGGTGCGGCGAATTCTTCGAGCCAGAAGCCGGTCTTGCGCCCGGTATCGCCAAGCTGGTCGTGAGAGGTCAGTACCATTAATACTTTCATTTTCCAGTGCCTCGATCGATGTGAATAACAGGGTTTTCAGGGCTGCCCAACAACTGTTGGGTCAGCAGCAGCGCCTCGGCGAACGGCGCGGTGGTACGGGTGATCTTGCCCATGACGCTGGTTCCCAACCATAGCGCATACAAACGCCTGGCCAGGCTTTCGGGGGCCTGCTCGAACCTGAGCGAGCCGTCTTCGACGCCGCGTTGCAGGGCCACGGCAAGCAAGTCGATGGTGCGCGAAGTACCGCGTTGCAGCGCCAGCCGCATGGGCTCTGACAGATCGGAGACCTCCGCCCCAAGCTTCACGGCCAGGCATTTGCCGGCGTCGGTACAGCCGATGTGGTTGTCGATCCAGCCCTGCCAATAGCGCATGAGCCTGGCGTGGTGGGTCAATCCCGGCTGATCGAACAGCTGCTGCATGCCCTCGACGTAGTGGTCGAAATAGGTATCGAGTAACACCACGCCAAAGGCATCTTTGGAGTTGAAGTAGTGATAAAACGAGCCCTTGGGCACTTGCGCCGCTTGAAGGATCTCGTTCAAGCCCACCGCCGAAAACCCCTTGGCCCCGACAATGGATTGCGCCCGTTCAAGAATCGCTTGCCGCGCACTGCTGCTTGCGTTGCTCATGCTTGCCCCTCTGCGATTAGACCAGTCGTCTAGTGCGTTGGGCTCATGTTAGGCAGCGCGGCATTGGCTCACAATGTCATATCCGCAAGGATTGCGGACATGCACGAAAGTCGGTTGCCGTTTGCCGGGCACGCGCCGACAATCGCCTCTCCCCCGCCCCTTGGAGAGATGCAATGCACAGCGTTGCGCTGATGGTTTACCCGAATTTCCAGTCGTTGAGCCTCAGCCTGGGCTCGGTGTTCGAGTGTGCCAACCTGCTGCGCGGCGAGCCGGCCTATGAGTTTCACCTAGTGTCGGAAAGCGGCGGCGCCGTGATGACCTCCCAGGGCTTTTCGGTGAACACCAGCGCGCTGCGCCCAGAGGGCTATGACACCTTGATTGTCAGCGGCTACCTGGAGTTTCGCCTGCCGGAAGCCAACCTGCTGGAACTGGTCAAGGCCGCGTCCGCGCAGTCGCGCCGGGTGGCGTCGTTATGCATGGGCATCTTTGTGCTGGCCGAGGCTGGCCTGCTGGCTGGCAAGCGCACCACCACCCACTGGATCCACGCCCCCGCGTTTCGCAAGCGTTACCCGGATATCCGCCTGGAAGAGGACAAGTTGTTCATTGTCGACGGCCAGGTGTGGACCGGTGCGGGCATGAGCGCCGGGGTCGACCTGGCGCTGGCGATGGTGGAGGACGACCTGGGCAGCGACCTGGCCCGTCGCATCGCACGCAAACTGGTGATTGCCCAGCGCCGTGGCAGCGAGCAGTCGCAACTGTCGGCCTTGCTGGAACTGGACCCCAAGTCCGACCGCGTGCAGCTGGCCCTGGCCTATGCCCGCGAAAACCTCACCCATGATTTGTCGGTGGACGCCCTGGCCGACGTTGCCCGGCTCAGCCCACGCCAGTTCAGCCGAGTGTTTCGCGAAGAAACCGGGCAGACCCCGGCCAAGGCCATCGAAGCCCTGCGCGTGGAGGCTGCGCGGGCAATGATGGAAACCAGCCGCCACCCGGTGGAAGTGGTGGCACGCGAAACCGGGTTTGGTGATCGCGAGCGCATGCGCCAGGCGTTCCTCAGGGCCTTCGGGCAGCCGCCCCAGGCGATGCAGCAGGTACTGTTCAACCCGGGCTAGGCCCGTGACGGCCTGACAGCCGACTCCTATCTACCTGAAGTGCCATGATCCAAATGTGGGAGCTGGCTTGCCTGCGATGGCGGCCTACCAGCCGACACTTACCTACCTGACACCCCGCGATAAAACTGTGGGAGATTCTATGGTTGAGGGGCAACCCTCAACCAACTTTTGGTTGATATTCGCTTTGCCCTTTCAGCAGAGCGAACACCACCCGAGCAAGCTTGCGGGCCAGTATTACCAACGCCTGTGT
>NZ_JAENSV010000007.1:0-238120 GCF_016613265.1 Pseudomonas sp. MF6751
TCGGCTGACAAAGACTGATTGATCGTCGTATGCTTTTTCATGGGCTCGCCCTCGCTGTCGTTGGCTTCTATAAGAATGCCACCGTGGCGCATAGACGCCTCGGCTTGGGCGAGTCCATCTAATTACACTGGCATTAGGGCTCAGATCCGCACGTTACCGCGCGGCCCGGCGATAGCCCAGATGATCAGGCCCAGCACTGGCAACAGCAGGATCAACAGGATCCACAGCACTTTGGCGCCGGTGCTGGCGCCGCTTTTGAACACGTTGATGATCGCCCAGATATCCAGCGCGAGGATGATCAGGCCAATCAGACTATTAAACGTGGAACCCATGGTGTCGCTCCTAAGTGAGGGCATGCCCTTGTAGGATAGTCAGCCTTGGCGCGGGTTCCGTTTTATTTCAGACGTGTACGGCAATCTTCAAGGCTTCAAGCGAGGGCTCGGCCTTGATGCCGACTTCGGCACACAGTTCCAGCACCCGCGGCAGGTCGTTACCGAACACCAGCACTGCCTGGATCTCGTCATCCAGCAACTGGCTGAAGTTCATCAGCACATAACCGCCGTCTTCCGGGCTCAGAGCGCTCATCTGGATCTGGATGCGGTTGAGCGCGGTCAGGTCTTCGGTCTTGGCCAGTTGCTTGGGCTTGAGGTTGAACGCCACGCCCGGACCGAACGACGCGACGATCTGGGCAAACAGGTCGCCATAGGTGTCGGCCTGGAACAACACCGTGTCCGGCAGGCTACCGACCACCACCCACTCTCCCAGCGGGATCGGGAAACTGTCGTCGTAGTTGATATCCGGATTGGCCGCCAGGAACGCCGCAGGGTCCGCGTAGGCCTGGGCCGCTTCGTCGGCAATACGCGCTACTTCGTCCTCACCCATGACGCCGGCGCTGATTTTGCTGATGAGTTCGACGAGGGCGGTTTTCATGGGGCGGTCCTGTAACGGGCAAGTTTTGAAGGGCGCGTAGCCTACACCAGTTTCTGCAACTGCGCCGCCGTATCCACCGCGCCCATGGTCTGCGCCGCGGCCAGCGCCGTCGCGCCTTGTGCATCGGTGGTCTTGGGGTTTGCGCCTTTACCGAGCAGGTAATCAACCATGTCAACGCGGTTGAACATCGCCGCCATCATCAAGGCCGTACGCCCGTCCGAGGAGGCCGCGTCAATCGGCGTGCCGCCCTCGATCAACGCCTGGACCACCGGCAGGTTGCCTTTGAACGCCGCGCCGGCAATCGGCAACTGGTTCTTGTCGTTGGCGATCAGGGGGTCGGCCTTGAACTCCAGCAACACTTTGACCGCCTCGGCATGGCCGTGGTACGCCGCGAGCATCAACAAGGTGTCGCCATTGTGATTACGAAAGTTGGCCGGCAGGCCTTTCGCCAACAGTGCGGCAAGCATGGCGGCGTCGCCGCGCCGAGCGACGTCGAAGACTTGCTCGGCAAACTCGGCGGCTTCGTCTTCGGTCATTTGTTTAGGCTGATCTGACATGGGGGCTCCTTGCTGAGGCGACTGACATAACTGTTTAAGGCGCCCAGTGTCGCGATGGAGTTCCCCGGTGTCATGGCTTTTTTGTCAAAAGCCGCCATAGCCAGAATCAATAACGGAATTGGCCGCCCTGGATCTGCGCCAGCAATTGCCCGGTCACCGGCACATAGGTGTCCGAACCCGGCAACCAGGCGTAGACCGGGTCATTGCCAGCCTTGTCCGGGTCGAACCCTTGCTCCTTGAGCTTCACTTTCTGGTACTTGAACGTGCCGGTGGTTTCCATCTTCACCTTGATCCGCAAAAACAACGGCACCGCATAAGGGGGCAACTGGCCGTGGGCGAATTGCAGCAGTTCGCGCATGTCCAGGCTGGCCAGGGATTCGCAGGGGGTGATGGCGACCATGCCGGCGCGGCCGTTGGTGTTGTCGATCTCGACGCCATAGGCCACCACTTCAGCGATCTGCGGGTGTTTCAGCAGGACGTTTTCCACCTCGGTAGTCGAGACGTTTTCGCCCTTCCAGCGATAGGTATCCCCCAGGCGATCGACAAATTGCGCATGGCCGAAACCGATGCTGCGAACCAGGTCGCCGGTGTTGAAATAGCGGTCGCCTTTTTCGAATACGTCGGTCAGTACCACCTTGCGGTTCTTTTCCGGGTCGGTGTAACCGTCGAAGGGCGACTTATCATCAATGCGCGCCAATAGCAGGCCCTGCCCGCCAGTGGGCACCTTGACCATGAACCCATTGTTGCCGCGCAGCGGTTCACCGCTGTCATGGGCGTAATCCACCAGCGCCCAATGCTGCAGGCAAAAGCCGATGGTGTTGTCAAAATTCAGCACGTTGGTAAAGCCGATATTGCCGTCGCTGGCGGCATAGAGTTCGCAGATATGCTCCACGCCATAACGCTGCTTGAACTGCGCCCACACACCGGGGCGCAGGCCGTTGCCGACCATTTTGGTCACCTGGTTATCGCGGTCCTGCGCACTCGCGGGCTGGTCGAGCAGATAGCGGCACAGCTCACCGACATAGCCCAGGGTGGTCGCCTTGAACTGGCGTGCATCGTCCCAGAACTGGCTGGCGCTGAATTTGCGCCGAATGGCAAAGCCCGAAGCGCCGATAATCGCCGCCCCCCAGCACACGCACAAGCCGGTGGCGTGGTACAGCGGCAAGGTGCAATAGAGGACGTCCTGCGGCCCCATGTCCAGGGCGATACTGCCGAAGCTCACGGCGGTTTTGGTCCAGCGCCCGTGCTTCATGATGCCGGCCTTGGGCAAGCCGGTGGTGCCGGAGGTGTAGATATAGAAGCAGGGATCGTGGAAGAACACCTGCGCCGAACTTGCCGGGTTGTCCACCGGGCTTTCGGCACTGGCGGCCATCAGGTCGATGTAGCCGTCGGGCACCCTACTATCGGGCTGATCGGCCACGAACCAGGTGCGCCCGGCAGGGATCTGAACTTGATCACGCACTGCTGCGTAAGGGCTCAGCAATTCGGCACCGACCACAATGGCAACCGGATTGACCAGGGTCAGGCTGTGTACCAGCGCCCCTTGAGTTTGCGCCGTATTGAGCATGGCGCAGATGCCGCCCAGCTTGGCCACGGCCAGCACGTTGAGCAGCAACTCGGGGCGATTCTCGATAAACAGCGCCACCACGTCACCCTTGCGGATGCCCTGGGCCTGCAAGTGATGGGCAATGCGATTGGCGCGCTGATTGGCGTCTCGGTAGCTGATCACGCTGTCCCCATACAGCAGGGCAGCACCCTCCGGGTTACGCAAGGTGGCTTGTTCGAAATGCCAGCCCAGGCCGCAGGGTTGGCTGGGGTCGGTGACGTTGGCCGCACGCATGCCGCGCACCACCCGTGGTAGCGCCCGAACGATGGCAGGCACCTTACGCAGCATCATGCGCCAGGTGATCATGTCGATTTGCTGATGAGTCATGGCGGGACGTCCCTTTTCTTATTCTTGGTCTGGTCCAGGTACATCGACTGGTGTAGCGGAAAATACGTCAGCGGTTCTTTGGCTGTACACGCGGGATTTGAAAAGTTTTGTATCCCGTGGCGGCTGCCCGATGCTTATCTCCCTGCCGCCCCGCGCTCCAACTGTGGGAGCTGGCTTGCCTGCGATGACGACCTACCAGCCGACACTTCTCTACCTGACATCCCACGATCCAATTGTGGGAGCGGGCTTGCTCGCGAAGGCGGCCTGACAGGCGACACAGTTGGATTGTGTAGATATCCATTCCTGCGGTAACGGCCACTTAGGGTTCCGCCTGACGGCGGCTCACTTTTGAAAAAGCGCAAAAGTAAGCAAAACGCTCAGCCCCACCACTCGGCACCTCGCCTAGGCTCGGTGTGCCCGAACACAGTCTTGAATCCGTGGGCCGCCGCCCCGCGCCATCCATGGCGCGGGGCGGCTAACCCGGCGTCCTGCCGGGTTACCCACGAATTCAAGCCTGCGTTCGGCCAGCGTGGTTTAACGGGGCGCCTGAGATCAAAAGCAGATCAAGAGCAAGATCAAGAGCGGCTCGCTTCGCATCGTAGTTAGCGGGGGGATACGCCTATATCGTGTATGTGGATTTTTCCGAGCAAAAGGCGGTCAGTATCATTACAGCCCTTCCGCTCCTTGCGGAAAAACCACTGGGCGGATAGCGCAAAATGCAGGATGCACGATGGCCCTTCATGCAAATTGCACGAAAATGAAAATCCTATAAATTTATAAATGCCTGATTTATAAGGATTTTCTATTAATCCCAATACTGGCACAATCACTGCACCTATCACTCCATGCTTGCCAACTTGAGCCAATGGAGCTGATAGACATGAGCCTGATCCAAGATAAATTCGCTTCGGTATTCTCCAACTACGACGTCACCACCCAGCCACGTCCGGACGGCGGCATCCTGTTGACCCTGCGCAACAGCGAAGGTAAGCAGGTCAAGCGCTCGATCTCTTATCAGCAGTTGCACACTGCCGACCAACTGACTTGGGTGATCAGCGCCATTCGCCGTGACTTGGCTGAACAAGCCAGCGAACTGCCGCAGATTTCGATGCTGCAAAGCCAGAACCGCTTTGCGCTGCCGACTTATCATTCGGCCTAAGCTGGAAATCTGAAAAAAGGGCCGCGACGCTACTCAGCGTCGCGGCCCTTTTTCATGCCGTTAACATAAGCCCTGGCGGGCGGCCTCATTCTTTGCCTGTACACGGTTGGTGACATCCAACTTGCCGTAGATGTTGCGCAGATGAAATTTAACCGTGGCTTCAGAGGTGGCGCGAATCTGGCTGATTTCCCAGACGGTCTTGCCCTCGGAGGCCCATCGCAGGATTTCCAGCTCGGTGGAAGTCAGGGGCTTGCCGGACAAGCTCATGCGTTTTCTGATAGCCGTCGGCACGATAACCAACGGGCGATACGTCTCCTCGGGGCCACTCATTGTTCTCTCCTTATATCTGCTGATGCGCTGCCATCTTTCGGATTCCTCCCATTGACAGATGGCATAAACATTGACGCCGAACAGAGAGTTACATAAAGAGTGGAATCAAAGCGCACAGCACCGAACAAACAGCTTTGCCCTACAAATAATTAAGTTTCTTCCCACAGCAACTTCCAACTTGCCAGGGTTGAACATTCAGTTATCTATGCTTAGTCATCCAGCCCTGGAAAGCGGGTGGCAATCGCATCACCGGTCAAGGAGGGCACAACGCCTCGGGCTGTGTTGAACAAACGCAGTGTCACACAGTGCGGGTTTTCGCCGATGTCGAACCAGTGCGGTACACCGGCCGGGATGATCAGCAAGTCATTCTTCTCACAGCGCAAGCTGTACACATAGTCGCCTATGTGCAGCGTAAACAGCCCCTGGCCTGCGATGAAGAAACGCACTTCATCTTCACTGTAGGTACGTTCATCCAGGAACTGTGCGCGTAACTCGTCTTTCTGTGGATGGTCGTGGGTCACGCTGACCACTTCAACAGCGGCGTAGCCCAGAGCATCGATCTGCGCCTGGTACGCGGCGATCATCTGCGTCGCACTGGCGCCCTTCTCGATTGGGCTTGGCTGCCAGCGCTCGAACCGCACACCGTGCTCGGCCAGGGTCGACTGGATGTCGTCGGCATGGGTCAACACTTTGTTCGGGGTGTCCGGGGTGGCGATGGAGTAGACGGCTACATAGCTCATTGCACGGTTCCTTGGTTCGGCTCTTGCAATCGAAGGCCAATGATAATGGCGGCGGCCAGGGCCGCGAGGCTGGCGATACTGAACGTGAAGGTTGGCCCCAGCAGGTTCCAACTGTAACCGGAATACAGGGCGCCGAGCGCGCCGCCGGTGCCGGCCAGCGCGGCATAAAGGGCCTGGCCCTGGCCTTGCTGGCGGTCACCGAAGCTGCGTTGCACAAAGGCAATTGCGGCCGCGTGGAAGCTGCCGAACGTGGCGGCGTGCATTAACTGCGCCACCAGCAGCAGCCAGAAAACCTCGGCAAATGAACCCAGCAGCCACCAGCGCAGCGCCGCCAGCAAGAAGCTGGCGAGCAGCACCCGGCGCACCGAAAAGCGCGCAAGAATACGGCTCATGGCCAGGAACATCAGCACTTCCGCCACCACCCCCAGCGCCCACAGCAGGCCGATCACGCCACGGCTGTAGCCCAAATGCTCCAGGTGCAGGGTGAGGAAGGTGTAATACGGGCCATGGCTCATTTGCATCAGCGCCACGCAGGCATAAAACGCCAACACGCCGGGGCTGCGCAATTGCTTGAGAAAGCCATCGCCAGCCAGGCGGTTGCCGTGGCTGGCCGGCTGCGCGTTCGGTACCCACAGGCTGGCGCCGATGATGCCGGCCATGATCACCACGACCACCACCGGGTAAATATCCAGGCTCAGCCAATCGAACAGGCGCCCCATGACCACCACAGTAAGGATGAAACCAATGGAGCCCCACAGACGGATCTGGCTGTAGCGCGAGGTTTGCTTGTGCAGGTGGGCCAGGGTGATGACTTCGAACTGCGGCAGCACCGCGTGCCAGAAGAACGCGTGCAGGGCCATCACCAGCGCCAGCCAGGCGTAGGTCTTGCTGACAAAAATCAGGCAGAAGCTGGCCAGGGTGCACACCGCGCCGAATCGCACAATGGCCAGGCGCCGGCCGGTGTAGTCGCCGATCCAGCCCCACAGGTTGGGGGCCACGCAGCGCATCAGCATGGGGATGGCCACCAGCTCGCCGATGCGCGCGCTGGAGAAACCGAGGTGATCGAAGTACAGCGCCAGGAACGGCGCGGTCGCCCCCAGCAGGGCGAAATAGAAGAGGTAGAAGCTGGAGAGGCGCCAGTATGGGAGCGGTGGGAGCATGTTATTGGGGCTGCTGCGCAGCCCAGCGCGAGCAAGCTCGCTCGCCACAACAAGCTCGCTCATTGCCCCAGGCGATCACAGTTGGCCCAGTATCGGGGTACTCACGCGCACATCGGCATTTTGCCCGCGGTTGCGCAGCAGATGGTCCATCAACACGATGGCCATCATGGCTTCGGCAATCGGTGTGGCACGGATGCCGACGCACGGGTCGTGGCGGCCCTTGGTGATCACATCCACCGGGTTGCCGTGCACATCGATCGAACGGCCAGGCGTGGTAATGCTCGACGTGGCCTTGAGCGCCAGGTGCGCCACGATCGGCTGGCCGGAAGAAATACCGCCGAGGATGCCGCCCGCGTTGTTGCTGAGGAAACCTTCAGGGGTCATCTCATCGCGATGCTCGGTACCGCGCTGGGATACGCAGGCGAAGCCGGCACCGATTTCCACGCCTTTCACCGCGTTGATGCTCATCAACGCATGGGCCAGTTCGGCGTCGAGGCGATCAAAGATCGGCTCACCCAGGCCCGGTTTCACGCCTTCGGCCACGACAGTGATCTTCGCGCCGACCGAGTCCTGGTCGCGGCGCAACTGGTCCATGTAGGCCTCCAGTTCCGGCACCTTGTCCGGGTCGGGGCAGAAGAAGGCGTTGTCTTCGACGCTGTCCCACGTCTTGAACGGGATTTCAATCGGGCCCAACTGGCTCATGTAGCCTCGGATGACGATGCCCTGGGTAGCCAGGTATTTCTTGGCGATGGCGCCAGCGGCCACGCGCATGGCGGTTTCACGCGCCGAGCTGCGGCCACCGCCACGGTAGTCGCGTTCGCCGTATTTGTGGTGGTAGGTGTAGTCGGCATGGGCCGGGCGGAACAGGTCCTTGATCGCCGAGTAGTCCTTGGACTTCTGGTCGGTGTTACGAATCAACAGGCCAATGGCGCAGCCCGTGGTGCGGCCTTCGAATATTCCGGAGAGGATTTCGACTTCGTCCGGTTCCTGGCGCTGGGTGGTGTGGCGGCTGGTGCCGGGCTTGCGGCGGTCGAGATCGTGCTGCAGGTCGTCCAGGCTCAGCTCGAGGCCTGGCGGGCAGCCGTCGACAATGGCGACCAACGCCGGGCCATGGCTTTCGCCCGCGGTGGTGACAGTGAACAGCTTGCCGAAGGTATTGCCGGACATGCAGGGCGCTCCGTGAAATCAGTTGAATCAAGTCAACCGTAATAACTTAAGGCGGCCAGTATACGCAGGCTAACCGACTAGTTCATCCTCGAAACCTTACCGGTAGACGTTGGTCCAACCGGCACCTCTCCAATGATGGCGCTATGATGCTGCGAGTTCTGCTGTTCACCCTCACCCTGTTCACCGCCGTGGCCCAGGCCGCCTCCCCTGTTGTCTTGCAACGCCCGATCAGCCTCGACACCGGCAGCGGCCAACTCTTTGGTTCCCTGCTGTTGCCGCAATCGGATAAACCGGTGCCGGTGGTGCTGATCATCGCCGGCTCCGGCCCCACCGACCGTAACGGCAACAGCGCCGACGGCGCGCGCAATGACAGCCTCAAGCGCCTGGCCTGGGTACTGGCCCGGCATAACATCGCCAGCGTGCGCTACGACAAGCGCGGCGTGGCCGCAAGCCTGGCGGCCACGCCGGATGAACGCAACCTGACCCTGGAGGCGTATGTGGCCGACGCCGTGGCCTGGGGCAAGTTGCTCAAGGCCGACAAGCGCATGGGCCCGCTGATTGTTCTGGGCCACAGTGAGGGCGCGCTGGTCGCCGCCCTCGCCGCGCCGCAACTTGAACCGGCCGGGGTCATTTCCTTGTCTGGCAGCGCCCGCCCGGTAGATCAGGTTATCCGTCAGCAACTGGCCGATCACTTGCCCCCTGCCCTGCTGCTGCGCAGCAATGAAATACTCGATCACCTCAAGGCCGGCCAGGTGGACGCCGACGTGCCGCGCCCATTGGAGGGTATTTTCCGACCCAGCGTGCAGCCGTATCTGATCAGCCTGTTCCGCGCCGATCCGTCGGCCGCCTTTGCGCGCCTGGACATGCCGGCGCTGATCATTCAGGGCACCAACGATATCCAGGTTGGCGTAGGCGACGCCCGGCAACTGAAGCAGGCCAAGCCCGACGCGCAGTTGACGGTGATCGAAGGCATGAACCACGTGATGCGCATCGTGCCCAATAACGTGAAGCAGCAACTGGCCTCCTACAATGACCCGAAACTGCCGCTGGCTGCGGAGCTGGGCCAACGTATCGTCAGCTTTATCGAAGGACTTCAACCCCGTTAAGCGGCAATTGGCCTCCAGTCCTGGAAAAAACGGCCGATAAGTCCAGAGTCGACAGTAAAAAGACTGTCGGCTCGCAGGGCTTGGACAGGATCGCGCCGCATGACAACCACCGAAACAACACCCGAATCGACCGCCGAGACCACGGCCGCAACCGAAGCTGGCGCCGCAGCGGCCCTGCCGTGGGCCGACGTTCACGCCGAACATTTCAAGATGCTGCGCCTGGCCCCGCTGGCCACCGACCGCGCGACCGGCGCACGGCCGTTGCGCTTTGTGCAGTTCGGCTATGCCGAACGCCACGACAAACACCACAGTCTGTTGCGCATGGTCATCCAGTTACCGGGCCAGCGAGTACGGCGCGAGCAGAACCACCTGGATATCTGGGTCGATCACGATAAACACCGCGTGCACTTCGGGCCCGGCAACAGCCTGGAAATCGAGCCGGCCAACCGCGGTATCGGGCGCTTCCTGGTGGCCCAAGGCGCCGCCTGGGCGAAGAAGAAGTGGTCACACTACCGCGTCGACGGCGTGGACCTGGCCAACAAGGACGCCCTCAACGAAGCCACGCGCCTGCGCCGCGATCACTTCCTGCGTATCCAGGGATTTGATGTGGCCTATGCCGATGTGCAGCACCTCAAGGGCAATGTGCAACCCGGCAAGGTCAGCGACGTGCTCGACAGTTGGAACACTGAAAAAGTGCAGTTCGTAGAGATCCTGGAAGCCGCGCAGATGCTGCAACAGGCAGAGCAGAATCTGGCGGAGCAGGAAGTGAAGCTGCGCAAGGAAGAGGAAAAAGTCACCAAGTTCAAGCGTGAAGACAGCGGGCTGCGCTTTACCATCACCTGTCTGGTGGCGTTTACGGTGTTTCAGGCGGGGTTGTTGATCTGGATTGCCACGCACCGCTGATAGATTGAAATGCAATTAAAATGTGGGAGCTGGCTTGCCTGCGATAGCGATGTATCAGTAGCACAAGTGCAAGCTGACCCACCGCTATCGCAGGCAAGCCAGCTCCCACATTGGCCCAGTTTCTTCAGTTAGACCCGTGCGGCAAATACTGCCTGATGATCGCGGCACTGTTCAGCCGTGAGCATGAACACCCCATGCCCACCGCGCTTGAAGTCCAGCCAGGCGAAATCCACTTCCGGGTACAGCGCCTCCACATGCACCTGGCTGTTGCCCACTTCGACAATCAGCAGCCCCTTCTCGGTCAGGTGGTCCGCCGCTTCGGCCAGCATCCGGCGTACCAGGTTCAGGCCGTCGTCACCGCAGGCCAGGCCCAGTTCCGGTTCGTGCTGGTATTCATCGGGCATGTCGGCGAAATCTTCGGCATCCACGTAGGGCGGGTTCGACACGATGAGGTCGAAACGCTGGCCGGGTAACCCGTCAAAACCATCGCCCTGCACGGTGTAGACCCGCTCGTCGACGCCATGGCGCTCGATGTTCTGGTTCGCCACTTCCAGGGCTTCGAAGGACAAGTCTCCCAGCACCACTTCGGCCTCGGGGAATTCATAGGCACAGGCGATGCCGATGCAACCGGAGCCGGTGCACAGGTCGAGGATGCGTGCCGGCGGCTGGGCCAGCCAGGGTTCGAAGCGGTCTTCAATCAGCTCGCCTATGGGTGAACGCGGGATCAATACGCGCTCATCGACGATAAACGACATGCCGCAAAACCAGGCCTCCTTCAACAGGTAGGCCGTTGGCACTCGCTCGTGGATACGTCGATGCAGCAAGCGCTGCACATGGGAGATCTCCTCTTCTTCCAGGTTGCAATCCAAATAGCTGTCGGCGATTTCCCACGGCAGGTGCAAGGCGCCCAGCACCAATTGCCGGGCTTCGTCCCAGGCATTGTCGGTGCCATGGCCAAAAAACAGGTCTTCCCCATGGAAACGGCTGACAGCCCAACGGATATGGTCGCGCAAGGTGCGCAGGCGGGAAGTGATCACGGGGGCAAGCTCCTGGAAAAAACGACTGGCGATTCTAACAGCCTTCACCTGTACCGACGATGTACGAAAAACCTGGCGCCGTACGTCGGATTTCATCGAATCTGCCCGCATTGTGTTAAACAGGCCTGCCTCTTGACATGGCTGCACGCCAGCAACGGCGTACCTTACGATAGTAGCGATTCACAGAAGCGCTCAGCCAGTGGACAATGTCGCAAAAGCCCCACTCACAGGAGCCCCAGAATGTCCGTTCCAAAGACGATGTTTCAACTCAGCGGTCGCGGTTACGCAGCAGCCAACCTCAATCATGCGACCCTGGTGATCATCGACGCCCAGAAAGAATACCTCAGCGGCCCGCTCGCCCTCTCGGGCATGGACGCGGCGGTAGAGAACATCAAGCAGCTTGTGACCGCAGCGCGCAATGCCGGGCGCCCGATTGTGCATGTGCGCCACCTGGGCACCGTGGGCGGCCTGTTTGACCCCCAGGGCGAGCGCGGCGAATTCATTCCGGGCCTTGAGCCTGAGGGTGACGAAACCATCATCGGCAAACTGCTGCCCAGCGCCTTCCATGGCACCGGCCTGGAAAAACACCTGCAAGACCTCGGCTCCCTGGACCTGATCGTCTGCGGTTTCATGAGCCACTCCAGCGTCAGCACCACCGTGCGCGCGGCCAAGAACCTGGGCTTTCGCTGCACCCTGGTGGAAGACGCCTGCGCCACCCGCGACCTGCCCTACAAGGGCGGTATCCTGAGCGCCGAGCATGTGCAGCAAACCGAAATGGCCATCATGGCCGACAACTTCGCCACCCTGGCGCTGGCCAAAGACTTGATCTGAGGCTGCTGGCGGTGAGCGGTGTGTTTATTGCTCCGCTCATCCGCAAAGCCCTCTCATTTGGCGCATTTACCTCTCCCCCCGGAACAACCTGTGTATCTTCCGGTCGAAGGGCCGATACCCTGGAGGAAAGGTCGGAATGAAGATATCCGATGGTTTTGATGCTCGTCGCTTGCGCCCCAAGGGCCCGAGCAATTGGCGTCTGCGCCTGGTAGCGTGCATGGCCGCGTTGCTGGCGATAGTAGGCTTGTTGTTGGCGGGCGCTGGTGGCGCCGGCCTGTTTGGGCATTCGCCCGCCCTGGGCGAACTGAATGCCAGCCCGGGCGGCTCGGCACTCCTGCTGGGGATCGGCTTGCTGGTGCTGTGGTTGGGCGTGTGGTTGTGGCGTCGCAGCCGCCGGAAAATGCGCCAGCCGCTGTCGCTGAATATCGCCTCTCACCTGATGAAAAAACACGACTGATGGCGCTTGGATAGCGTTTCCTGCGCCCTGGCCGCCGCGATTTAGGTAAACTGCCCGCCCTTCGCGGAGGCTGACATGCAAGACGACGATTTTTCCCTGTTCAAAAACGAGCTGCGCGGCGTCAAGCCGATCAAGCACGACCGCGCCGACACCGGCAAACCCAAGACTGACCGGGCGCAGATCGCCAAGCTGCGCCAGGCCGCGACCGTGCGCACCGATGCCACTACCGTGGACGGCCTGTCGGACCAGTTCGTGATCGACGTCGGCCCCGAAGATGAACTGATGTGGGCCCGCGACGGCGTGCAGGAAAGCCAGATGCGCAAGCTCAAGGCCGGCCAGATCCCGTTCGAAGGCAGCCTCGACCTGCACGGCATGACCGTGGAAAAAGCCCGGGAAACCCTCTGGGCCTTCCTGGCCGAAGCGACCAAATTCGAAATCCGCTGCGTGCGCGTCACCCACGGCAAGGCGGTGCGGTTGGATGGCAAGCGGCCGATGATCAAAAGCCACGTCAATACCTGGCTGCGCCAGCATGCCCAGGTGCTCGGCTTTACCTCCTGCCAGGCTCGTCACGGCGGTGCCGGCGCGGTGTATGTGATGCTCAAGCGCACCATGATGGAAGGGCGCGACGAGTAACAAGTGCCATCGTCAGGCTTGCAGCGATGTGTCCGCCACCGTAACCTTGCGCTTTGCGAAAATCCCACAGGTAGTTTCATGTCCCTGGAACAGAATTACACCGCGATCCTCGGTCAACTCGGCGAGGACGTGTCCCGCGAGGGCCTGCTCGACACGCCAAAGCGTGCCGCCAAGGCAATGCAGTATCTCTGCCGCGGCTATGAACAGACACTCGAGGAAGTCACCAACGGTGCCTTGTTCAGCTCTGACAACAGCGAAATGGTGCTGGTCAAGGACATCGAGCTGTACTCGTTGTGCGAGCACCACCTGCTGCCGTTTATCGGCAAGGCCCATGTGGCGTATATTCCGAGCGGCAAAGTGCTGGGCCTGTCGAAGGTCGCGCGTATTGTCGACATGTATGCGCGCCGCTTGCAGATCCAGGAAAACCTCAGCCGCCAGATCGCCGACGCCGTATTGGAAGTGACAGGCGCCCTGGGCGTGGCCGTGGTGATCGAGGCCAAGCACATGTGCATGATGATGCGCGGTGTCGAGAAACAGAATTCGTCGATGATCACCTCGGTGATGCTGGGTGAGTTCCGCGAGAACGCGGCCACCCGCAGCGAATTTCTCAGCCTGATCAAGTAACCGGCTGGGCAGGAAGGAACCGGCGCTCATCGCCGGTTTTTTTTCGCCTGCAGAAATCAGGTAAGCTGCGCCCCCTCAGTCATGGGCAAGAGGTTTCAGCCATGTTCGTCAAAGCACTTCGAGTGGGCCTCGGCCACGTCATCATCGCGGGCGACTTTCTTACCCGCCCACGTAAAAAACAACGCCCTGCCGAGCAACAGGCCAAGGTCAATGCTGCAGCCAAGGACCTGACCCTGTATCAGTTCCACGCCTGCCCGTTCTGCGTGAAGACCCGTCGCACCCTGCACCGCCTGAATGTGCCGGTGGCGCTCAAGGACGCGAAGAACAACGAGCAGGACCGCCAGACCCTGCTGGAGCAAGGCGGCAAGATCAAAGTGCCGTGCCTGCGCATCGAAGAGAACGGCCAGACCACCTGGATGTATGACTCCAAGGTGA
Organism: Pseudomonas sp. MF6751; assembly: GCF_016613265.1. Classification (NCBI taxonomy): domain Bacteria; kingdom Pseudomonadati; phylum Pseudomonadota; class Gammaproteobacteria; order Pseudomonadales; family Pseudomonadaceae; genus Pseudomonas; species Pseudomonas sp. MF6751. The sequence continues at coordinate 14,003 of NZ_JAENSV010000007.1, forward strand.
TCATTGACTACCTGGACAAGCGCTTCGCTGCGATCTGAAGCACACGGCGGTCAATGTGGGAGCTGGCTTGCCTGCGATTGCATCACCGCCGTACATCTGCTGCACCGCGGTGCCCGCATCGCAGGCAAGCCAGCTCCCACATTTGCTCTGCGGTGTTCTTAAGTCGGTATTGTCAGGTCGAGATCCAGCAGTGCCGAACCCAGGCACTTGCCGTGGGCGTCCAGGGCCAGCGAGCGGGTTACGCCGCCGCGCAGGATTCCCGGCAGGACGAAGTTCAGGGCCTGCACGTTCGGCAACTCATGGCGCTGAACCGGTGCCGCATCGGGATCGCGTAAATCGACAAAGAACTCGGCCACGCGCTCAGCCGTCAGCTGTTCACACAGCAACGGATAATCCTCGGCGCGATAGGCAATGATAGAGATGTTCGACGTGTCACCCTTATCCCCGGTGCGGGAATGGGCCAGCCTGTGCAGTTTCATTCTTCAATCCTCGGTTTGACCGCTTCACGGGGCAACAGCAACGACGCCACCGCCACCACCTGACGCACGCTCTTGCTCGCCCCACCGCCGCCGGCCGGGCCGTTGGTGTAGAGGGTCTCTACTTCATTGCCGACCCGCACGGCGTCGCTGCGCTCGTCACAACGGGCGGCAACCCGCAGGCGCACTTCCCAAGGCTCGACGCTGCTGCGAGGGCCGTGCAATGAATCCATGCCGATCAACTCGGCACGCAGGTCCTGCATGTTGACCCCTATCAACGCGAGACGCCTGAGCACCACTTCCCGCGCCAACTCGGCCCGTGCGACAGCGCCGGGACCGCCGTAAGACATCTGCCCTTCACCAATCCAACCGTCCAGATAACCGACGCTGACCTTCAGTTGATCAGGCCGGGCACGCCCACTGGCTCCCTGGGCACGCACCCGGTCCACGCCCTCCTCGACAAACCCGACCTGGGAAAAGTCGGCCGTCACATCCGGGGTCAAGTAGGCTGCCGGGTCGTGAACTTCATAAATCAGTTGTTCGGCGCAGGTCGCGCGGCTGACCCGCCCACCCGAGCCTGCCACCTTGGTGATCACTGCATTGCCGTCGGCGTCGATCTCGGCCAGGGGAAAGCCCAGGCGCGCCAGGTCCTCCACATCCTTGAAGCCGGGATCGGCGAAGTAACCGCCACTGACCTGCCCCGCGCACTCAAGCAAATGCCCCACCAGCGTGCCCCGGCCCAGTCGCGGCCAATCATCGAAGGCCCAGCCGAACTCGAACATCTGCGGCGCCAGGAACAGCGAAGGGTCGGCCACGCGCCCGGTGATCACCACATCGGCGTCGGCGCGCAACGCTTGAACAATGCCCTCCACGCCCAGGTAGGCATTGGCAGAAATCAACCGCTCACCCAATGCGCCTACGGTCTGGCCGTTATCCAGCAACTGCTCGGCAGACAAGGTATGCAGCACGTCATCCCCGACCACTGCCACAACCTTGAGGCCCAGGCCCAGCTCGCCAGCAATGCGCCGTACTTCACTGGCCGCCGCCAGCGGGCTGGCCGCGCCCATGTTGGTGATCACCCGCAGGCGTCGACGCCCCGTCCCCTGCCCCACAAAGGGCAAGACACGGCGCATGCGCTCAGCCAGCAGCGGGTCATAACCGCCTTGCGGGTCGCTGATACGCGCCTGTTGCGCCAGGGCGATGGTGCGTTCGGCCAGGCATTCGAAGACCAGGTAATCCAGGTCGCCGTGTTCGGCCAGTTCTACAGCAGGTTCTATACGGTCGCCGGAGTAGCCGGCGCCGGAGCCGATGCGCAAGGTGTTCATGTCAAATCACTCCCAGGAGCAACGCCGTCAGGGTCATCAACACCGAGGCGGCAAACAGGAAAGGAATGGTGAAGCGCTGGTGATCGGCCAGTTCGATCTTGCACAGGCCCACCAGCAGGAAGGTCGCAGGGGTCAGCGGGCTGACCGGGAAGCCGGTGGTGTGCACGCCCAGCAGCGAAGCCTGGGCCACCTGAAGCGGGTCGACGCCCAGGGCCTTGCCGACTTCGGCGATCACCGGCATCACGCCGAAATAGTAGGAATCGGGGTCAAACAACATGCTCATGGGCATGGACAAAAAGCCCACGACGGCCGGGATCAACTTGCCGTGGCCCGCCGGAATCTGCGCCACCGCCACTTCGGCGATGGCCTTGAGCATGCCGGTGCCTTGCATGATGCCGGTAAATACCCCAGCGGCGAGCAGGATACTGGCCATGGTCAGGGCGGTTTTCGCATGGGCGTCAATGCGCGCACGCTGGGCGTCCACGTTGGGGTAGTTGATGCACAACGCAACCACGGTGCCGAGCATGAACATCACCACCGGGTCGACCCAGCCGGCGATCATCACCACCATCACCAGCACGGTCAGCACCAGGTTGACCCAGAACAACCGTGGACGGCGCAGCTTGATGTCGTCATCGCTGAGCACTCGTTGCGGCACCGCCTCCACGCTGGAACCGGCGCCCAGGCCCAGGCGTTTTTCTTCGCGATGGCCCAACCACCAGGCGCAGGCGAAAACAAAGATCAGCCCGACGATCTGCACCGGGATCAGCGGCTGGAACAGGTCGGCCACCGGCACATGCAGCGCCGCCGACGAACGCAGCACCGGGCCGGTCCAGGGCAGGAAGTTGACGCCGGCGGCCATCGCACACACGCAGGCGAGGATGCGTTTATCAATGCCCAGCCGCGTATACAGCGGCAGCATCGCCGGCACCGTCACCAGAAAGGTCACCGCGCCAGAGCCGTCCAGGTGCACCAGCAACGCCAGGGTCGCGGTCCCCACCACAATCCGTGTAGGACGCGTGCCGACCGTGCGCAGGATGCGATCAATGATGGGATCGAGCATGCCCGCGTCGGTCATGATCCCGAAAAACAGTATCGCGAACACAAACATGCCGACCACCGGGGCGACGTTCTTGATACCGGTAATGATGAAGGCACTGGTTTGCAGGCCGAAGCCGCCGATCAGCGCAGCGATGATCGGCAAGGCGATCAAGGCCACCAGTGGCGAGAGGCGCTTGCTCATGACGGCAGTGAGCAGGCACAGGATGGTGATGACACCCAGGGTTGCGAGCATGGGTTACTCCAGGGCGGCCTGGTTGGCCGGTTATTGTTTTCCCTGGAGTATTGGAAGCGGGTTAGTCTTTGTAAATTGGAATATTCGGCCTAGCACGTTCGGAAAAACAAAATGAAAAACTCGATCCAGCACATCCAGGCCTTCCTCGCGGTGGCCCGCACTGGCAGTTTCACCAAAGCGGCCAACGAGTTACACCTTTCGCCGTCGGCCCTCACCGTGCAGGTGCAACAACTGGAAGACTGGCTCGGCGTCGCGCTGCTCGACCGCAGCCCGCGCCACGTGAGCATTACCGCTGCGGGCCAGGAGGCGCGCGGGCCCATGGAAAAACTGCTGCTGGACCTGGACAACATCGTCACCGGCTCCCGCGACCTCGCCGCCTTGCGCCGTGGAGTGGTAACCATCGCCGCCCTGCCCTCAGTCTGCGCTGGCGCCCTGCCCCCAGCCTTGCGCCTGTTTCGCGAACGCTTCGCCGGCATTGAAGTGCGCCTGCATGACCTGGTGGCCCAGCGCATTCACGCAAAGGTCCGCAACGGCGAAGTGGATTTCGGCATCGGCGTGCGCGCCCGCCTGAGCCACGGCCTGGACTTCGTGCCCGTGCTTAATGATCGTTTGTGCGCATTTGTGCCGTCAGGCCATGCGCTCGCCCGCCATCGCCAACTGACGCTGGAACAATTGGCGGACCAGCCGATCATCCTGACCGGGCGCGACAGCAGTGTGCGCGAGCAAGTGGACACGCTGTTCGATGAGACACGGTTGACGCTGAACGCCGGCATGGAGGCCAACTACATGTCGACCGTATTGGCCTTGGTGCGCCAGGGCCTGGGCATCAGTGTGTTGCCGGAGTCAGCGGCCGATAGCCTGGAAGGTTTGAAGCGGATCAGCATCGATCATCCCGGGGTGAATCGGGAGATCGGGTTGATCAGCCGTAGCGGGATGGGCTTGAGCCCGGCGGCGCAGCGCTGCTTTGAACTGCTCAACAAAGCACTGCCTGACACGCCGCCGCGCTGAATGTGGGAGCTGGCTTGTCTGCGATGCAGACACCTCGGTTTAGCCGGGGCACCAGGGTGACGCTATCGCAGGCAAGCCAGCTCCCACATTGGACCGAGTGAATCAGTCGAGCATCGGCACATACCGAGGATGACTGGCCACCCGCTGCAACCACGCCTGCACCGCCGGATACGGCGCCAGGTCAAAGCCGCCTTCATGGGCCACATGGGTGTAGGCATACAACGCAATATCGGCAATGGAAAATTGCTCACCCACTAAATAAGGCGTGGCTTGAAGCTGACGCTCCATCACTCTCAAGGCCTTGTAACCGCCTTTGTGGGTGGTCTTGTATTCTTCCAGCCGATCCTCGGGCATGTTCAGGTAAAACTGAATGAACCGCGCCACCGCAATGTAGGGCTCGTGGCTGTATTGCTCGAAGAATTGCCACTGCAGGACTTGCGTGCGCAGGCGCGGTTCGGTCGGCAGAAATTCGCTGCCATCGGCGAGGAAGTTGAGGATCGCGTTGGACTCCCACAGGCAGGTGCCATCTTCGAGCTCCAATACCGGGACCTTGCCATTGGGGTTCTTGGCCAGGAACGCCGGGGTCTGGGTATCGCCCTTGAGGATATCGATATCGATCCATTCATACGGGATGCCCAACAGATTGAGCATCAATTTGACCTTGTAGCAATTGCCCGACTTGTAATCGCCATAAACCTTGTACATGGGGCTCCCCTTTTCGCCGCGCTGACCGAATGCTTGCGCCCACAAGGTGCGGGTATCGAAGGCTTGTTTCAAGGCGTCGTGCAGAATAAATCCCTTGGCCTGGGCCTTTCATCCGTTTTCGCCGAGACAATCGAAAACATTATTTGCTTTATTTGTATACAAAAGCATAATTCGCCTCGTGCGAGTTTCTGACCTTTTGGTCAACAAAGCCCGCCAGTACCTCAAAGCGCGGTTGCCCACTCATGTAACCGGCGCTGGAAATAACAATAAAACGATTGAGGAGTACTCGCTGTGGATAGCCGTAAAACCGAAGCCCCTACGTTGGATCTGGCCGCGCCCCGAGGCGGTTGGCTGGAGCGCCTGTTCAAACTGCGCTTGCATGGCACCACAGTGAAGACCGAGCTGATCGCCGGCCTCACCACCTTTATCACCATGGCCTACATCATTTTCGTCAACCCCAACATCATGGCCGATGCCGGTATCGATCACGGCGCGGCTTTCGTCGCCACCTGCATCGCCGCCGCGCTGGGCTGCCTGTTGATGGGCCTGTACGCCAACTGGCCAGTGGGCCTGGCGCCGGGCATGGGCTTGAACGCGTTTTTCACCTACACCGTGGTCGGCACCATGGGCTACAACTGGGAAACCGCCCTCGGTGCGGTATTTGTCTCGGGTGTGCTGTTCATGATCCTGACGCTGTCGCGTATCCGCGAATGGTTGCTCAACAGTATCCCGGTCAGCCTGCGTCATGCCATGGGCGCGGGCGTGGGCCTGTTCCTGGGGGTGATCGGCCTGAAAACCGCCGGCATCATCGTCGACAGCCCGGCCACTCTGATCAAGCTCGGCTCCCTGCATGAACCCGCCCCATTGCTGGCGGCGGTGTGCTTCCTGCTGATCGCCATCCTCAGTTACCACCGCGTATTCGGCGCGATCCTGATCAGCATCATCGCCGTGACCCTGGTGGGCTGGGGCCTGGGCCTGGTGCATTACAACGGCATTCTCTCTACCCCACCGAGCCTGGCACCGACCTGGATGGCCATGGACGTGATGGGTGTGTTCAATGTGAGCATGATAAGCGTGGTATTTGCCTTTCTTTTTGTACACATGTTCGACACTGCCGGTACACTGATGGGCGTTGCCCAACGCGCCGGGCTAGTCAAGGCAGACGGCAAGATCGACAACCTGTCTCGTGCTTTAAAGGCCGACAGTGCTTCCAGCGTGTTCGGCGCCATGGTTGGCGTGCCGCCCGTGACCAGCTATGTGGAAAGTGCTGCTGGTGTAGCTGCCGGCGGCCGCACCGGCTTGACTGCCGTGACCGTAGGCGTGCTGTTTGTGGCGGCGATGTTTTTCGCGCCGCTGGCGGGCATGATTCCCGCCTATGCCACGGCGGGCGCATTGATTTACGTGGCAATGCTGATGATGGCGAGCATGGCCCATATCAATTGGGATGAAGCCACCGACAGCATTCCGGCCATCGTGACCGCGATCATGATGCCGTTGACATTTTCGGTCGCCGACGGAATCGCCCTGGGCTTTATCACCTATGTGGCGTTGAAGGCCGGCACCGGCAAGTACCGTGAGATTTCCATCAGCCTGTGGGTGCTGTGCGCGATCTTTATCGCCAAGTTCATCTTTCTGTAGTTCAGGAAGGGCTGAGAAACCGCCTCACCTTCGGGTGGGGCTTTTGCACGTAAGGGAGAACTGTAGATGAACCTGGATACCTGGCTGTTGTTCAGCGGCGCTGCGCTGGTGGTGATTCTGATTCCCGGCCCGCTGTCATTGCTGATGATCAGCAACAGCCTCAACTTCGGCCTGCGCCGCTCTTACCCGGCGTTTCTGGGCGGCGTATTTGCTTCGATCTGTCTGCTGAGCGCCTCGGCACTTGGCCTCGGCGCGCTGTTGCTGGCATCCGAGCAATTGTTCAGCGCACTGAAGATCGTCGGCGCGCTGTACCTGTTCTACCTCGCCTGGCAAAGCTGGCAGCAATCGCGGCTGCCGAGCGCAGGCGCCGAAGTGCCACAGTCCCCGGCTGTGCCGCGCTTTGGTGCGTTGTTTGGCCGGGCCTTCGTACTGGGGGCCAGCAACCCCAAGGACATCCTGTTTTTTGCGGCCTTCCTGCCGCAGTTTCTCAGCGCCGAGCAGGCGTTTTTACCGCAACTGTTGATCATGATCGCCACCTGGACGGTGCTCGACCTGTTATGCAAGTTGGCTTACGGCTTGGGCGCCCATGGCGCCGCGCGGTATTTGCGCAGCGGTTCGGGCCAGAGCTGGTTCAACCGCACCAGCGCCGCGCTGTTTGGCGGTGCCGGTGCAATGGCTCTCATCAACGCTAAGGGATCAATTTGACGAAATAAACAGTGGGGGCCAGCTGTCCCTTTGTGGGCCACTGGATGCCGGCCGCAATCCGCACCAAGCGTTGTTCTTGCATCGCGTTGTCAACCGCCCTTAATAAAAGAGAGTCAGGGTGGGAGTTGATGGCTACCCGAACCCACTTGTCCGAAAGCTTCGTTCTCACGCGAATTCGCCCTGTCTCAAACCATTGGTAGGCCACGTAGTAAATTGTGCTCGAACGGGGATGAGTCACGACTGATTCAATACTGCTTTCTCCAAGAGGTAACCCTGGGCGTCGCACAGACAAGTCCTCAACGCGGTACCCCTGCTGCTCCAACACGGTTCTGACGGCGGCGCGCTCTGCTTCAAGCCTCTGCGTCCTGACCGGTCTGACAGCATATTGCAGGCTCGGGTCTAACGGATGAGGCGGCATGAAGTCAACACGCGTGAAGCCGGGCGCCTTGCCTTCAAAACCGATGTGTAGATATTCGCTGCGCCGTTCATTAGGTCGCAACATCCGGAGTAAATCATCCGTTTGGCCGCTCCTCGCAGGAGGCGCAGGTAGCCATTCGTCCAGCGTCGCGCGGATGTCGAGCAAATGGCTTGCCGTGGCAGCCCGGGAAGGACCTGACAACTCAACCAACCTTATGACGGCAAACGTTCGAGCGTCATTCGTCAGGGTGGGAAAGGCCATGCTCACATAGTGCCTCAACGGCCTGTCGAACAGTGCCGGATGATTTTGCCACCCACCTGAAGGCAAGCGTGATACGGGAATAGGCTGGTCGCGAATATCAGTGCTTGTCCAGCGCATGATATCGGTTAGCGCGGATCGCCCCGGTGGCTCATTTCGGGTGATAAACACCAGGCCGTTCAACGGTGCACGATCACCCTGCGGGAGCATCCGGTAAAAAACGCTGTTCGGATCCTGGATGTCGGTATAAGGAGGAGCCACGCGTAAAAACCTGGCATTGAGCGAAGAACCTCTGGGAGCTGCACCAACCTCAAACACTCCAGGCGCAGGGAAGTCCACAATTTGACTGCGGTTGACTTGAATTCCCCAACTCAGCCACTGGGTGTCCGTTGTACGTGACTGAACAATCCGATTCTCAGTAGCCGTGCGCGTACGAGGGGGTTGCCAATCCGGCAATGGGGAAACGGGCCATGGGTTATGCACCCCGGAGCTGGGCCCAGGTTGTGGCGCATTCATGCCCAACAACCACTCTTTAGGCTCTTGAATGTTGAGGACCAACTCATCCAGCCCCGGTTCCCGGCTATTTCGCAGGCGAAATACCTCTTCGTTTTCACGCTGGTAAACCGGGTAATGGTGCGTATCGTCCGCGACGAACTGCTCGCCGTTCTTGACATGCACGCCTTGCCTGCCCGGTCCTTTCAACGCTACGGCGCCCTCGGGCTTACCCTTGATTCTGAAACGCTCCAAGAGCTTCGATTGCGCCACCAGCGACGACGACGCGCTGGGCAAATGACTACGCATTGCCATCGGCAAGCGACGGATACGACTCAGAACCTTCATCGGCGAACGCATGCCTGTGACCTTACCGCCCTTCACTTTGGGAACAGGCGCAAAGTCTGTCGCTAGTTCGACCGCCAGAAACAGGGTCATGAACGCCACATCCACGGCATCGTTAGGGTCACCAAAGCGATGATAGCGTCGGGCAGCCAACAGCAACTCGTGGAAGGCGTTAACCTTCCCGAAAAACGGAATCAAAATACCCAGCAACCCGCGCCTTGTGGCCTCGCTCTGCTCTTCAAGGCGTTGAACCCGATAAGTCGCCAACATCCAGCTGGAGTTACTGACGGCTTGAACCCGCCCTTGCAGCTCCAGCGAGCTGGCCGCGTGCAGCAGTGCCATGGCGTCACGGTAGGTGGTGGGCACCACCGCCAACCAGTTCGACGGTGCACTGGCAATCTGCTCGTGGATCAGCGCTTCGATTTCACTGACCGCTGGCGTAGGCTCAAGGTGCGTGATTTTGAATGAGCGGAAAAACTCATAGCCCTTCCACACGCCTGCGATGAACGAAAAACCGGCGAGGATATAATCCACGTCAGAAATCGAGCTGTTCTCATTTGTTGCATCGACGTTATGGGTAATGGCCTCGAATGCCCAACCCGGTGCAACCTGTCGCGCCAGAACCTTAACGTAATCGGGCTCTGCAGCCATACGATTGAGCGCCGCCAGGGCTACTCCCACACTGGTGTATTCGCTGATGACCAAGGCTTGGGGCGCGGCCGGCCAGTAAACCACGCAGCGTCCGCTGGCCTGGTCCGCCATCACCACAATGCCTGCGATGTAACGATCATGCAGCATCGTGTGTCCTACCAAATGAACCACACTGAGCGTCAGCCGATGCCCGTTCTTTAACAGGTCCTCAGCCGTGCGGGCTGCCATTGCAACCTTGAACAGGCTCTGCGCCTGGGCGCTCAAACCCTGGGCGGTCGCCGAAAAAAGCTGCATCTGCGCGCAGTCCCGCAACGTGCGATTTATCAGCACAGGGATACGTTCTTCCCTCTGACCGCTCGCCCCCGCAGGGTAAAATGCACGGTGGGCCCGTATCGCGTAATTACCGCCGATATCCAGCGAAGACACGGTGTTGATCAGATAATCGGCGTTCAGTCGCTGGCGCCACTGCGGTTGCAGATAGCGGCCGCGTGTCAATCGCGGGCGTGTCCAGGGTGCTTGCGAGTCAAGGTTATGCAACGCCAGTTGCAGCATGCTGAACGTGTGGCGTTTGAGGCTGGGTGTCACGATGACTTTGCGATCGCCCGGCATGCAGCGACTTTCGTGGCCACAAAAACTGCTGTAGGTGTCATCCGGTAAGTCGATCAACGGCTTGTCGATGTCCAGTTCCGGGTAAAAACCGTCTTCAGTCAAACGAGCGATCAACGTACTGCGGGCGAAGGTGTCCAGGTCAGGCAGGATCTGCACAAGCCCGCTTTCAGCGGCAGCGGCACTACCCAGGTACCTGCGCTTTAGGCGTTGGAATTGTTTGACTTGGGTAGGCGTTGCGCTGGCCAGCCACGCTGGGGAGCTTTTCATCTCAAGCGCAACTTTACGCAGCACGTCTACATTGGCCAACGCCTGGCTTAAAGCATGGTTGGGAGGAAACGCGAGATGTTGGTGCAGCTCGACCACCCACAACAAGCGGCTGACCATCGCATCCTTCACCTCGCCGAAAAGCCCCGCCATGCCACCGATGCGTTTGCTCAACCCTGCGTAGTACATCACCAGGTTTTTCAGCGAGAGACCAGTGGGGCTGATGTCGACAGGCTCGTAACGCACAGCCAGCGTGTTGCGCACCGCATGGGCGCGCAAGTCGTGGAGCTTATCCCGTTCGACACAACCCCATAACCTGGAATAGTCACTGCTGCCCAGTGTCGCTTTGAGCCCCTGCGTCAGCGCCTCCAGGCCGGAAAAAGCCATAAGCCCGCCATAGTCTCCAAATGCATACAGCACCACTGGAATTGCGCCTGCCGGTTTTTTCAGCGCCGCCACTCGAGTCACCACCCACAGGTTATGCAGCGGATAGAAGGCATCCGGCGCGCTGCCCACCGAGACCGACAGCACCTGGGTTTGACTGCCAGGGCGTTTGCGCGCTGCAGGCTGGTCCAGCACTTCGCTAATCACGTCACGATGCGCCGTGGATATGAGCTTGAGCTGGTGTTGCAACTCAACCTCACAGCGCAATGCTTCGACCTGGGCGCGCAAAAACAGCGCAGCACGCCTGCGCCCTCCCCCAGGGCGCGCAAGCCAGAACGGCAAATCGAACAGTTGATGCTGCGCATCCTTGATCTGTGCACTCAGCACCTGCGTGTGCTCCTTGCGCTGACGCTCGAGCGCCAACACCTGTTCGAACGCCGCGCTCTGCGCACTCAGATCATCCTGGTTGAGCAACGCAACCAGGCCTTTTTCATAGCGTTTGACCTGTTGCTCTGCCGTAAGCCGGGCCAGCTCGGGCAGCGCACTGGCAAACAGGATTTCCGGCTGCCGTCGTTGCCGGTCCCAGGTAAGTAATTGGTCGCACACGTTGTGCAGCCGGGCGCTGCCTGCCAGCCGTTTGCGAGCTTGCTCGATCGAACGGAGAAAGGCTGTGGCCGACAACGTTTCAGGCCGCGGCCTGCTTGCAGCGAACACATGCGCATGATTGATCGCCAGCGCGCAGGCCAACTCATTCGCCCACTGGCCATCCAGCAACGACCGGGCGCTCAACGCCAACGCATCCTCCGTCACCGCCGCGCCACGCACGACAACGGAGGCTGGGCTCAGGTGATCAGGTCTGCATAATTGGTGACGACGCTTTAATGGCAAGCATTGCCAGAGTTCATCGAACAGCGTTTGACTGGTCAACGCCAACAGGCCGCATTGAAGCGAGAAGAACGACGGGTACTCGTAAAAATGGCGGGCCACGCCCGGCAGGTAAATCACATGCGGCGCACCCTCGGGGTCGCCGTCTCGATAAATATGCAGTGCCCCGGGAATCGCGACTGCAGGCAAGCCTGGCCACATCAATTGGCTTACCCGCACGCTGGCCCAACTGCCCCCGGCGCGCTGGCGGGCCTCGGTGTCGGGGGCATCCACCAATTGCTGGACCAGGGTCATTCCCGCAATGGAAATCTCATCCAGTTGCCGTGCCATGAAAGCCTGCTCGGCAAAAGCTGCGGCGTATGATTCAGCCCAGCGTTCCTGACGTGTGTGCCACGATCCATGCGCCAAAGCCTGCCAATATTCCGTTACCGCTTGAGGCAGCCGCTCCAGCAGGTTCATCGCGATCATGCGTCGCAACACCTGCAAAGGCGTATACGGCAGCCGACGGTTTGGATCGCCCTTGACACTCAAGGAGGTGAATTGATTGAGGTTGTCCGGTACCGAAGGCAATGCCAGCGACAGCAGCGCCCGGTCGGTCAAACTGTCAACTTTAGCGGCCGCTCCCGGCAATGCCGCCTGGGTAAACAGCAGGCTGTCGGGGTCAATTTCAAATTCCTTGCGCAGCGCGGCACGAATCACTCCCAGAACCCGGGGCGCATGACCTATCAAGCGGGCGAGCACTCTGGTCGACTGGAAACACCGCCGGTCGGCCTGCGCGAGCTGGTTGACCAGGCGGCCGGGCTGGGGATGAGTGTTGATGCGCCGAGTCAGTTGATCGCGCATGTGCTGCTGCACGCGTTCGGCAGTGATATCCGGATCATCTGAATAGATGTTGCCGATGGCTGAAGTCATGGTGCTTTCTTCTTGATGGAAGGACAAACACCAGCCTAGGCAGCGTCGCGGCTCAAAAGGCGTTAGATAGTTGAACACACCACGGGCGAAAAAAAGCCCGCAGTGTGCGCGGGCGAAACCAACGAAGAGCATTTGGGGGTATGAAGCGAGGTGACGACTCAGCTACCGCGATAGGTGGAATAGCTGTAAGGCGAAATCAACAGGGGTACATGGTAATGCTCTTGCTCGGCGCTGATGCCAAAGCGTAGTACCACTACATCCAGGAAAGCCGGCTCCGGCAGCTGCACGCCACGGGCGCGGTAGTAATCGCCGGCGTTGAATTGCAGTTGGTAGACACCGCTGCGGTAATCGTCGCCTTGCAACAGCGGCGCATCGCAGCGGCCGTCGCTGTTGGTGGTGGCGGTAGCGACCAGCTCGAGCTGCGCACCTTCGACGCGGTACAGCTCAACCTTGATTGCGCTGCCGGGGCAACCGTGCGCGGCGTCCAAAACGTGTGTGGTCAAACGTCCCATGGCTTTTATGCGCCTCCCGAAGTCAGTCATAGAGAAACCCGCACTCTTTCAGGGCAGTGAAAAAGCCGGCGATGGCTGATTAAGACATTTTCAAAGAAAATTGTACACAATAAATTTCACAGCGCTTCAACCCCCTGTAGGAGCGAGCTTGCTCGCGAAAAACGCCAACGATAACGCGGGCTCCCAGGATGAAAAGTGGCGCCCTCAGGTTATTCGCGAGCAAGCTCGCTCCTACAGTGGGCTTTTTGATCTTAACCTGACCACTCAGGCAAGTTTCTTGCAGAGACCCGTAGAGAGCCCGTTCAGAAAAAATGCAGAAATGCAGGCTTACAAAGTTTGCAATAAGTTGTATACAATCACTCATCGCTGTGACGCCACTCAGTCATTCCACTGCCCGGACGCCACACACACCTGCTACCACGAACAAGAAGGAAGACTGCAGTGAGCGCTGACTACCCACGCGACCTGATCGGTTACGGCAGTAACCCTCCTCACCCCCACTGGCCGGGCAAGGCACGCATTGCGCTGTCGTTCGTACTCAACTACGAAGAAGGCGGCGAGCGCAACATTTTGCACGGTGACAAAGAGTCCGAAGCCTTCCTCTCGGAAATGGTCTCGGCGCAACCGCTGCAAGGCGAGCGCAACATGAGCATGGAGTCGCTGTACGAGTACGGCAGCCGTGCCGGTGTGTGGCGCATCCTCAAGTTGTTCAAAGAATTCGACATCCCGCTGACCATCTTCGCTGTGGCCATGGCCGCCCAGCGGCATCCGGATGTGATCCGCGCCATGGTCGCCGCCGGCCACGAGATTTGCAGCCACGGCTACCGCTGGATCGACTACCAGTACATGGACGAGGCTCAGGAGCGCGAGCACATGCTCGAAGCCATCCGCATCCTCACCGAACTCACCGGTGAACGCCCATTGGGCTGGTACACCGGCCGCACCGGCCCCAACACCCGTCGCCTGGTGATGGAGGAAGGCGGCTTCCTGTACGACTGCGACACCTACGACGACGACCTCCCCTACTGGGAACCCAACACCCCGAACGGCAAGCCGCACCTGGTGATCCCCTACACCCTGGACACCAACGACATGCGCTTCACCCAGGTGCAGGGTTTCAACAAGGGCGATGACTTTTTCGAGTACCTCAAGGATGCCTTCGACGTGCTGTATGCCGAAGGTGCCGAAGCGCCGAAGATGCTATCGATCGGCCTGCATTGCCGCCTGATCGGTCGCCCGGCACGCCTGGCCTCGCTCAAGCGCTTCATTGAATACGTCAAAAGCCATGATCAGGTGTGGTTCACCCGTCGCGTGGACATCGCCCGTCACTGGCACCAAACCCACCCTTTCCCGGGAGCGGCGAAATGACTGCGTTCCAGACCCTGAAACCTTCGACCTTGAGCCGCGACGCCTTTGTCCAGGCCTTTGCCGATATCTACGAACACTCGCCATGGGTGGCCGAAAAGGCCTTCGACCTGGGCCAGGACGCGTCGATCGACCAGATCGAAACCCTGCACCAGCGCATGAGCGATATCCTGTTGAGTGCTGATCACGCCTCGCAACTGGCGCTGATCAATGCTCACCCGGACCTGGCCGGAAAAGCTGCCGTCCAGGGCCAACTGACCCAAGCCAGCACCGATGAACAAGCGGGCGCGGGTATTCACCAATGCACGGCCGAAGAGTTTTCTCGCTTCACCGAGCTGAACGAGGCCTACAAAGCCAAGTTCAAGTTTCCCTTCATCATGGCGGTAAAAGGCAGCAACCGGCATCAGATCCTCGCCGCGTTCGAAACGCGCATCCACAACTCGGCAGACACCGAGTTCAAGTGCGCGCTGGACGAGATCAACAAGATCGCGTTGTTCCGTTTACTGACCCTCTAGCAGTCCATCCCCAGCCACTCTATCTAAGGCAGACAAGAAGAATGAAAGCTTACGCCGTACCTTTCGAAAAGTTCGTCAACCTGGCCGACGCCCGCCTGGGCACCAAGATCATCTCGGTGACCGATGACTGGTTCGCTGACGCCAACCGCCTGTTCCAGCCGACCCCGGCCGTGTGGAAGGAGGGCGTTTTCGATGACAACGGCAAGTGGATGGACGGCTGGGAGTCACGCCGCAAGCGCTTCGAAGGCTACGACAGTGCGGTGATCCGCCTGGGCGTGCCGGGTTCGATCAAAGGCGTGGACATCGACACTTCATTCTTCACCGGCAACTTCCCGCCGTCGGCTTCCCTGGAAGCCTGCTTCCTGGCCTCGGGCGAGCCGGATGCCAACACCCAGTGGGTGGAAGTGCTGTCAGCCGTCGAGCTGCAAGGCAACAGCCACCACTACCACGAGATCAACAACGACCAGGCGTTCAGCCACCTGCGCTTCAACATCTACCCGGATGGCGGCGTGGCCCGTCTGCGTGTGTACGGCGTGCCGTTCCGCGACTGGTCTTCGGTGGGCGACAACGAACAGGTCGACCTGGCCGCCGCGCTCAATGGCGGCCGTGCCCTGGCCTGTTCCGACGAACACTTCGGCCGCATGAGCAACATCCTCAACCCGGGCCGCGGCATCAACATGGGCGATGGTTGGGAAACCGCGCGTCGTCGCACGCCAGGCAATGACTGGGTGATCGTCGCCCTGGGCCACCCGGGCGAGATCGAGAAAATCGTGGTGGACACCCTGCACTTCAAGGGCAACTACCCGGACACCTGCTCGATCCAGGGCGCCTTCGTGAAAGGCGGCACCGACAGCCAGATCGAAACCCAGTCGCTGTTCTGGCGCGAACTGCTGCCGGCGCAGAAGCTGGAAATGCACGCCGAACACACCTTCGCCGAGCAGATCAAGGCGCTGGGGCCGATTACCCACATCCGCTTGAACGTGTTCCCGGATGGTGGTGTGAGTCGCCTGCGGGTTTTGGGCAAAGTCGCCAAGTAAGCGGTGACCCCATCGCAGGCAAGCCAGCTCCCACAGGGGAATGCATTCCCAATGTGGGAGCGGGCTTGCCCGCGATAGCAATAGACCAAACAACACAGTATTCGGATAAGAAGACAGCCATGCGCACACTGATGATCGAACCTTTGACCAAAGAAGCCTTCGCCCCCTTCGGAGACGTTATCGAAACCGACGGCAGCGATCACTTCATGATCAACAACGGGTCGACCATGCGCTTTCACAAACTGGCCACGGTCGACACCGCGAAGCCGGAAGACCACGCCATCATCAGCATCTTCCGCGCCGACGCGCAGGACATGCCGCTGACCGTGTGCATGCTGGAGAGACACCCGCTGGGCAGCCAGGCTTTCATTCCGCTGCTCGGCAACCCCTTTCTGATCGTGGTCGCGCCACTTGGCGATGAACCTGTATCGGGCTTGGTCCGCGCCTTCGTCACCAACGGCAGGCAGGGCATTAATTACCATCGCGGCGTCTGGCACCACCCGGTGCTGACGATCGAAAAGCGGGATGACTTCCTGGTGGTTGATCGCAGTGGCACAGGCAATAACTGCGATGAGCATTTTTTCAAAGAGGATGAGCGGTTGATCCTCGCCCCCCACCAATAAGAGAAGGTCTGATCACCCGACAACAAGGGTGACAGGCGAGAGGTAAAGACTGTGGAAGCACATCTGTTGGAATGGCTGAACCTGAGCGTGCGCTGGGTTCACATGATCACTGGCGTCGCCTGGATCGGCGCTTCTTTCTACTTCGTCTGGCTGGAAAACAACCTTAATCGCGTCAACCCCAAGAACGGCCTGGCCGGTGACTTGTGGGCGATCCACGGTGGCGGTATCTACCACCTGGAAAAATACAAACTGGCCCCGCCGACCATGCCGGACAACCTGCACTGGTTCAAATGGGAAGCCTATTTCACCTGGATGTCGGGCGTCGCGCTGCTGTGCGTGGTGTTCTACTTCAACCCGACGCTGTACCTGCTCGCCCCCGGCAGCAGCCTCAGCGGTACCGAAGGCGTGTTGCTGGGCATCGGCTCACTGTTCGCCGGCTGGTTCATCTACTCCTTCCTGTGCGACTCGGCCCTGGGCAAACGCCCCGCCCTGCTCGGCTTGATCCTGTTCGTGCTGTTGATTGCGGCGGCTTACGGCTTCAGCAAGGTGTTCAGCGGCCGCGGTGCCTACCTGCACGTGGGTGCAGTGATCGGCACGATCATGGTGGGCAACGTGTTCCGTATCATCATGCCGGCCCAACGCGCGCTGGTGGCGGCCATCGCCGAGAACCGCACGCCCGACCCGGCGCTGCCGGCCAAAGGTCTGCTGCGCTCACGCCACAACAACTACTTCACCTTGCCGGTGCTGTTCATCATGATCAGCAACCACTTCCCGAGCACCTATGGCAGCCAATACAACTGGCTGATCCTGGCCGGTATCGCGGTGGCAGCAGTGTTGGTGCGCCATTACTTCAACACCCGGCATGACAGCCAGAAGTATGCATGGACCTTGCCCGTGGGCGCCTTGGCGATGATCAGCCTGGCCTACGTGACCGGGCCCAAGCCGGCTGAACCGATTGCCAAGGCACCGGCTGCCATCGAGTACCAACCCCTGCCAGAAACCGCACTGGGCGGTGGCTTGAAACCGGCCGCGCCTGCCGCACCCGCCGCTGAACCGGCACCGGCCCAGGCCACCACGGACTTCGGCCAGGTGCACCACGTGATCGAGCAACGCTGCACCGTGTGCCATTCGGCCAAGCCCACCAGCCCGCTGTTCAGTACGGCCCCGGCTGGGGTGATGTTCGACACACCGGCACAGATCCAGCAGCAGGCGGCGCGGATTCAAGCGCAGGCCGTGGCCAGCCAGATCATGCCGCTGGGCAACATTACCCAGATGACCCAGCAGGAAAGAGACCTGATCGGCACCTGGATCAATCAGGGGGCCCGCACCAACTGACTGTTTCACACCGTTCCCATGTGGGAGCTGGCTTGCCTGCGATAGCGGCAGATCACCAACGCTTTCGGTGACTGACACACCGCCATCGCAGGCAAGCCAGCTCCCACAAGGGAGATCAGTGATGGCTTGAAGATTAAGTTTCATCCGGCAATTGAATGCCAAACAACACAAAAATAAAAAGATTCGAGGTGTTGCATGTCCCAGTTAGAAACGCAGACTCCTGCCGCGCCCGCCATGGTGCGGCTGCCCCTCTTGCAACTGATCCTGGTAGGCCTGCAACACGTCTTACTGATGTACGGCGGTGCCGTCGCCGTGCCCCTGATCATTGGCCAGGCCGCCGGCTTGAGCCGTGAAGAAATCGCCTTTCTGATCAACGCCGACCTCCTGGTGGCCGGTATCGCCACCATGGTGCAGTCGTTCGGCATCGGCCCGATGGGCATCCGCATGCCGGTGATGATGGGCGCCAGTTTTGCCGCCGTGGGCAGCATGGTCGCCATGGCCGGCATGCCCGGCATCGGTTTGCAGGGCATCTTCGGCGCGACTATCGCCGCCGGGTTCTTCGGCATGCTCATCGCACCGTTCATGTCCAAGGTGGTGCGCTTTTTCCCGCCGCTGGTGACCGGTACGGTGATCACCGCCATCGGCCTTTCGCTGTTTCCCGTGGCGGTGAACTGGGCCGGCGGGGGCAGCGCCGCCGCCACGTTTGGCTCGCCGGTCTACCTGGCGATTGCCGCCCTGGTACTGGCCACGATCTTGCTGATCAACCGCTTCATGCGCGGTTTCTGGGTGAACATCTCGGTACTGATCGGCATGGGCCTGGGTTACGCGCTATGTGGTGTGATCGGCATGGTCGACCTCAGTGGCCTGGCCCAGGCGCCGTGGGTGCAGGTGGTGACGCCGTTGCACTTTGGCATGCCCAAGTTCGAGTTGGCGCCGATCCTGTCGATGTGCCTGGTGGTGGTGATCATTTTTGTCGAGTCCACCGGCATGTTCCTCGCCCTGGGCAAGATCACCGGCCAGGAGGTCACGCCGAAGATGCTGCGACGCGGCCTGTTGTGTGATGCCGGCGCGTCGTTCTTTGCCGGCTTCTTCAACACCTTTACCCACTCCTCCTTCGCGCAGAATATCGGCCTGGTGCAGATGACCGGCGTGCGCTGCCGCTCGGTCACGCTCATGGCCGGCGCGTTCTTGATCGTGCTCAGCCTGTTGCCCAAGGCGGCCTATCTGGTGGCTTCAATTCCACCTGCGGTACTCGGCGGCGCGGCGATTGCGATGTTCGGGATGGTGGCGGCAACCGGGATCAAGATTCTGCAGGAAGCCGACATCGCCGGCCGCCGTAACCAGTTGCTGGTGGCAGTGAGCATCGGCATGGGCCTGATCCCCGTGGTACGCCCGGAGTTCTTCGCACAGCTGCCGTTGTGGATGAGCCCGATTACCCACAGCGGCATCGCCATGGCCACCCTCAGCGCGCTGTCGCTCAACATCCTGTTCAACATCCTCGGCGGCGCTGAGCGCCCCGAAGTCGCGCATACGCATTGATTCCTTTGTTAGTACAAAAATAACAACAAACAGGGAACCCCCACATGCACAACCTTGACATGGGGCCGGCCACACGCCGCGCCCCATTCTTGCCCCTCGCGCTCTGTTACAGCGCACTTGAGCCCAGGCCTGGGAGCCAGTATTCTCCGCGCCCGCTCGAATCGACTCAAAAAAAAACAGCGAATGTAAAAGCTGACCTCAAGGCCAACTTATCCCGGCCTGATGTTTGCTGCCAAAGTGCGCAAAAGTCCCCTGAATTCGACTGCATCCGCTGCAGCCGACGGGGATTTTTTGGCTTTTTAAACACCTTGGCGCAGCTCTTGCTAAAAGCATTAAAGCTGACCGAACAGACGATTTTTGCAGCGAACCAAAAGGCGCCATACCAGAGCGCCTGCGTAGAAGAAAAAAAACCATAAAACTTTAACTCGGGAGCAACCGAATGAAACCCATGTTCAAAGGCCTGATGCTGGCAGGATCACTGTTGGCCGGTGGCCAGGCCGTCGCCGGTGACTTGTTGCAGTGGCAAAACAACAGCCTGACTTATCTGTGGGGCAAGAGCTTTACCGTCAACCCGCAGATCCAGCAAACCGTCACCTTCGAACATGCCGACGCATGGAAGTACGGCGACAACTTCTTCTTCCTCGACCGTATCTTTTACAACGGCAAGGAAGACGGCAATGTCGGCCCGAATACTTACTACGGCGAGTTCAGCCCGCGTTTGTCGTTCGGCAAGATCCTGGACAAGGACCTGTCGTTCGGCCCGATCAAGGACGTGCTGCTGGCCTTCACCTATGAGTTCGGCGAGGGCGATAACGAGTCCTACCTGCTGGGTCCGGCATTCGACTTGAACATCCCCGGTTTCGACTACTTCCAGTTGAACTTCTACCAGCGCCAGACCGAGGGCAATCGTCCGGGTGACGGCGTGTGGCAGATCACTCCGGTCTGGTCCTACACTATTCCCGTGGGCAATTCCGACGTGCTGATCGACGGTTTCATGGACTGGGTGGTGGATAACGACAAGAACGCCCGCGGCACTTATCACGCCAACCTGCACTTCAACCCACAGGTCAAATACGACCTGGGCAAGGCGCTGCATTGGGGCGACAAGCAGTTATATGTGGGTTTTGAATACGACTACTGGAAGAACAAGTACGGGATCGAGGATTCGGGGGCATTCAAAACGACTCAGGACACAGCAAGCTTCCTGGTCAAATACCACTTCTAAAGGTTGATCGCGGTTCCCTGTGGGAGCTGGCTTGCCTGCGATCGCGATGTGTCTGTGCCAGCAGTGTTGGCTGGCATACCGCTATCGCAGGCAAGCCAGCTCCCACATTCAGTTCGGCGTCAGGCCCAGGAAACGGGTGATTTCTTCGCGCTTGGCCAGCGCATCCTTGCGCCCCAGTTCGATCAACTCACTGCAATATCCCGCCTCGAACAACAGATAGCTCAACACTCCTGCCCCGCTGGTCTTGGTTGCCCCAGGCCCGCGTAAAAACACACGCAACGCCGCCGGCAATTCCTGGCGATGTCGCGCGGCGATTTCATCGATGGGCTGGCTGGGGGCAATCACCAACACCTCTACCGGCGCCAGGCCCTGCACCGCCGCATCCGCAGGCACGACGCGGCTGAACTGGTTCAAGCGCTCCAGCAGCTCGATATCGCTTTCCAGGCTGTCAATGAAGGTGCTGTTGAGCATGTGCCCGCCGATTTGCGCCAGGGTCGGTTGCTGGCCGGTGTAGGTGCGTTGCGTCGAGGCTTCATTGCCCCTTGGGTTGCCGCTCACACCGACGACCAATACGCGGCTGGCCCCCAGGTGCAAGGCCGGGCTGATGGGCGCTGACTGCCGCACTGCGCCATCGCCGAAGTACTCTTCATCGAGTTTGACCGGAGCGAACAACAGCGGAATCGCCGAACTCGCCAGCAAGTGCTCCACCGTCAGTTGGGTCGGCACGCCGATCCGCCGATGGCGCAGCCAGGCATCGATGGTGCCGCCGCCCTGATAGAAGGTCACCGCTTGCCCGGACTCATAACCAAAGGCCGTCACCGCCACCGCCTGCAAGTGCTGGCGGCGGATCGCCTCGTCGATGCCGTCCAGGTTCAAGCGCGCTTGCAGCAAGTCGCACAGTGGCGAGCTGTCGAGCAACGCCACCGGCACCTGGCGACCCAGGCCCAACAGGCTATGGATCAGGAAGCGACTGGCCTGGCGTATCACCCCCGGCCAATCGCTGCGCAGCACCTGATGGCTGCGAAAGCCCTGCCAGAATGCGGTCAGCCGTTGGACAGCCGCGCAGAAGTCACTGGCTCCACTGGCCAGGCTCACCGCATTGATCGCGCCGGCGGAGGTGCCGACGATCACCGGAAAAGGATTCGCTGCCCCTGGCGGCAGCAATTCGGCAATCGCCGCCAGCACCCCCACCTGATAAGCCGCTCGCGCCCCGCCGCCGGAAAGAATCAAGCCTGTGACCGGTTCCGCTGGGCGCATTGCGTCACTCCATGGTGAGAAGGGGTTGGGATTATCGACGGCGCTTTTCGTACAGCTTGGGCTCACCCGGCGGCCGACTCTTGAAGCGGCGATGGGTCCACAGGTATTGCTCGGGGCATTCGCGCACCGAGGCTTCGACCCACTGGTTGATGCGCAGGCAGTCGATCTCGTCGGTTTCACCCGGGAAGTCGGTCAGCGGCGGATGGATCACCAGGCGGTAACCGCTGCCGTCAGCCAGGCGCTCCTGGGTAAACGGCACCACCAGCGCCTTGCCCAGGCGTGCGAACTTGCTGGTGGCGGTGACGGTGGCGGCCTGGATGCCGAACAGCGGCACGAAGATGCTTTGCTTGGCGCCGTAGTCCTGGTCTGGCGCGTACCAGATGGCCCGGCCAGCGCGCAGCAGCTTGAGCATGCCGCGCACGTCGTCACGCTCCACGGCCAGGGAATCGAGGTTATGGCGTTCGCGGCCACGGCGCTGGATAAAATCGAACAACGGGTTGCCGTGTTCGCGGTACATGCCATCGATGGTGTGCTTCTGCCCCAGCAGCGCCGCGCCGATTTCCAGGGTGGTGAAGTGCAAGGCCATGAGGATCACGCCTTTGCCTTCCAAGTGTGCCTGGGTGAGGTGTTGCAGCCCTTCGACATGGGCCAGGCGCGCCAGGCGCGGCTTGGGCCACCACCAGCTCATGGCCATTTCAAAGAAGGCGATACCGGTGGAGGCAAAGTTTTCCTTGAGCAGGCGTTTGCGTTCCTTGGCGGATTTTTCCGGGAAGCACAGTTCAAGGTTGCGCGCTGCGATACGGCGACGATCACCCGCCACACGGTACATGCCCGCACCGAGCAGGCGACCAATGGTCAACAATGCCCGGTACGGCAACTGGGTGACCAGCCACAGCAGGCCGAGCCCCAGCCATAGCAGCCAAAAACGCGGGTGAAGAAATACAGCTCGAAAACGCGGGCGATCCATTACAGATTCCGGTAAAGACAAGGGCCGCGCATTCTACAACGGTTCGACTCGGCTTGCGGCGGGTGAGTGTTCTCGTTATAAGTCTCGACACTTTTCGTGACAAGCCGCTTTCGCCGACCATGAGCCAAACCGAACCGCTAGACCAAGATCCCGTGTTCCAGCTAAAAGGCAGCATGCTCGCCATTACCGTGCTGGAACTGGCCCGCAATGACCTCGACGCCCTGGACCGCCAACTGGCCGCCAAGGTCGCCCTGGCGCCGAACTTCTTCAACAACGCCCCGCTGGTGCTGGCGCTGGACAAGCTGCCGGCTGGCCAGGGCGTGATTGATTTGCCCGGCCTGATGCGCGTATGCCGTTCCCATGGCCTGCGCACACTGGCCATCCGCGCCAGCCGCATCGAAGACATTGCCGCCGCCATCGCCATTGAACTGCCAGTACTGCCGCCGTCCGGCGCCCGCGAGCGTGCGCTGGAACCATTGGTCGGCGAAGAAAAGAAAAAACCGGAAAAACCACCCGAGCCTGCGATCAGGCCTACAAAGATCATCACCTCGCCGGTACGCGGCGGGCAGCAGATTTACGCCCAGGGTGGCGACCTTGTGGTGGTCTCCTCGGTCAGCCCGGGGGCGGAACTTCTTGCCGATGGCAACATCCATGTATACGGCCCGATGCGCGGACGCGCCCTGGCCGGCATCAAGGGGGATACCAAGGCACGTATTTTTTGCCAGCAGTTGACCGCCGAGCTGGTTTCCATCGCGGGTCAGTACAAGGTTTCCGAAGATTTGCGCCGCGATCCACTGTGGGGCGCTTCGGTACAGGTCAACCTGTCGGGCGATGTGTTGAACATCATCCGTCTTTAACGGATACTGCCGCATTTTCCAAGCATCTCTAGACTCTGATAGCAAAGCGAAACCGGCAAGACTTGTGTAGGACTTTTTGGAAGTTGGTGTTTCCCCATGGAAACCCCGTCTTTTTCCTGCAAAGGCTGTCCGCCTGCGGCGAGTTCCAAGAGATGTTTTTCAGGGACCGAAAGTCCTTTTTCCTTAGGGGTGAAACACCTTGGCCAAGATTCTCGTGGTTACATCCGGCAAGGGTGGTGTGGGTAAGACCACCACCAGCGCCGCTATCGGTACCGGCCTCGCTCTGCGCGGCCACAAGACAGTCATCGTCGACTTCGACGTCGGTCTGCGTAACCTTGACCTGATCATGGGCTGCGAGCGTCGCGTGGTGTATGACTTCGTCAACGTGGTGAACGGCGAAGCCAACCTGCAACAGGCCCTGATCAAGGACAAGCGCCTTGAGAACCTGTACGTGCTGGCCGCCAGCCAGACCCGTGACAAAGACGCGCTGACCAAAGAAGGCGTCGGCAAAGTGCTCGCCGAGCTCAAGGAAACCTTCGAATACGTGGTCTGCGATTCTCCGGCCGGTATCGAAACCGGTGCTCACCTGGCGATGTACTTCGCCGACGAAGCCATCGTGGTAACCAACCCGGAAGTCTCCTCGGTACGTGACTCGGACCGTATGCTCGGCCTGTTGGCCAGCAAGTCCAAGCGCGCCGAAGAAGGCCAGGACCCGATCAAGGAACACCTGCTGCTCACCCGCTACAACCCGGAGCGCGTCAACAACGGCGAAATGCTCGGTGTTGAAGACGTGAAGGAAATCCTCGCCGTGACCCTGCTGGGCGTGATTCCGGAATCCCAGGCCGTCCTGAAGGCATCCAACCAGGGCGTACCGGTGATTCTCGACGACCAGAGCGACGCCGGCCAGGCGTACAGCGATGCCGTGGATCGCTTGCTGGGCAAGACCGTGGAACACCGCTTCCTCGATGTCAAGAAGAAGGGATTCTTCGAGCGTATCTTTGGAGGCAACTAAACAATGAAATTTCTCGACTTCTTTCGCGCCAACAAAAAGCCAAGTACCGCGTCGGTAGCGAAAGAGCGTCTACAGATCATCGTGGCGCACGAACGCGGCCAACGCAGCACGCCGGATTACCTGCCAGCCTTGCAGAAGGAACTGGTCGAGGTGATCCGCAAGTACGTCAATATCGGCAACGATGACGTGCATGTCGCCCTGGAAAATGACGGCAGCTGCTCGATTCTGGAACTCAATATCACCCTGCCCGATCGTTGATCGAACGGGCGGTCGCCACGGCGGCTCGATCACCTTGATCCCTTTTGGGGAACCGGGTGGGCGAGCCGCCGTTGGCGTTTGTTACGAGGCTGTTTAATGCCGCTGTCCAATATCCATATCCTGCATCAGGACGACGCCGTCCTGGTGGTGAACAAGCCGACCCTGCTGCTCTCGGTGCCTGGTCGCGCCGACGACAACAAGGACTGCCTGATCACTCGCCTGCAGGAAAACGGCTACCCCGAAGCCCGCATCGTCCATCGCCTGGACTGGGAAACCTCAGGGATCATCCTGCTGGCCCGGGACGCGGATACCCACCGCGAACTGTCCCGCCAGTTTCACGACCGCGAGACCGAAAAGGCCTACACCGCCCTGGCCTGGGGCCAGCCGGCACTGGACAGCGGCAGCATCGACCTGCCCCTGCGCTATGACCCGCCGACCAAGCCCCGCCATGTGGTCGACCATGAGTTCGGCAAACATGCACTGACCTTCTGGAAAGTCCTGGAGCGTTGCGGCGACTGGTGCCGCGTAGAGCTGACACCCATCACTGGGCGCTCGCACCAGTTGCGCGTGCATATGTTGTCCATCGGGCATCCGTTGCTGGGTGACGGTCTGTACGCCCATGAACAAGCCCTGACCGCCTGGCCACGCCTGTGCCTGCATGCAAGCATGCTCAGCTTCACCCATCCGCAAAGCGGCGAGCGCCTGCGCTTCGAGTGCCCAGCCCCTTTTTGAAGGGCTGATGCGGTCAAATGTGGGAGCTGGCTTGCCTGCGATATCGGCGTGCCAGCCAATACATCTGGCACAGAAAGACCGCTATCGCAGGCAAGCCAGCTCCCACAGGGTTTGGTGTGGTTCTCGGCCCTGCACGCTCACTCCAAATATCTGGCCAATACGGTAAACTCTCGCCACTGCTGTCTGGAGCTATTTATGCGCGAAGCGTTGAATCAAGGCCTGATCGACTTCCTCAAGGCCTCCCCTACTCCTTTTCATGCCACTGCCGCCCTGGCCCAACGCCTGGAAGCGGCCGGTTACCAGCGTCTCGACGAGCGCGATACCTGGACCACCGAGGCCAACGGTCGCTACTACGTGACCCGCAACGATTCCTCGATCATCGCCTTCAAGCTCGGCCGCCAATCGCCGCTGCAGGACGGTATCCGCATGGTCGGCGCCCACACCGACAGCCCGTGCCTGCGGGTCAAGCCCCAGCCGGAGCTGCAACGTCAGGGCTTCTGGCAACTGGGCGTGGAAGTCTACGGCGGCGCGCTGCTGGCGCCCTGGTTCGACCGCGACCTGTCCCTGGCCGGGCGTGTCACCTTCCGCCGCGATGGCAAGGTCGAGAGCCAACTGATCGATTTCAAGCTGCCGATCGCCATCATTCCCAACCTGGCCATTCACCTCAACCGTGAAGCCAACCAGGGCTGGGCAATCAATGCCCAGACCGAGCTGCCGCCGATCCTGGCGCAGTTTGCCGGTGACGAGCGCGTGGATTTTCGCGCCGTGCTCACCGAACAGTTGGCCCGCGAGCATGGGCTGAACGCCGATGTGGTACTCGACTACGAGCTGAGTTTCTACGACACCCAAAGCGCGGCAGTCATCGGCCTCAATGGCGACTTCATCGCCGGTGCGCGCCTGGACAACCTGCTGTCGTGCTACGCCGGTTTGCAAGCCTTGCTCACCAGCGACACCGATGAAACCTGCGTGCTGGTGTGCAACGACCACGAAGAAGTCGGCTCCTGCTCGGCCTGCGGTGCCGATGGCCCGATGCTGGAACAGACCCTGCGCCGCCTGTTGCCAGAAGGTGAGGAATTCGTACGCACCATCCAGAAATCCCTGCTGGTGTCGGCAGACAACGCTCACGGTGTACACCCCAACTACGCCGAGAAACACGACGCCAACCACGGCCCGAAACTCAACGCCGGCCCGGTGATCAAGGTCAACAGCAACCAGCGCTACGCCACCAACAGCGAAACCGCCGGGTTCTTCCGCCACCTGTGCATGGCCCAGGAAGTGCCAGTGCAAAGCTTCGTGGTGCGCAGCGACATGGGCTGCGGCTCGACCATCGGCCCCATCACCGCCAGCCACCTGGGCGTGCGCACCGTGGACATCGGCTTGCCGACCTTTGCCATGCACTCGATCCGCGAGCTGTGCGGCAGCCATGACCTGGCGCATCTGGTCAAGGTGCTGGGAGCGTTCTACGCCAGCCGCGATTTACCCTGAGACCGAGGCGCGCCCATCGCGGGCAAGCCCGCTCCCACATTTGATCTGTGAATGCATTTCAGTGTGGGAGCGGGCTTGCCCGCGATGGGTTTCCAAACAGATATAAGGCTATCTGACTCACATCAACTGCACTTCTGCCAATCCGGCCTAGACTTGTCAGAACTTCCAGTCCGACAAGGCCGCCCCTCGCCATGATCTCAATGTCCTCATTCCACGCCATGCTGATCCCCATCGTGATCGGCATGATCATGCTCGCGGTCGGCTTCAACTTTCGCGACAAGCCTCTGGGCGTGTTTGGCATGTGGATCGGCATGCTGTTGATCCTCGGCACCGTGCTCTACAAGATCCTCGCCAAACTGGCGCAGTGACAAATGCGCTCGCATTGGGCATAGCGGCCTCGTACACTCGGTCAATTCGTCGTTTTCAAGGTTGACCGCCTCGTGTTCTCCCGTCTGTTTGCCCTGCCCTGCTACCTGCTGATCGCCCTGCTCACGCTGCTGCCAGTGATGCCCGCCCAAGCCGTGGGCTTGCCCGGGATGCTGGGCGGCTCCAGCAAGACCCAACCCCAGGCGGAAGTGCCCCTGGGGCAGTCGCTGGACGAAGTGATCAAAACCCTGGAAAACGACCAACAGCGCACCCAGTTGCTCAGCGACCTGAAGAAACTGCGCGCCGCCACGCAAAAGGCCCAGCCCGCCGCCGAACTCGGGGTACTCGGGTTGATCGGCAGTACGCTGTCGGGCTTTGAGCAGCAGTTTTCCGGCGCCGACAGCCCGTTGGGGCGCTGGTCCAATGAAGTCGACCTGGCCAAGGATGAACTGGCCGCCCTGATGTTGCCGGCCAGCGAATGGCTGCCGATCATCTTCGGTTTTGCCGTGATCCTGGCCGTATGGAGCCTGCTGGCCGCCGCGCTGATCTGGCTCAGCCACCGGGTGCGCGAGCGCTTCGGCCTGCCCGAAGAGCTGCCGCAACACCCACGCACCTGGGACATGCTGCGCTTTGCCCTGCGCAAGCTGGGCCCCTGGTTGATCGCCCTGGTGATCACGGTTTACCTGAGCTACGCCCTGCCTTCCTCCCTGGGCAAATCCCTGGCCATGGTGCTGGCCTATGCCTTGGTAGTCGGCACCTGTTTCTCGGCAATCTGCGTGATTGCCTTCTCCGTACTCGACGGCCCGCACCGCCACCGCGCCCTGTATATCCTGCGCCACCAGGCGTTCCGCCCGCTGTGGTGGATCGGCAGTTTTGCCGCCTTCGGTGAAGCCTTGAGCGACCCGCGCCTGGTTGCCGCGCTCGGCCAGCATCTGGCCCACACCGCCGCGACCGTGGCCAATGTCATGGCGGCGTTGTCCACCGGGGTGTTTATCCTGCGTTTCCGCCGCCCCATCGCGCACCTGATCCGCAACCAGCCGCTGTCGCGCCGACTGACCCGCCGCGCCCTCACCGATACTCTGTCGATCATCGGCACCTTCTGGTACATCCCGGCTCTTCTGCTGGTGGGCATCTCACTGTTCGCCACCTTCCTGTCGGCCGGCGACACCAGCACCGCCCTGCGCCAGTCGTTGCTGTGCACGGTGCTGCTGGTGTTGTGCATGGTGATCAACGGCCTGGTGCGCCGCCACGCTCTCAAGCCGCAACGCGGGCACAAACGCCACGCGCTGTACTCCGAACGCCTCAAAGGCTTTGTCTACACCCTGGTGCACCTGATGGTGTGGCTGGTATTTATCGAACTGGGGCTGCGGGTCTGGGGCCTGTCGATGATTCGCTTTACCGAAGGTGAAGGCCATGAAATAGCCGTAAAGCTGTTCGGCCTCGGTGGGACCTTGTTGTTTGCCTGGCTGATCTGGATCCTCAGCGACACGGCCATTCACCACGCCCTGACCCGCTCGCGCAAAGGCCTGGCCAACGCGCGTGCGCAAACCATGATGCCGCTGATCCGCAACGTGCTGTTCGTGACCATCTTTATCATCGCAGCCATCGTGGCCTTGGCGAACATGGGCATGAACGTCACGCCCCTGCTGGCCGGTGCGGGCGTGATCGGTATCGCCATCGGCTTTGGTGCGCAATCGCTGGTGGCGGACTTGATCACCGGCCTGTTCATCATCATCGAAGACTCCCTGGCCATCGACGACTACGTGGACGTCGGCGGCCACCTCGGTACCGTAGAGGGCCTGACCATCCGTACCGTGCGCCTGCGCGATATCGACGGCATCGTGCACACCATCCCGTTCAGCGAAATCAAGAGCATCAAGAACTACTCCCGCGAGTTCGGCTACGCGATCTTCCGGGTGGCGATCCCTTACAACATGGAAATCGACGACGCGATCAAACTGATGCGCGAGGTCGGCCATGCCATGCGCAACGACCCGCTGCAACGCCGCAATATCTGGTCGCCGCTGGAGATCCAGGGCGTGGAAAGCTTCGAGTCCGGCAGCGCAATCCTGCGCGCACGCTTCAAGACCGCGCCGATCAAGCAGTGGGAAGTGTCGCGGGCGTTCAACCTGTCGCTCAAGCGGCATCTGGATGAAGCTGGGCTTGACCTGGCGACACCGCGCTTGAGCGTGCAAGTGCTGACCGCCGGCAGCGTGCAGGAGAAAGATCCACAACAATAAGCAAGGAGAGGTTGGTATGCGAATGAACGGTCTGACACACCAATGGGTTTTGGGTCTGCTCGGCGCGGTCGCGAGCAGTGCAGTGATCGCCGCCAGCAGCGGCCAGGACAGTGCCCGGGAAACCATTGCCGCCCAGGCAAAAATCCTCGAACCCAGCCTGTTGGAAACCCGCCGCGATATCCACGCCCATCCGGAACTGGGCAATACCGAAACCCGCACCGCCGAGTTGGTCGCCAAACAGTTGCGCGAACTCGGCCTTGAGGTGAAGACCGGGGTGGCCCGCACTGGCGTCGTCGCCATCTTGAAAGGCGCCCTGCCCGGCCCGACCGTGGCCCTGCGCGCCGACATGGATGCGCTGCCGGTCAAGGAAGTCGCCGACCTGCCCTTCGCCTCCAAAGCCAAGGGCACCTACCTGGGCAAAGAAGTCGACGTGATGCACGCCTGCGGCCACGACGCCCATACCGCTATCCTGCTGAGCACTGCGAAGATTCTTACCGGGATGCGCGAGCGACTGCCCGGCACCGTGGTGTTTTATTTCCAACCGGCCGAAGAAGGCCCCAGCGACTTTATCCCCGACGGCAAGAACACCTGGGGCGCGAAGATGATGGTGCAGGAAGGCGTGATGAAAGCGCCCAAGCCCGACGCGGTGTTTGGCCTGCATGTATGGGCCGGCGTGCCTGCCGGGCAAATCGCCTACCGCCCGGGCCCGACCCTGGCCAGCTCCGATGACCTGCGCATCAGGATCCTCGGCAAACAGACCCACGCCGGCCGCCCCTGGGACGGTATCGACCCGATCACCGTTGGCGCGCAAACCATTGTCGGCCTGCAGACCGTGGTCAGCCGCCGTACCGATATTTCGTCATTCCCCTCTGTGGTGAGCATCGGCACCATCAACGGTGGCACCCGCTATAACATCATCCCCGAGTCGGTGGACATGAGCGGCACCATTCGCTCCTACGACTACGGTATCCGCCAGAAGCTGCATGCAGACGTGCGTCAAACCGTAGAGAAAATCGCCGAAAGCGGTGGCGCCAAGGCCGAAGTGACGATCATCGAGAAGTACGACCCCACCATCAACAACCCGGCGCTGACCGAGAAAATGCTGCCGAGCCTGCGCTGGGCGGCTCAGGATGACGTGGTGCAGGGCCCGTTGGTGGGTGGTGCCGAAGACTTCTCGTTCTATGCCAAGGAGGCGCCGGGGCTGTTTGTCTTCCTGGGGGTGACCCCAAGGGACCAGGACATGAGCAAGGCGGCGCCGAATCACAACCCAGGGTTCTTTGTGGATGAGTCGGCGTTGGTGGTGGGCGTGAGGACGCTGGCGTCGTTGGCGACGGATTACCTCTATACCCACACATCACGGTAATGCTTGATGTGGAGATGGCTTGCCCCCGACAGCTGTGTGTCAGCTAAACATTGGCTGGCTGATACACCGCAATCGGGGGCAAGCCCCCTCCCACATTTGAACCCAGGTGAATCAGTTGGCGAGGGCCGCGCCATCCATTTTCTGGCGCAGGCTCAACGGGCGCATGTCGGTCCACACTTCCTCGATATACGCCAGGCACTCCTTCTTCATGCCACTCTTGCCCACGGTGCGCCAGCCTTCCGGCACAGCCTTGTAGTCGGGCCAGATCGAATACTGTTCTTCATGGTTGACCACTACCTGAAAGAGGATGTCGTCGCGGTCAAATACTGAGGTCATTGCTGTTCTCCGTCGCTCAAAGGCTGGCTGCGCACCACGCGCAGCACTGATATCTGTAGAAACGTACCAAGGGCCTGGAAAATTACAGGCTGGCCACGGCCGCCGCCAAGGCGCGCCCGAAAATCTCAGCCACCTGGTCGACTTCGCCAGCGGTGATCACCAGCGGTGGCAGGAAACGCACCACACTGCCATGGCGCCCGCCCAGTTCCAGGATCAGCCCGCGCTTGAGGCATTCGCGCTGCACCAGCGGCGCCAACTGGCGATGCACCGGTGGGTGGCCCTGACTATCAGGCGTACCAGTCGGGTCTACCAGCTCCACCCCCAGCATCAGCCCACGCCCACGGATATCCCCCAGGTGCGGGAAGTCGCGCTGCAGGATGCGCAGGTGTTCGCCCAGGCGCTGGCCCATGGTCGCCGCATGGCCTGCCAGGTCGTGATCCTTGAGGTAGCGCATCACCGCCGAGCCCGCCGCCATCGCCATCTGGTTGCCGCGGAAGGTCCCGGCATGGGCGCCCGGCAGCCAGGTGTCGAGCCAGTCGCGATACACCACCACCGCCAGCGGCAGGCTGCCGCCAATCGCCTTGGACATGACCACCACGTCCGGAATGATGCCGGCGTGTTCGAAGGCAAACATTTTGCCGGTACGCCCAAAACCGCTCTGGATCTCATCGACGATCAGCGCCACCCCCGCTTGCGCGGTGATACGGCGCAGGCCACGCAGCCAGTCGAGGTCTGCCGGGATCACACCGCCCTCGCCCTGGACCACTTCGACAATCACCGCCGCTGGCAACAGCACGCCGGCTTCCGGGTCGTTGAGCAGGTTTTCCAGATAATGCAGGTTGACCCGCACACCTTCGGCGCCACCCAGCCCAAACGGGCAACGGTAGTCATACGGGAACGGCAGGAATTGCACGCCATTGCCGAGCAAGGCGCCCAAGGGTTTCTTTGGCCCCAGGCTGCCCATCAAACTCAGCGCGCCCTGGCTCATGCCGTGATAGCCGCCCTGGAACGACAGCACAGTGCTGCGCCCGGTGGCAGTGCGCACCAGCTTCAACGCGGCTTCCACCGCATCGGTGCCGGTGGGGCCGCAGAACTGGATTTTCGCTTCTCGCGCCAGTTCCGATGGGAGCAAACCGAACAGGTCCTGCACGAATTGATCCTTGACCGGCGTAGTCAGGTCCAGGGTATGCAGAGGCAGTTCGTCGCTCAGCACTTGCTGGATGGCCTGGATCACCACCGGGTGGTTATGCCCCAGCGCCAGGGTTCCGGCGCCGGCCAGGCAGTCGATGAACCGGCGCCCCTCCACGTCCTCCACGTAAATGCCCTTGGCGCGTTTAAGTGCCAGGGGGATGCGCCGTGGGTAGCTGCGGGCGTTGGATTCCTGCTGGCGCTGGCGGGCCAGCAGCGGGCTTTCGTCAAACTGATAGAGCGTTTCCGCGGCCTGCACCGGGGCGTCTTCGATACGGCTGGTAGCGACTGACATCTCTGGATCCCTCAATACGCTGATGATCGTGACCAAACTGCCGATCCGTTGGCGTCTGGCCCAAGGGCATGCGCACGGATTTCCTGTTGTGGAGACGCTTCAGGTGCACGGGGATTTAGGAGGTTGGTCGGATATTTACCGATAGTGGGGAGATTAAAATGTGGGAGCGGGCTTGCTCGCGAAGGCAGTGTGTCAGTCGCTGCATCTGTTACGGCACTACCGCTTTCGCAGGCAAGCCAGCCCCACATTTGAACAGCGCTCAGCTCCGAAGCCCGCGGTATTTTTCATTCAGCGCATAAAGAATCGCGCACGTCTCTGCATCCAGGAATCCACAATAATCCCGTGGCCGAAAGTGCATCTGGAACGCCCGGGTGCGCTGCTCAAAGGCCCGGCGATTCTGCGCGGGCTTGTAGCCATAACGCTGAAACGCCCGCTCCACTTCGACCTCCGGCGGCAAGCCGAGACAAAAGCGGCGCTGGTACATCGCCCGGCTCGACTCATCAAACCAGGCCCCGATGCCGGCCTCATGCAGCACACGCCAGGGCAACCGAGGCCCAGGGTCGCTCTTGCGCCAGTAGGCCACGTCCGAATGCCCGAGCCAGTCAGTGGGGCCCACCTGCGGATAGCGCTCCAGCAGGTCGCGAAGCAATTCAATCAGTAGGTCAATCTGTGCCGGTGCGTACTCCGGAAAGGTAAAGACCCCCGCTTCATCCCGCGCCAGGTTGACGATTTCAATGCCCACCGAGCGGCTGTTGAGATCGGC
This sequence comes from Pseudomonas sp. MF6751, assembly GCF_016613265.1. Lineage (NCBI taxonomy): Bacteria > Pseudomonadati > Pseudomonadota > Gammaproteobacteria > Pseudomonadales > Pseudomonadaceae > Pseudomonas > Pseudomonas sp. MF6751. The sequence continues at coordinate 47,642 of NZ_JAENSV010000007.1, forward strand.
CTTCCCCGCCCAATAGCTCACGCCTGCGTGCCAGGCGCGCTGGTCCTCGTTCACCAGGCGAAACACCCGCAGCTCTTCATAACCGGCAGCGCGGTAGCTGGGTTCAGCGGGGTCGGGCAGCAGATAGTGGGCGCTGACGCCATCTTGGGTGAGGGTGCGTAGCGAGGAAGCAAAGGGCGCGGCCGTGTAGTGCACAAGCACCTGCTGCACGGATTCGCCGCGGCGGTCGTTGAAATCCCTGGCGGGGAAACTGGTGTCGATCACCAACATAAGAACAGTCCTTTTCAATTCAGGCCGACTCATTCGGCCCGTTCAAGCGCAAAAAAATTACCGCCATCCTGAAGGCTTGAGCCTCAGGCGGGCGGTAATTATTTGCCACGTGAAAAGGGCAGCTCAGCGCCGCAACGGCATTCCCAGATCAACCCGCATACCGTCGGGCTGGCTGTCGAAGTGCAGCGAGCAGGAACAGCGCTGCACGATCGCCTGGACAATCGCCAGGCCCAGGCCACAGCCTTCGCTGCTGCCATTGCGCCAGAAGCGTTGGGTGAGGTATTGCAGGTCTTCGCTGGAGATCTGCTGGCCATGGTCACGCACGCGGAACACCACGTTATCCGGGGTAGAAAACACCTGCAGTTCCACGCGGGTATCGGCCGGGGTATGGCGCAAGGCGTTGTCCAACAGGTTACGCAAGGCCGCGACGGCAAGACCCACAGGCATTGCCACTGGAACAGGGGAAAGATCCGGCGCCAGGATCAGATCAATGCGTGAATTGTCGCCGGCGTTGGCATCCTGGATCGCCAACCGGGCGACTTCCTCGGCACTGGACTGCAGGCCATCGTCAAACGACAGGCTGCCCTCCACCCGCGCCAGCAACAACAGTTGCTCCAGGGTGCGATGCAAGCGATCGGCGCCCTCCTCGGCGTGCGCCAGGGACTGGTCGCGGGCCGCGCCCTCGGTCATGCGCGCGACTTGCAGGTGGGTCTTGATCGCGGTCAACGGGCTGCGCAGTTCATGGGCGGCGTCACCGGTCAGGCGACGTTCGCGCTCGATGGTCTTGGCGATGCGCTGCAGCAATTGGTTCTGGGTGTCGAGCAACGGCTTGAGTTCACTGGGCAGCGGGTGAATCTGCAGAGGCTCGAGGGAGTCGACACTGCGCCGCATCAGGGCATCCCGCATACGGTTGAGCGGCACCAGGCTCTGGCCAATGCCCAGCCAAAGCAGGCACAGGCAGCCCAGCAATGCCACGCCGACCGGCACCGACGCCGCCAGCAGGATCGACAGGTTGAGGGCTTCACGCTCCACCTGGCGGTCGGCGGTGGTGATCAACAAGTCGCCACGGGACAGGGTAAAACTGCGCCAGCCCACGCCGTCGATGATCTGGTCGCGAAAGCCGCTGCGGCGCGACTCCAACCCTTCCTCCGGCGTGGTATGGCTGCGCGCCAGGATCTCGCCACGCAAGGAGCTGACCTGGCAAGCCATGCCACCCGGCACATTCAGTTGTTCGGTGCGCAAATGCGCGCCCCCGCTGACGCTGGCCAGGCCCGGCATCTGCTCGGTGAGCCCGGCCACCATGCGCGCCGAAGCCACCAGGCGCTGGTCGAGGGAAAACATCATTTGGTTGCGCAAATCGTTGAGCATCCAGGCGGCCGCCAGCACCCAGATTAGTACAAAAGCGGCGCCCAGCTTGAACGTCAGGCGCAGACGCAAGCTCATCACGGCGTGTTTTCTCCGCCATCAGCCGTGCCGAGGCGATAGCCCAGCCCCCTGACGGTTTCGACGATGCCATTGCCCAACTTGCGCCGCAGGTGGTGGATATGCACGTTGAGGGCGTTGCTTTCCAGTTCGTCGCTGAAGCCGTAGACGCTGTCCTTGAGCTGTTCGCTGGACAGTACGCGGCCCTTGTTGTGCAACAGCGCCTGCAACAACGCCTGTTCACGCCGGGACAGGTCCACCGGCTGGCCGCCGAGGAAGGTCTCGCGGCTGCTGGGGTCGTAGGCCAGGCGGCCATGTTCGATCAGGTTGACGCTGCGCCCCGCTACCCGGCGCAACAGGGTTTGCAGGCGAGCGGCGAGTTCACGCAAGTCGAAGGGCTTGAGCAGGTAATCGTCGGCGCCGGCTTGCAGGCCGTCGACGCGGTTGGTCACCGAGTCCCGCGCGGTGAGGATCAGCACCGGAATGTCCAACCCCTGGCTGCGCTGTTGTTGCAGCAGCTTGAGGCCGTCTTCGTCGGGCAGGCCAAGGTCGAGCACCATGATGTCGAAGGCCGCGGCCTTGAGCATCGCCCGCGCCGCCGAGGCCGTGGCCACGCGCTCCACGGTAAAGCCCTGGGCGGTCAGGCCGGCCACGATGCCACTGGCGATCAGTTCGTCGTCTTCACAGACCAGTACGTGCATGGTTAACCCTTCATGAAAGATGGCGCGATTAGAAAAGCCACGGATTAAGCGCGCATTATGCCGCTAAAGTTCGCAACACCGGACAATCTCTACGCTCTAGAATAGCGGCGGTTAATCATCGGTTAATCAACGCCACACATTGTGTGCCTCACTTGCATCGAACTAAGGCTTGACCATGCGGCATCTGTTTACCTTTCTGCTGGTGTTGTTCGCGGGATTCGCCCAGGCAGCGCCGGGCAGCCCCTTCGAAACCAAACCCGACTTCCTCCCGGTAGGCAAAGCCTTCGCCTTTACCTCCGAACGTCTTGAAAGCGGCGAAACCCAGCTGTTTTGGCAGATTGCCGACGGTTACTACCTGTACCAGCAACGCATGAAGTTCGACGGTCTGGCCGAAAAACCCGTGCTGCCCGAGGGTGAAGCCCATAGCGACGAGTTCTTTGGCGAACAACAGGTGTATCGCCAAGGCCTGGAAGTGAAGATCCCCGCTGGCACCACCGGCCAGGTCAAGCTCGGCTGGCAGGGCTGCGCCGATGCAGGCCTGTGCTATCCGCCGCAGTCGATCACCGTGGACCTGGGCGGCAACCCGGCCGTCGCCGCGACCGCGCAAGCCCAGGATCAAAGCCTGGCCAGCGGCCTGCAGCAGCGCAGCCTGGGGTGGAGCCTGCTGGTGTTCTTCGGCCTGGGCCTGCTGTTGGCGTTTGCGCCCTGCTCGCTGCCGATGCTGCCGATCCTCGCTGGCCTGGTGGTCGGTAGCGGCGCCAGCCCGCGTCGCGGCTTTGCCCTGGCCGGCAGCTACGTGGTGTGCATGGCGCTGGTGTATGCCGCCCTGGGGGTGATGGCCGCGTTGCTCGGCGCCAACCTGGCGGCGTTGCTGCAAACCCCGTGGATCCTCGGCAGCTTTGCGGCGTTGTTCGTGCTGCTCGCCCTGCCGATGTTCGGCTTCTTTGAACTGCAACTGCCCGCCTTCCTGCGCGACCGCCTCGATAACGTCAGCCGCCAGCAAAGCGGTGGCAGCCTGGTGGGTGCCGGTGTGCTCGGCGCATTGTCCGGCCTGCTGGTGGGGCCGTGCATGACCGCGCCCCTGGCTGGCGCCCTGCTGTACATCGCCCAGAGCGGCAATGCGCTGCACGGTGGCCTGATCCTGTTTGCCATGGGCATCGGTATCGGCATTCCGCTGTTGCTGCTGGTCACCGTGGGCAATCGCTTCCTGCCCAAGCCGGGCACCTGGATGAACGTGCTCAAGGGCATCTTCGGCTTCCTGTTCCTGGGCACCGCGGTGCTGATGATTCGCCCAGTGGTCGGCGACAGCCTGTGGATCGGCCTGTGGGGCGCCCTGGCACTGGTGATGGCTTATTGTGGCTGGGCGCTGGCCCGTGAGCCCGGCCTGGCGGCCAAGGTATTCGGCGCTGGTTCCCTGGTGCTGGGCCTGTGGGGCGCGGTGCTGGTGGTGGGTGCGGCCGGTGGCAGCGATGAGCTGTGGCAACCGTTGAAGGTCTACAGCGGCTCAAAGGTCGCCGGTGCACCGAGCGCCCACGATGCCTTCACCACGATCAACGACCCGGCCGTGCTGCAAAGCCAGCTCGACAGCGCCAAGGCCCAGGGCCAATGGGTGCTGCTGGACTACTACGCCGACTGGTGCGTGTCGTGCAAGATCATGGAGAAACAGGTGTTCGGCAAACCCGAGGTGATGGACGCGCTCAAAGACGTGCGCCTGTTACGCCTGGACGTCACCGCCGACAACGCCGCCAGCCGCGAGCTGCTGGGCCGCTACAAAGTGCCAGGGCCACCGAGCTTCGTGTGGATCGGCCCGGACGGTGAAGAACGCCGCGCCCAACGCATCACCGGCGAAGTAGACGCCGCCGCCTTCCTGCAACGCTGGACCCAGACGCGGGACGCTCTCTGATGCTGACCCTCACCATCGGCACCTTCGCCATCGCCCTGAATCACCTGCTGCTGATCAGCGCGCTGATTCTCGCCACCCTGGTGGGCTGGCGCGTGGCCAAGCGCGGCGGCGAAAACCCGGAGTCGGTGCTGTTCAGCCTGTTTCTGCTGGGCCTGCTCGCCGCCCGCGTCAGCTTTGTGCTGATGTACTGGAGTTATTACAGCAACGACTGGGTAGAGATGGTCGACCTGCGTGACGGCGGCTTTCTCGCCTGGCCCGGGATCATCGCGCTGATTCTCGGCGCGCTGGTCTACGGCTGGCGTCGCCCTGCCCTGCGCAAGCCGCTCAGCGCCGGGGTGATCACCGGCCTGTTGTTCTGGGGCATGACCAGCCTGTCCCTCAGTCTGTACGAAAAAGGCACGCGCCTGCCGGATATCACCCTGCGCAATGCCAATGGCGAGGTGGTGCAACTGGCGGATTATCAAGGCGGCCCGTTGGTGATCAACCTCTGGGCCACTTGGTGCCCGCCGTGCCGACGCGAAATGCCGGTGCTGGAAAACGCCCAGCGCATGCGCCCCGATGTGACCTTCCTGTTCGTCAACCAGGCCGAAAGCATGCAGAGCGTCAGCACCTACCTGGCCACCCAGGGCCTGAACCTCGACAATGTGCTGTTCGACGCCAGCGGCCGCCTCGGCCAGGCTGTGGGTTCCATGGCGCTGCCGACCACGTTGTTCTACCAAGCCGATGGGCGCCTGATCAACAGCCACCTGGGCGAACTCTCCGAAGCCAGCCTGGCCCGTGCCATGGAACCCTTCGACAACACCACGACAAGGAAACCGACATGCCTCGCCTCCGCCACCTGCTGACCCTGCTGCCTTTGACGCTAGCCGCTACGCTGGCCCAGGCCGAAGACCTGCCGGCCCCGATCAAACAGATCGAAGCCAAAGGTGCCAAGATCATCGGCAAATTCGATGCCCCCAGCGGCCTCACCGGCTATGCCGCCCAGTACCAGAACCGTGGCATGGCCCTGTACCTGACCGCCGACGGCAAGCACGTGATCGCGGGCAACCTGTACGACGCCCAAGGCAATGACCTGAGCACCGCGCCCCTGGAAAAACTGGTGTACGCGCCGATGGCCAAGGAAGTCTGGGCCAAGATGGAGAACAGCAGCTGGATCCAGGATGGCGATAAAAACGCCCCGCGCACCGTCTACCTGTTCAGCGACCCCAACTGCCCGTACTGCAACATGTTCTGGGAACAGGCCCGCCCGTGGGTGAAGGCCGGCAAGGTGCAGTTGCGCCACATCATGGTCGGCATCATCCGCGAAGACAGCCCAGGCAAATCCGCCGCCCTGCTCGCCGCCAAAGACCCGCAAAAAGCCCTGCAAGAACACGAAGCCGCCGGCAAGGGCAGCAAGCTCAAGGCGCTGGAAAAGATCCCGGCCGAGGTCGAGGCCAAGCTTGATGCCAATATGAAGCTGATGGATGAACTGGAGTTGTCGGCGACGCCGGCGATTTTCTATCTGGATGACAAGGGTGGGTTGCAGCAGCAGCAAGGGGCGCCTTCGCCGGATAAGTTAGTGAAGATTCTCGGACCAAAATAAGCGCCGCCCTCGCGGGCGCCATCGCAGGCAAGCCAGCTCCCACATTTGAATGTATTCACAACTCAACATGTGGGAGCTGGCTTGCCTGCGATGAGCATAGGTATCTACACAACTTCGGCACGACGCTAAATCTGTGGCGAGGGAGCTTGCTCCCGTGACGGCCTGGCAGCCGACACAGATATAACTGATGCCCCGCGATCCAAGGTGGGAGCTGGCTTGCCTGCGAAGACGGCCTGACAGTCAACACAGTTGGACCGTGTACATATCCATTCCTGCGGTAACGGCCACTTAGGGTTCCGCCCTGACGGCGGCTCACTTTCGAAAAGCCGGAATGCCGGCCCAGACAAAAGTAAGCAAAACGCTCTTGCCCCACCACTCGGCACCTCGCTTAGGCTCGGTGTGCCCGTAATCCGCCAGCGTGGTTTAACGGGGCGCCTAAGATCAAAAGCAGATCAAGATCAAGAGCGGCTCGCTTCGCATCGTGGTTACCGTTGAGCTTACAGAGTTATGTAAATACCTATGCTGCGATGAGGCCCTGACAGACAACGAAGATTAAAGCCCCTCCAACTCCGCCATCAAATCGCTCAACCGATCCACCTTCTCGGCACTGATCTCATTGCCTGCCACCCCCTCGATATACTCGGCCAACTCCGCCACGGTGCTGCACTCGAACATCGCCCGCAACGGCACATCGCGTTGCAGTGTCTTCTGCACCCGCGAGGCAATCTGCGTGGCCAGCAGCGAATGCCCGCCCAGTTCGAAGAAGTTGTCCTGCACCCCGACCCGCTCGACCTTCAGCACCTCGGCCCAGATACCCGCCAACGTAGTTTCCAGTTCAGTGCGCGGCGCCACATAGTCCTGATTGTGCAACTGGCCGATCTCCAGGGCCGGCAGGGCCTTGCGGTCGAGCTTGCCGTTGGCATTCAGGGGCAGGCGCTCAAGCCATAGCCAATGCAGTGGCACCATGTATTCCGGCAGTTCGGTACGCAGGCGTTGCTTGACGCGCTCCAACTGTTCACTCGATTCCAGCGTGGCGTCTGCGGCCACCAGGTAGCCGACCAGATGTTTGCCATTGGCCCCCTCTTGCACACCCACCGCCGCGTCGCGCACCTGCGGTTGTTCATGCAGGCGCGCTTCGATTTCACCCAGTTCGATGCGGTAGCCGCGAATCTTCACCTGGTGGTCGATACGCCCGACATACTCCAGCACCCCATCGCTGCGACGCCGTGCCAGGTCGCCGGTACGGTAGAGGCGCTCACCAGGCGCGCCAAAGGGGTTGGGTACAAACACCTGGGCGGTGCGCAGCGGATCGCTGACATAGCCACGACCGACACCGGTGCCGGCGACGCACAACTCGCCCACCGCTCCTTGAGGCACCAGCTCTAAAGCGCCGTCCAGCAGGTACAAGCGGTTGTTGTCGGTCGGCGTACCAATCGGCAGGTAAGTGCCACGGGTCGACGCCAGATCGACGCGGAAGAACGCCACATCATCGGAGCATTCCGCCGGGCCGTAGGCATTCACCAGGCCAATCTGCGGATAACGCAGCAGCCACTGATGGGCCAGCTCAGGTGGCATGGCCTCCCCGGTCGGCAACATCCAGCGCAGGCCCTCGAGGCTGATACGCTCCTGGGCCAGCATGCCCTGGATCAGCGACGGCACGCTCTCCAGCACGGTGATGCCCTGTGCTTGAACATGGGCCAGCAACCCTTGCGGATCATGGGCGATGGTAGTGGGCACAATGTCCACCCGTGCGCCAAACAGCGGCGCGGCGAGGAACTGCCACACAGAAATATCGAAGCTTTGCGACGCGGTCTGGGCAATCACATCGGCATCGCTCAGGTTCAGGTACGGCACCTTGCTCAACTGGTTATTGAGCATGCCACGCTGTTCGACCATCACGCCCTTGGGCAAGCCGGTGGAACCCGAGGTGTAGATCACGTAGGCAAGGTTGTCCGGGCCGCTGTAGACACCGGGGTTTTCGCCACGGGCGGGCACTTCCTCCCACACCAGCAGTTGGCAATCAACCCCTTGCAGCAACTCGACGGCCTGCTCGCGGCACGCCTCGGTGCACACCAGCAGCGGCGTGCGGCTCATGTCGATGATGCGGCTCAGGCGCGGGCCGGGCAGCCCTGGGTCCAGCGGCAGGTAACCGGCATCGGCCTTGAAGCTGCCGATGATCATGCCGAGCAAGTCCAACCCACGTTCAGCCAGCAACGCCACCGGTTGGTCCAGGCCCACACCGGCCGCAAGCAACGCGTGGCCCAGGCCGTTACTGCGGCGGTTCAGTTCGTCGTAGCTCCATTGCTGGTCCAGGCAACTGGCGGCGATGCGCTGCGGATGCTCTGCCACCTGGGCCTCGAACAGCTCGATGTAGCTCGTCTCCAGCGGATAGGCTCGCTCACTCTGGTTACAGCCCGCCACCAGGAATTCACGTTCCTGCTCGCCAATCAGCGCCAGCTCGGCCATGTCGCCATGGAAGCCCTGCACCAGCGCCAGCAACAGGCGCTTGAACTCAGCGAGCATGCCTTGCACGGTGCTTTCGTCGAAGTAACGCTGGTCGTAGGACAGGTGCAAGCCGAGGTCATCGCCGGGGTAGCACACCGCCGTCAGCGGGAAGTTGGTGTGGGTACGCCCGGAATCCGAGGTGGCGTTCAGGCTTTGCGCACGGTCCAGCACCGAGACTTCCACTGGCGCGTTCTCAAACACGAACAGGCTGTCGAACAGCGGCTGGCCCTTGGGCAATTCGCTGTGTTCCTGGATCGTCACCAACGGCAGGTATTCGTACTCGCGCAGTTGCATATTGCTGTCGAGCAAGGCGCTCAACCACTGGCGCACGCTGCACGTCTGGCCGTCCTCGGGCAGTTTCACCCGCAGCGCGATACTGTTGATAAACAGCCCCACGGTGCGTTGCATCTCGGGCATGTCCACCGGGCGCCCGGCCACGGTGACGCCGAACAGCACGTCGCGATCGCCACTCAAACGCCGCAGCACCAGGGCCCACGCCGCCTGGGCGAAGGTGTTGACGGTGAGCTGATGCGCCTGGGCCAGTTCGCGCAACTGCGCACCGTCGCGGGCATCCAGGCGGGTGTAACAGTCGCCCACCACCATGCCGCCGCTGCCACCGGCGTGTTCGCGCAGGAACGGGCGGTCACTCGGGATCGGCGTGGCGCGCTCGAAGCCTTGCAAGTTTTGCTGCCACCACTGGCGCGCTTCGTTGAGGTCCTGGCGTTGCAGCCAGGCAATGTAGTCGCGATAGCGCGGCGGCGTCGCCAATTGCGCATCGCGGCCTTCGCCCAGGGCTGTGTAGATATCGAAGAAGTCATTCATCAGCAGCGAACGGCACCAGGCATCGATCAGGATGTGGTGGTTGCTCATCATGAACCAGTAGCGCGCCTCGTCCACGCGAATCAGGCGCAAGTGGAAAGGCGCCTGGTTGAGCAGGTCAAAACCGGCTTCGCGCTCGGCCTTGAGCAAGGCTTGCAGACGCGGCTCCTGCTCATCCTGCGGGTCGGCGCTCCAGTCCAGGTATTCGATCGGCGTGCTGCCGGGCTTGTGGATCACTTGCAGCATGTCTTCGCCGACGTTCCAGCAGAACGAGGCACGCAAGGCTTCGTGGCGGGCGATCACCGCTTGCCAGGCCTGGGCAAAACGCTCCGGGTCCAGCGCGCTGTTGATGCGGTAGCGGTCCTGCATGTAATACAGGCCAGTGCCGGGCTCCAGCAGGGTGTGCAGCAGCAAGCCCTCCTGCATCGGGGTCAGCGGGTAGACGTCTTCGATAGTGCTGGCCGGTACCGGCAAGGCGTCCAGTTGCACCTGGGTCAGGCGCGCCAGGGGGAAGTCGGACGGCGTGAGGCCGCCGGCATCGTCCTGCAGGCAATGGGCGATCAGGCTGTGCAATTCGGCCAGGTAAGCTTCGGCCAGATCGCGAATTACCTGCTGATCATGCCGCTCACGGCTGAACGTCCAGCGTAGCACCAGCTCGCCGCCGTAGACCTGGCTGTCGATGCTCAGTTCATTGGGCAACGGCGCATCCGGGTCATGGGCCAGGCCGGCGGATTCCTCCAGCGGATGGAACAGCGCCTCAGTGCCAAAGCTCTGGTCGAACTGACCCAGGTAGTTGAAGGTGATCTGCGCGCTCGGCAATGCGGCCATGCTCTGCTTGCACAGGTCATCGGCCAGGTAACGCAGCACGCCATACCCCAAACCTTTATGGGGCACGCCACGCAGTTGCTCCTTGATCGCCTTGATCGAGTCGCCCTGCTCGGCCAGCGGCGTCAGGCGCAACGGGTAAGCACTGGTGAACCAACCCACGCTGCGGGTCAGGTCGATGTCATCGAACAAGGTTTCGCGGCCATGGCCTTCCAGTTGGATCAGTGCCGAGGCCTGCCCGCTCCAGCGGCACAGTACGCGGGCCAGGGCGGTCAGCAACAGGTCGTTGACCTGGGTGCGATAGGCACTCGGCGCCTGTTGCAGCAACTGCCGGGTGCGCTCGGCATCCAGGCGCACGCTCACCGTTTCGGCATCGCTATTGCGCCGCGCACCTTGGGGACGCTGTACTGGCAAGGCCAAGGCGGGGCCAGCCAATTGCGCTTGCCACAGGCTCAACTCTTCGCGCAGGGATTCACTGTGGGCATAGGCTTGCAAGCGCGCAGCCCAATCACGCAGCGCGCTGGTTTTGGCCGGCAGGCTGACGGACTGGCCGTCACTGAGTTGGCGATAAACGTTTTGCAGGTCTTCCAGCAGGACGCGCCACGACACGCCGTCCACCACCAGGTGATGGATGGCGATCAGCAAGCGCTGCTGACCTTGCGGCCCGTCCACCAGCAAGGCGCGCAGCAGCGGCCCCTGTGCCAGGTCGAGGCTGCGCTGAGTGTCGGTGAACAACGCCGTGCACGCCTGCATATCGCGCACCTGCGCCTGCAGCAGCACGCCGCCTTCCGGCACGCCCAGGTGTTCGGCATGCCATTGCGCATCGCGCGGGGTAAAGCTCAAGCGCAGCGCGTCGTGGTGTTCCAGCACCGCCAGCAGCGCTTGCTCCAGGCGATGGGCATCGAGCAGTTGCAGTGGCTTGAGCACCAATGCCTGGTTCCAGTGCTGGCGCGCCGGGATATCGGTGTCGAAGAACCAGTGCTGAATCGGCGTGAGGCCCGAGGGACCGGTCAGCAGCCCTTGCTCGGCGATGACGCGCTCCGAGCGGGTGGCCACGGCAGCCAGGCTCTGAACCGTCTGGTGCTGGAACAGGTCACGGGGGCTGAAATGAATGCCGGCCTGGCGCGCCCGGCTCACCACCTGGATCGACAGGATCGAGTCGCCGCCCAGTTCAAAGAAGTTATCGTCGAGGCCCACTTGCTCCACGTTCAGCACCGCGCACCAGATGGCGGCCAGGCTGTGCTCCAGCTCGCTGCGGGGCGCCACGTAGGCTTGGCGATTGGCCTCTGGGTCCGGCTCAGGCAAGGCGCGGCGGTCGAGCTTGCCGTTGGCGGTCAGCGGCATGCTCTGCAGCACGATCAGATGCGCGGGCACCATGTAGTCCGGCAGTTGCGCCTTGAGGTGCGCCTTCAACGCGTCGCGCAAGGCGGCGTGCTCGGCATCGCTGACTAGGTACGCCACCAACTGCTTGCCGCTCGGCGCATCCAGTGCCAGCACCACCGCTTCGCGCACAGCGTCATGTTCGAGCAAGCGCGTTTCGATTTCGCCCAGCTCGATGCGAAAACCGCGGATCTTCACCTGATGGTCGATGCGCCCCAGGTACTCCACCAGGCCATCGGCGCGTTGGCGTACCAGGTCGCCGGTGCGGTACAGGCGCCCGCCCTTGCCAGCAAACGGGTCTGCGACAAAGCGCTCCGCCGTCATCCCCGGCCGCTGGTGATAACCCTGGGCCAGGCCGGCGCCACCGATGTACAGCTCACCGCTGGCGCCCTGGGGCACCAGCGCCAGGTCGGCGTCGAGAATGTAAGCCACGCGCTCGCCGACGATGCTGCCGATCGGTACGCTGCCTGCGCCCTCCTCCAACTGCTCGGGCGCCAGGCTGGCCAGGGGCATCACCACGGTTTCGGTGGGGCCGTAGGCGTTGAAGAACAATTGGGGCGTGAACGCTGCGCGGATGCGTTGCAGGTGTTCGCCGGTCAAGGCTTCGCCACCGGTGATGCACATGCGCACCGGCAGCGTCTGTTGCTGAGTCGCCAGCCACTGCGCCAACTGGCTGCCGTAGCTCGGGGTGAAACCGAGCACATTGATGCGATGGGTACGGATCAGCGCGCAGATTTCCTCCGCATCCCACTGGCCCTGGGCGCGCAATACCACCCGCGCCCCGCACAGCAGCGGCACCAGCAAACGCTCGGTGGCAGCGTCGAAGTTGATCGAGTAAAAGTGCAGCTCGCAGTCATCCGGGCGCATGTCAAACCGCTCGATCACCGCCTGGCAATGCATGGCGATCTCACCGTGGGACACCACCACGCCTTTGGGCTTGCCCGTGGAACCCGAGGTGTAGATGAGGTACGCCTGGTGTTGCGCCAGACTCACGAACGGCAGCGCTTCGGCGGGGTAATTCGCCAGCACCGGCGAGTCATCCTCCAGGCACCAGCACGCCACCGTCGCCGGCAACTCACCCAGAGCTTCGAACAGCGCCGCATCACTGAGCAGCAGAGCGATGTCACTGTCTTCGATCATGTAATGCAGGCGGTCCAGCGGGTATTCCGGGTCCAGCGGCACATAGGCACCGCCGGCCTTGAGGATCGCCAGCAAACCGACGACCATTTCCAGCGAACGCGGCAGCGCCAGACCCACGCGCACCTGCGGGCCCACGCCACGCTCGCGCAGCATCCAGGCCAGGCGGTTGGCGCGCTCATCCAGTTGCGCATACGAGAGGGTCACACCGGCAAAGGTCAGCGCCGGGGCCTCCGGCCGCTGGCTGGCCTGCTGGCTGAACAGTTGATGGATGCACTGGTCGAGGCGATGCTCGCCCTTCTCCACCCCAAGGCTGTCTTGCAAGGCGCGTTGTTCATCTGCGCTCAGCAACGGCAATTCGCTGAGGCGCTGGCCGGGATCGGCGACCAACGCTTCGAGCAGGTTGCGCCAATGCTCGGCCATGCGCGCAATACGCGGCTCGTCGAACAGGTCGGTGCTGTAGGTCAGGCAGCAACCCAGGCGATGGTCGAGGTCGGTGACTTCCAGGTTGAGGTCGAACTTGGTCGCCCGCGCATCGTTGGCCAGGTACTCCACGGTCATGCCAGCCAGTTGGCGGCTTTGCTGGAATTCCCAGCGCTGCACGTTGCACATCACCTGGAACAACGGGTTGTACGCCGCGCTGCGCGGCGGTTGCAGGGCTTCCACCAGATGGTCGAACGGCAGGTCCTGATGGGACTGGCCCTCGATCACGGTATGGCGCACCTGCTCGAACAGCTCGCTGACCCGCATCTGCCCGTTGAGCTGGCAACGCAGCACCTGGGTATTGAGGAACGCGCCAATCAAGCCTTCGCTTTCCGGGCGGATACGGTTGGCCACTGGCGCGCCGATGCGCAGGTCGGTCTGGCCGCTGTAGCGGTAGAGCAACACTGCCAGGGTCGCGGTCATGGTCATGAACAGCGTGAGGCCGTGCTGGGCGTTGAAGGCACGCACGCGGGCGGCCAGCTCATCGCTCAAATCAAACCGGTACAGCTCGCCCCGATGGCTTTGCACCGGTGGCCGCGGACGGTCGCCGGGCAGTTCCAGCAATGGGTGTTCGTCGCCCAGTTGGGCGGTCCAGTAGTCCAGCTGACGCTGGCGCTCACCGGCTTCCATCCACTGGCGTTGCCACACGCTATAGTCGAGGTACTGCACCGGCAACGCTGGCAGCGGTGAGTCGCGCTCGTCGATAAAGGCTTCGTACAAGGCGCTGAGTTCACGGGCAAAGATGTCCATGGCCCAGCCTTCGGTGACGATATGGTGCAGGGTCAGCACCAGGTAATGTTCTTGCTCGCCGGCCTTGACCAGGCAGGCGCGCAACAGCGGCCCGGTTTCCAGGTTGAACGGCGTGTGCGCCTCGACATCGGCCAGTTGCTGTAAACGCTGCTGGCGCTGCGGCTCATTCAGCGCGGAGAAATCCTGCCAGTCCATGCGCACGCCGGTTTGCGCCGAGACCTTCTGACAGGCCACACCATCGACACTTGGGAAGGTGGTGCGCAGGGTTTCATGACGCATGATCAAGGCCTGCAAGGCGGCCTCGAAACGCCCCACATCCAGGACCCCGCGCAGGCGCGCCATGCCGCCGACGTTGTAGGCCGGGCTGTCCGGTTCCATCTGCCAGAGGAACCACATGCGCTGTTGGGAATAGGACAAGGGGACCGGCTGGCTGCGGTCGGCCTTGCCGATGGCCGTCTGTTGGTTGCGCTGGCCCGCCGCCTGGATCAGCCCGACCTGCTGGGCAAAATCGCCCAGCACGCTGGCTTCGAACAGGGTGCGCAGGGGCAGTTCGACGTCACAGGCCTGGCGGGTGCGGGAGATGATTTGCGTGGCCAGCAACGAGTGCCCGCCGAGTGCGAAAAAGTCATCGCGCAGGCCGATGCGTGGCAGGCCAAGCACCTCGCGCCAGATCGCGGCGATTTGCAGTTGCAAAGGTGTGTGCGGGTCGACGTGTTCGCGGGTTTGCCATACCGGCTCTGGCAAGGCACGCCGGTCGAGCTTGCCGCTGGGGCTCAGGGGCATGGCGTCCAGGCGCATCAGCAGCGCGGGCACCATGTACTCCGGCAACTCGGCAGCCAGGGCGGTTTTGACCCTTTGCTCATCCAGTTCGGTGTCGGCGGTGTAGTAGCCGATCAACTGTGCATCACGCACCAGCACCACGGCCTGGGCAATGCCTACCTGGGCCAGCAGGCGCGCTTCGATTTCTTCCGGCTCCACCCGGAAACCCCGCAGTTTGACCTGCTGATCGAGGCGTCCGAGGTATTCGAGCACACCATCGGCGTTCCAGCGCGCACGGTCACCGGTGCGATACAAGCGGGCGCCCGCCGCGCCCAGCGGGTCGGCGACAAAACGTTCGGCCGTCAGCCCGGCACGGCCCAGGTAACCCCGCGCCAAGCCGATACCGCCGATGCACAGTTCGCCCGGCACACCGGCCGGCAACGGGTTGAGCTGCTCGTCCAGTACGCGGCAGATCACATTGCCCAATGGCCGGCCAATCGGCGAGCGCTCGCCATCCGAGGCGGCGCACTGCCAGTGGGTGACGTTGATCGCGGTTTCGGTCGGGCCATAGCGGTTGTGCAATTGCACCGCTGGCAAGCGCGCCAGTACGCGGTTACGCAGTTCGGCGGGCAAGGCTTCGCCGCCGGAGAACAGGCGACGCAGGCTGGTGCATTCGGCCACCAGCGGCTCGTGGATAAACAGCTGCAGCAGCGGCGGCACGAAGTGCAGCGTGGTCACCCCATGCTCCTGCACAAGCTGCGCGATGCGGTGCGGGTCGCGATGTTCGCCCGGCCCGGCCAATACCAGGCGGCAGCCGGTAATCAATGGCCAGAAGCATTCCCACACCGACACGTCGAAACTGATCGGCGCCTTTTGCATCAGCACATCGGTTTCGTTCAGTTGATAGGTGGCCTGCATCCACTGCAAACGCTCGGCCAGGGCGCCGTGGGTGTTGCCCACGCCTTTGGGTTGGCCGGTGGAACCGGAGGTGTAGATCACGTAGGCGAGGTTATCGCCGTGCAGGTGCAAGCCTGGCGCCTGGGTCGGCCAGCTGTCGAGGTGCAGGCTGTCCATGGCAATCACGCACACGCCTTCGGCGCTGGGCAGTTGGGGCAGCAACGCGGTCTGGGTGAGCAGCAGTTGCACGCTGCTGTCCTTGAGCATGTAGGCCAGGCGTTCGGCGGGGTAATCCGGGTCCAGCGGCACGTAGGCGCCACCGGCCTTGATGATGGCGAGCAGGCCGATCAGCAGTTGCGGCGAACGCTCGGCGGCGATGGCTACGCACACGTCCGGGCCGACGCCTTTGTCGCGCAGGTAATGGGCCAGGCGGTTGGCCTGGGTGTGCAATTGGGCGAAGGTCAGGCTGCCGTCCTGCCAGACCAATGCGGTGGCGTCCGACGTCTGCTGGTTGAGCAGCTCGGGCAGCCAGTGCCGGGCCGGCGCGCAGGGGGCTTCGCTCCAGGGTTGCTGTTCGTCAGCCTGCATCAACGGCAGATCGCCGATGGCGTGTTGTGGTTGCGCGCACACAGCGTGAAGTAGATGGATGAAGTGCTCGGCCAGACGCTGGATGGTCGCGCAATCGAACAGCTCGTCGGCGTAGTCGAACGACAGGCTCAAGCGCCCATTGCGGTCTTCTTCGCTGTGCAGTTGCAGGTCGAACTTGGCTTCGCGGCTGTGCCAGGGCAACTCATCGGCCAGCAGGCCCGGCAGGCGGTGCAAGGCACTGAGGTCGCGCTGCTGGTGGTTGAACATGACCTGGAACAGGCCCTGCTCGCGGGCCTGGGGGAAGGCTTCCAGCAGTTGTTCGAAGGGCAGGTCCTGATGGGCCTGGGCGGCCAATGTGGTCTCGCGGGTGGCGGCCAACAGCTGGTTGAACGGCAGGCGCCCGTCCAGCTCGGCGCGCAGCACCAGGGTGTTGATAAAGAAGCCGATCAGGCCCTGGGTTTCATGGCGTGGGCGGTTGGCATTGGGCACGCCGATACGGATATCGCGCTGGCCACTGTAGCGATAGAGCAAGGTCTGGAACGTCGCCAACAACAGCATGAACGGTGTTGAGTCATGGGCCTGGGCGGTCTGGCGGATCGCCGCACTGAGGCGCGCATCCAGGCGCTGGCTATGGCGCGAGGCGCTGTGCCGATGCTGGGCGGCGCGCGGGTGATCGGTGGCCAGGTTCAGGGCCGGATGCTCGTCACCCAACTGCGCTTTCCAGTACGTCAGCTGTCGCTGGCCTTCGCCTTCGGCCAGCCATTGGCGCTGCCAGCTGCCGTAGTCGGCGTATTGCAATGCCAGCGGCGGCAGCTCCAGGGACTGGCCTTGGGCGGCAGCGGCGTACAGGCGCGAGAACTCGTCGATCAGGATATTCAGCGACCAACCGTCAGCAATGATGTGGTGCAGCGTCACCAGCAGTTGGTGCTCTTCATCGCCCAGGCGCACCAGGGTAACCCGTAGCAACGGGCCTTTTTCCAGGTCGAACGGGCTGCACGCCTGGTCTTCGCGGACCTGTTGCGCACGGGCTTCGCGCTCGGTGTTGGGCAGGTCACTGAGGTCGATGATCGGCAGTTCGAAATCCGCCGTAGCCTCGACACGCTGAAACGCCTGGCCGTCGCGCTCGTAGAAGCGCGTGCGCAGGGCTTCGTGACGCTGGATCAGTTGCTGGAAGCTGTGGCGCAGTGCGTCTTCATCCAGCTCGCCGCGCAGGTGCAGGGCGCCTGGAATGGTGTAGGCGCTGCTGTGAGGGTCCAATTGCCAGGTGATCCACAGGCGGTTCTGTGCCAGGGATTGGGGCAGGTCTTCTTGACGTGATAAGGCGTGCATTGCGCCTTGGGCCACGCCGCCATCCTGTTGCAGTTGCGCGACGGCCGTGGCGAAGGTGGCGAGGGTCGGCGCTTCGAACAGCAGGCGCAGGTTCAGTTCCAGCCCCAGGCTTTCGCGCAGGCGGGCGACCACTTGGGTCGCGGTGATGGAGTTGCCCCCCAGCAGGAAAAAGTGATCGTCGCCCGCCACATGAGCCAGTTGCAGCTGTTCGCACCAGATCGCCGCGATCTGCTGTTGCAGGTCCGATTCCAGCGCCACTTCGCTCGCCGGCCCCTGCTGCCCGGGGAACTGCGCGTAGCTGTCGAGGCTGCCATCGGCATGCCGAATCGCACAGGCGGCACGCTGCACTTTACCGCTGGAGGTCTTCGGCAAAGCGCCTGGGTTGAGCAGCACCACCACGCTCGGGGCTTGCTGGCAGGCCTCGGCCACGGCTTGGCGGATCGCTTTGATCAGCGCTTCGGGCGGCAGGATTTTCTGCACGCTGCGGCTGATTTCCGCGGCGATGCCGATGCCTTCCAGGCCCTGGTCATTGACCGCAAACGCGGCGACCCGGCCCTTGCGCACCACTTCCACTTCGCGCTCGATGGTCTGTTCGATGTCCTGGGGGTAAAGGTTGTGGCCGCGCACGATCAGCAGGTCTTTCAGGCGCCCGGTGATGTACACCTCACCGTCGCGGATAAAACCCAGGTCACCGGTGCGCAACCAGGTGCGGCCAGCATGCTGGACGAAGGTCTTGGCGCTGGCTTGCGGGTTGCGCCAGTAGCCGTGGGCGATACTCGGGCCCGTGGCCCAGAGTTCGCCGACGCACTGGTCGGGCAGCTCGGTGAGGGTGTGCGGGTCGGCGATCAGCACGGCGTGGTCCGGCTGGCTGGTGCCGCAACTCATGATCGCAGGGCCCTGCCCCGGTTCGGCACGGTTGGCGGCCAGCGCCTGTTCGTCCAGGCGCAGGGCGGGAATGCCACGGCCACGGGTACCGCCGGCGACAAACAGGGTGGCTTCGGCCAGGCCGTAGGAGGCGAAGAAATTATTCGGGGTGAAACCACAGGCCGCGAATTTTTCCGCGAAGCGTTCCAGGGTGTCGAGGCGGATCGGCTCGGAACCCGAATAGGCGACGCGCCAGCGGCTCAAATCCAGGCGTTCCATGGCCGACTCACTGACCCGTTCGCTGCACAGGCGGTAGGCGAAGTCCGGGCCACCGCTGATGGTGCCGCCGTATTCGCTGATCGCCTCCAGCCAGCGCAAAGGTCGGCCAAGGAAGTAGGCCGGCGACATCAACACGCAGGGCACGCCGCTGAAGATCGGTTGCAGCAGGCCGCCGATCAGGCCCATGTCGTGGTACAGCGGCAACCAGCTGACGATCACGTCGTCGGGGTTGAGGTCGATGCCAAAACCACGGCGGATCAGCACTTCGTTGGCCACCAGGTTGCCGTGGCTGACTTGCACGCCTTTGGGCAATGCGGTGGAGCCGGAGGTGTATTGCAGGAACGCGATGTCGTCGGCCTTGAGGTCGGGCTCGACCCACTGGTCGGCCTGCTGCGCCTCCAGGGTGTCGACGCTCAACACCTTGGGCGCGTTTTCAATCTGCGCCAGGCCCTCGCTGAGACTGGCAATGGTCAACAGCAGCCGCGGCTCGGCATCGCTGATGATCGACAGCAGACGCTCCTGGTGATGACGGCGCGTAGACTCCGGTGGATAAGCCGGCACCGCGATCACCCCGGCGTACAGGCAACCAAAGAACGCCGCCACATAGTCCGGGCCACTCGGGAACAGCAACACCGCACGCTCGCCCAGGCCAGCGTTGGCTTGCAAGGCAGCGGCGATGGTGCGGGCGCGTTGGTCGAGGTCGCGATAACTGAGCACCACACTGTGCTCGGCACTCTCGGCGAGGAAGCGCAACGCCACCTGGTCCGGCGTCTGCGCAGCACGCTGTTGAAGGGACTGGACCAGGGTGCGGGGGAGTTCGAAGGCGTCCATCATGGGGTTCCTGCCTGAAATCGGCTTACGGGAAATTCGGGAAGTCGGTGGGGTTCAGCCGGCGACGAGCTGGCGCGCCGCGCCAATGCGCCAGCGCGCCAGGTGCTCGTCGGCATAGCGACGCACGCAGCGCAGCACGGCGCTTTCGTGCTGCACGAGGAAGAAGTGATGGCCGTCAAACATGTCCAGGGAAAACCCACTGGCGGCGTCGAGTTGCCAGTCGAGCAACTGGTCGGCACGCACGCTGTCTTGCTTGCCACCGAACACATGGATCGGCAGCGCCAGGGGCTGGCGCTCGCCATAGGTGAAACTGCCGCACAGCAGGAAATCAGCGCGCAGTATCGGCAACATCAGTTGCATCAGCTCGGGGTTGGCCAGGGCTTCTTCGGCGGTGCCCTGCAATTCGCGCAGTCGGGCAATCAGTTGGGCATCGGTCTTTTCGACGGCGTACTCGCTCACATCACGACGCGCCGGGCCCGCCGTGCCGGACGCGAACAACGCCAGGGGCGCGGGCAGATTGCGCGCGTTCAGAGCGTGAGCCAATTCAAACGCCAACAGCCCGCCAAGGCTGTGGCCGAACAAGGCATAAGGGCCATCGAGATCACGGCTGATTTCTTCAGCAAGCTGCGCGGCCAATGCCTTGATATCGCGCTGCAATGGCTCGTCCATGCGCATGCCGCGTCCCGGCAATTCCAGCGGGCACACTTGCAGCCAGTCCGGCAGGACCCGGCGCCAGCGAGCGTAGACCGAGGCGCTGGCGCCTGAGTGGGGCAGGCAAAACAGGCGCAGCCGCAGGGACGTACTCATCCCGCGAGGACTCCGAACTGAAACACGCTGAATGCACGATAAAAACCCATCTGGTCCTCCTGCGGGTGCTGATCCTTGGCCGTTGTACTAACGAACCTGTCACCCATGAGAACGGACGGAGTCTTCAAATAATTAGTCGCCGGGGGCGAGCGAGACGTGGTTCACACCTTTGCCCAAGGCATAAGATTAGTTCGCCTTCTCATTTGACAATCATTATCATTAAGCATAATTTGTTGCCCGATATGTAGGAGGCCTCAGCAGGGATGCCCTCCCCTAACCTATTCGCAGCAAGGTGATTTCCATGACGGAACAAGTATCCACAGGCAGGTGCGATTCACCCCTTCTCCAGGCGTTCGTCGACAATCGACTGATTTTGGTGAAGATCGCGGCCCGTATCACCGGGTGCCGCTCCCGCGCCGAAGACGTGGTGCAGGACGCCTACTTCCGGCTGCAGTCGGCGCCGACCATCACCTCATCGTTCAAGGCCCAACTGAGTTATCTGTTTCAGATCGTGCGCAACCTGGCGATCGATCATTACCGCAAGCAGGCTCTGGAGCTCAAATACTCCGGGACCGAAGAGGAAGGCTTGAATGTGGTTATTCACGGCGCTTCACCGGAAACCTCGCACATCAATTTCAACACCCTGGAAAACATCGCTGACGCCCTGACGCAACTGCCCCAGCGCACCCGCTACGCGTTCGAGATGTACCGCTTGCATGGCGTGCCGCAAAAAGACATCGCCAAGGAACTTGGGGTGTCTCCGACCTTGGTGAACTTCATGATTCGCGATGCGCTGGTGCATTGCCGCAAGGTGTCGGGCAGTCATAGTGATACGTTTGCGCGGCGGGTTTAATGCAGCGCAGACATATGGGGGTAAGGGCTCCACGGTGACTACGATGCAAAGCGAGCCGCTCTTGATCTTGATCTGCTTGTGATCTTGATCTGGCTTTTGATCTTGGGCGCCCCCCCCCCCCCAAATCACTGGCGGATTACGGGCACACCGAGCCTAGGCGAGGTGCCGAGTGGTGGGGCAAGAGCGTTTTGCTTACTTTTGCGCTTTTTGTATGTACACGGTCCAACTGTGTTGACTGTCAGGCCGTCTTCGTAGGCAAGCCAGCTCCCACATTGGATCGCGGGGCATCAGTTATATCTGTGTCGACTGTCAGGCCGCCATCGCAGGCAAGCCAGCTCCCACAGTTGATCCCACTGAGCCCGAAAGATTTTATTTACAAAGACCTCAGGGCAGCGGCGTCACATCAATACGATACGGCTCAAAAATCTTCAGCATCTGGCCACTGTCGCGCAGACGCTTGAGCAATTCGGCAAACGCCGGACCGGTGATCGGCGCCTTTGGTCGCAGCAACGCGTAGTGGTGATAAACCTGGTCAATACGCTCCGACACCAAAAACTGCCCCGCCATGTCTGCGTTGCGCACCATGAAATCACTCAGGTACGAGCGGGTAACCAGCGCAATATCCGCACGCCCACGAGCAACCATCAGCAGATTACTGTCATGGGAATAGGTCAACGTCGCATTGAAACGCTCGGCCATGTTCTTGGGATCGGGATTGAAGTCGGCAAAGGCATAGTGATACCCGCTGAATACCGCCAGGCGCTTACCGGAGAGGTCGGCGAAGTAGCTCTGGTCGCGCCCGGGTTGACGCTGGGCAACGAATATTTCCGCATCTTCCAGCCCCATATCAACACTGGTATGGGCAATATTCTGCCAACCCCAGGACGGGTTTTCGAAGATGGCCATGTCGACCCGGCCTTGCTCGAAGTCACGAAAACGCCGGGGGATTGAGGTAGGCACCACCACAAACTGGTAGTCGGTTTGCGCAGCGTTCAACGCCTCGACCAATTGCGGCAGCAACCCGGTGTCGGCGCCTTGTTCAGGGCGTACGGTGTAGGGCGGAAAATGCGCCGCGCCGATTCTCACCAACTGCGCGGCACCGGCCTGCGTCCACGCGGCGGTGCCCAGTGCCCATAAAGTAAGTCCTGCAGCCAGCCGCCATGGCGAAAACATCGAGGCACGCACCGTTGAAGAGTTCAATGCCGATAAGCTAGGCGTTTTTGCTGGGGGAGACAACTTTCGCCAGCAAATTAATAACTTGCGCCTCAGTCCGACTTCAGCACCATCAACAAAGCCTCTTCGGCCAACTCTTCAAGGGTCAGGCTGCCTTGGGCGCGAAACCAGGTGGTGGTCCAGGACAAGGCGCCAGTGAGGAAGCGCCGGGTGATAAACACATCGCCCCGAATGTAGCCAGCGGCCTTGGCCTCGCCAAGTACCTGCAACCAGATCTGCTCATACACGTCACGCAGGGCCAGCACGTGCGCCTGGCCTTCGGCCGACAGCGAGCGCCATTCGTAGACCAGCACCGCCATGGCCTCGCCACTGCCGCCCATGATCGACTGCAACTCGCAGCGGATCAGCGCCAGCACGCGTTCGCGCACCGTGCTCGCCTCCTCCAGTGAAGCGCGCATCATCGCGGTGTTGTAATGGATGGTTTCCTCCATCACCGCACGCAATATCTCATCCTTGCTCTTGAAGTGATGAAAGATGCTGCCGGACTGGATGCCCACGGCGCTGGCCAGATCTCGCACAGTGGTGCGCTCGAACCCCTTGTTACGAAACAGATGAGCTGCGGTTTGCAGCAACTTGCCGCGGGCGCTCTCGGGGTCGGTCAATTGGCCACCATCGACCATGGTGCGCATCACCCCCAGGGCTTTGTGCTCATCCATGCTGCTCTCCTTCACGTCTACTGTCGTCTTGGCCGGCAATTTAGGCCGTGACTGCCACCCAAGCAAGCGCTTGGGTAAAACTTGTGACTGGAGTTTACAAACCAAGCGCTTGCTTGGTAGTCTCGGCACCAGCCCTTGGAGGAAGGATTTCTCATGAGCAAGACGGTACGTATCGGCTGCGCCAGCGCCTTCTGGGGCGACACATGCACCGCCGCCGCCCAATTGGTGCAGGGCGGTGCCTTGGATTACCTGGTGTTCGATTACCTGGCGGAAGTCACCATGTCGATCCTCGCCGGTGCCCGCCTGAAAGACCCCAAGGCCGGTTACGCCACGGATTTTGTCGAGGTGCTTACGCCCCTGCTGGCGGATATCCAGCGCCAGGGCATCCGGGTGATCAGCAATGCCGGCGGTATCAACCCCCAGGCCTGCGCCGCCGCCCTGCAAGCAGCCTGCGATAACGCCCACATCCCGCTGAAAATCGCCGTGTTGCTCGGCGATGACCTGCACCCTCAACTCAAACAGATGCCGACTGTCACCGACCTGTACAACGGCGCCCCGCTGCCGCCCCTGTGCGTGTCCGCCAACGCCTACCTCGGCGCACCGGGCATTGCCCAGGCATTGGAGCTCGGCGCCGATATTGTCATCACCGGCCGGGTGGTCGACAGCGCAGTGGTCAGCGCGGCACTGGTGCATGAATTCAATTGGTCATGGCAGGACTACGATCACCTGGCCCAGGCCGCCCTGGCCGGGCATATCATCGAATGCGGCGCCCAATGCACCGGCGGTAACTTCACCGACTGGCGTGACGTGCCCGACTACGAACACATCGGCTTCCCTATCGTCGAAGTCAGCGCCGACGGCCAGTTCACCGTCAACAAGGTCGAAGGCAGCGGCGGGCTGATCAGCGAACTCAGCGTGGCCGAACAACTGCTGTATGAAATCGGTGACCCGCGCGCCTATGTGCTGCCGGACGTGATCTGCGATTTCAGCCAGGTCAAACTGCAGCAACAAGGCAAACACGCGGTGCGCCTGCACGGCGCCAAGGGCCTGCCACCCACCGACCAGTACAAGGTCAGCGCCACTTACCCCGATGGCTTTCGCTGCACCGCCAGTTGCCTGCTCGCTGGCATCGACGCGGTGGCCAAGGCCGAGCGGGTCAGCCAGGCGCTCATCAACAAGACTTCGGAGCTGTTCAGCCAGCGCGGCTGGGCGCCCTACACCGACGTCGATATCGAACTGCTCGGCAGCGAAGCCACCTACGGCGCCCACGCCCGGCGTGCGGATTGCCGTGAAGTGGTGGTGAAGCTGGCGGTGCGGCACCCGAGCAAGCAGGCGCTGGTGCTGTTCGCCCGCGAGATCGCCCAGGCGGCAACCGGCATGGCACCGGGCCTGACCGGCATTGTCGGCGGGCGGCCGACGGTGTATCCGCTGATTCGGCTGTTTTCGTTCCTGGTCGACAAATCACGGTGTAGCGTCGCCATCGAGTACCAAGGCCAACGTTATGCCGTCGAGCTGCCCGCCTCCGCGCCTCTGCTCACTCCGGATGTACCCATCGAGCCGGCCAAGCCCCAGGGCCGTGCCGACGCCAGCGTACCGCTGGTGAAACTCGCCGTGGCGCGCTCAGGTGACAAGGGCAACCACAGCAATATTGGCGTGATCGCCCGCCACCCCGACTACCTGCCGTGGATCGCCGAAGCCCTGACCCCGGAGGTGATCGTCGACTGGATGGACCACGTGCTCGACCCGATCCATGGCCGCGTCGAGCGCTGGTACTTGCCCGGCAGCCACAGCCTGAATTTCCTGCTGGAGAATGCCCTGGGCGGCGGCGGTATCGCCAGCCTGCGCATCGACCCGCAAGGCAAGGCCTTCGCTCAGCAACTGCTGGAAATCCCCATCGCCGTACCGCAGCACATTGCCGACCAACTCACCTAAAGGACCGTTGCCGTGGCCTTCGACTCGATCTTCAAAGCCGACCTGTTCAAGGGGCAAACCGTGATTGTCACCGGAGGCGGCAGTGGCATTGGCCGCTGCACCGCCCATGAGCTGGCGGCCCTTGGTGCGCGCTTGATCCTGGTGGGGCGCAAGCCAGAAAAACTACAGAAGGTCGCGGCGGAAATTGCTGAAGATGGCGGCGTCGCCCATTGGCATGCCTGTGACATTCGTGGGGAAGAGGCGGTGAAAGCGCTGGTCACGCAGATCCTGCACGACCATGGCCCCATCCATGGGCTGGTGAATAACGCTGGCGGCCAATACCCGTCGCCACTGGCCGCGATCAATCAGAAGGGCTTTGAAACCGTACTGCGCACCAACCTGGTGGGCGGTTTCCTGATGGCGCGGGAAGTGTTCAACCAGTCGATGAGCAAGCACGGTGGCGCGATCGTCAACATGCTCGCCGACATGTGGGGCGGCATGCCCGGCATGGGCCACTCCGGCGCGGCGCGCTCCGGGATGGACAACTTCACCAAGACCGCCGCGTTTGAGTGGGGCTATGCCGGGGTGCGCGTCAACGCCGTGGCGCCTGGTTGGATTGCCTCCAGCGGCATGGACACCTACGAAGGCGCCTTCAAGGCGGTGATTCCCACCCTGCGTGAGCATGTGCCGCTCAAGCGCATCGGCACCGAGTCGGAAGTCAGCGCGGCCATCGTCTTCCTGCTCAGCCCGGCTGCGGCCTTTATCAGCGGTAGCACCCTGCGCATCGACGGCGCCGCCAGCCTGGGCAGCCGCGCATGGCCGCTGCACAAGGCGCAGGCGCCAAGCGAGCCGTTCAACGGGTTCCACCGCGCCTACCTGCCGGATGTGCTCAAGGCGGAGCAATAACGCCATGCCAGTCATTGAAACCATGATCGACCCTAACAGCCCAGCGTTCGCGCAAAACCGTGACGCCATGCTGGCCACCATCGCCCAGTTGCGCCAGCTGGAACACACCCTGCTGGCCAAGGCCCAGGAAGCCAAGCCCAAGTTCGACAAGCGCGGCCAATTGCTGCCCCGTGAGCGTCTCAACCTGCTGCTGGACCCTGGAGCGCCTTTCCTGGAGCTGGCCAGTCTGGCCGGCTACAAACTCCACGACGACAAGGACGGTAGCGCCGCCGGTGGCGGGCTGATCGCCGGCATCGGCTATGTCAGCGGCGTGCGCATGCTGGTGGTGGCCAACAACAGCGCGATCAAGGGCGGCACCATTTCCCCCTCCGGGCTGAAAAAATCCCTGCGCCTGCAACAGATCGCCATGGAGAACAAACTGCCAGTGGTGACCCTCGCCGAGAGCGGCGGCGCCAACCTCAACTACGCTGCCGAGATTTTCGTCGAAGGCGCGCGCAGCTTTGCCAACCAGGCACGCATGTCCGCCATGGGCTTGCCGCAGATCACCGTGGTGCACGGCTCGGCCACGGCCGGTGGTGCGTATCAGCCGGGCTTGTCGGATTACGTGGTGGTGGTGCGCGGCAAGGCCAAGCTGTTCCTCGCCGGGCCACCGTTGCTCAAGGCCGCCACCGGCGAAGTCGCCACCGATGAAGAGCTGGGGGGCGCGCAGATGCACGCGCAAACCGCCGGCACCGCTGAGTACCTGGCCCAAGACGATGCCGACGGCGTGCGCATCGTGCGTGAAATTGTAGGCCTGCTGCCCTGGAATGACCGTTTGCCGCACGTGCCACAACGCGCTTATCGCGAACCGCTGTATCCGATTGAAGAGCTGTTGGGGCTGATTCCCGATGACCCGAAAAAGCCCTATGACGTGCGCGAGATCCTGGCGCGCCTGGCCGACGGTTCCAACCTGCTGGAATTCAAGGGCGAGTTCGATCCCCACACCGTCTGCGCCCATCTGCATATCCAGGGGCGCGCCGTGGGAGTGATCGGCAATAACGGCCCCATCACGCCGAAGGGCGCGAGCAAGGCCGCGCAGTTTATCCAGCTGTGCGACCAGAGCCGCACGCCGCTGCTGTTCTTGCACAACACCACCGGCTTCATGGTGGGCACCGAGTCGGAACAGCAAGGGGTGATCAAGCACGGCGCGAAGATGATCCAGGCGGTGGCCAATGCCCGTGTGCCTAAACTCACCATCGTGGTCGGGGGTTCCTACGGTGCAGGCAACTACGCCATGTGCGGTCGCGGCCTGGACCCCCGCTTTATCTTCGCCTGGCCCAACAGCCGCACCGCGGTGATGGGCGGCGCACAAGCGGGCAAGGTGCTGCGCATTGTCACCGAGGCCAAGCAACTCAAGGACGGCCTGGTGCCCGACCCCAAGGTGCTCGACATGCTCGAACAGGTCACCGCGCAGAAGCTCGACAGCCAGTCCACCGCCCTCTACGGCAGCGCCAACCTGTGGGACGACGGGCTGATTGACCCACGGGATACCCGCACCTTGCTCGGATTTTTGCTGGATATCTGTCACGAAGCAGAACTGCGGCAACTGCAACCGAACAGCTTTGGTGTGGCGCGGTTCTAATCAGGAGAACAATAAAAATGATCTTCACCCAGGAACACCAGGAACTGCGCCGCACCGTGCGCGCCTTCGTCGACCGCGAGATCAACCCGCACGTAGATGAATGGGAAAAAGCCGGGCGCTTCCCCATTCACGAAATCTTCCGCAAGGCCGGCGACCTCGGCCTGCTGGGCATCTCCAAACCGGAAAAATTCGGCGGCATGGGCCTGGACTACAGCTACTCCATTGTCGCCGCCGAAGAGTTCGGCACCATCCGCTGCGGCGGCATCCCCATGTCCATCGGCGTGCAGACCGATATGTGCACCCCGGCCCTGGCGCGCTTCGGCTCCGATGAACTGCGCGAAGAGTTCCTGCGCCCGGCCATCAGCGGCGAACAAGTGGGCTGCATCGGCGTCTCGGAAACCGGCGCCGGCTCCGACGTGGCCGGGCTCAAGACCCATGCGCGCAAGGACGGTGATGACTACGTGATCAATGGCAGCAAGATGTGGATCACCAATTCGCCCAGCGCTGACTTCATCTGCCTGCTGGCCAACACCTCGGACGACAAGCCGCACATCAACAAATCCCTGATCATGGTGCCGATGAACAGCCCCGGCATCAGCGTCAGCCCGCCGTTGGAAAAACTCGGCATGCACAGCTCCGAGACCGCCCAGGTGTTTTTCGACGGCGTGCGCGTACCGCAACGCAACCGCATCGGCCACGAAGGCGCGGGCTTCATGATGCAGATGTTGCAGTTTCAGGAAGAACGCCTGTTTGGCGCGGCCAATATGATCAAGGGCCTGGAGTACTGCATCGACAGCACCATTGAATACTGCAAAGAGCGCCAGACGTTCGGCAAGGCGTTGATCGACAACCAGGTGATCCACTTCCGCCTGGCGGAACTGGCCACCGAAATCGAATGCCTGCGCGCCTTGGTCTACCAGGCCACCGAGCAGTACATCAAGGGCCAGGACGTCACGCGGCTGGCCTCCATGGCTAAACTCAAGGCCGGGCGCCTGGGCCGTGAGGTCAGCGACAGTTGCCTGCAATATTGGGGCGGCATGGGCTTCATGTGGGACAACCCGGTAGCCCGCGCCTATCGCGACGTGCGCCTGGTCTCGATTGGCGGCGGTGCCGACGAAATCATGCTGGGCATCATCTGCAAACTGATGGGCACCCTGCCCGGTAAAAAGCCATGAACACCTTGCTGCTAGAAGCCCACAACGGCGTGCTGCATATCACCCTCAACCGGCCCGAATGCCGCAATGCAATGAGCCTTGAAATGGTCAATGAGCTGCGTGCGGTACTGGCGCAGTTGGACAGCCAGGTGCGCGCCGTGGTGATCAGCGGCGCGGGCGGGCATTTTTGCGCGGGGGCCGATGTGAAGGATCTGGTCAGCGCGGGGGATCAACTGCAAGCGTTGAACCGCGCATTTGGCACCTTGCTGCAAGAGGTGCAGGCACTGGCACCCGTGGTGATCGCGGTGCTGCAAGGCGCGGTGCTGGGCGGTGGGTTCGGGCTGGCGTGCGTGAGTGATGTTGCGATTGCAGAGGGCCAGGCGCAGTTCGGCTTGCCCGAGACCCGCTTGGGGTTGTTGCCGGCACAGATTGCGCCGTTTGTGGTCAAGCGTATTGGCCTTACTCACACGCGGCGCCTGGCGCTGACGGCGGCGCGGTTTGATGGGGTGGAGGCTGGACGGCTGGGAGTGGTGCATTTTGTCGAGCACGACGCCCAGGCATTGGCGCAGCGGGTGGATGAGGTATTGGGGCAGGTGTTGCAGTGTGCGCCGGGGGCGAACGCACGGACTAAAGCGCTGTTGCTGGCCAGTGTGGATGAGCCCCTTGAGGCCGTGCTGGATCGCGGGGCGCAGTGGTTTGCCGAGGCGGTGAGGAGTGAAGAAGGGGTTGAGGGGACGCAGGCGTTTGTGCAGAAGCGAAAGCCGAGTTGGTCTCGATGACGCCATCGCAGGCAAGCCAGCTCCCACAGGGGAACACATTTCAAATGTGGGAGCTGGCTTGCCTGCGAAGAGGCCCCAACACACGCCACATTCATCAAGGGATAACCCAATGCCCGCATTCACCAAGATCCTGATCGCCAACCGCGGTGAAATCGCCTGCCGCATCCAGCGCACTGCCCAGGCCCTCGGCTACCGCACCGTGGCCGTGTACAGCGACGCGGATACCGACGCCCTGCACGTGCAGATGGCCGACGAAGCCGTACACATCGGCCCGGCGCCCGTATACCAGTCCTACCTGAACACAGAGGCCATCCTTGCCGCCGCCCAACTGACCGGCGCCGACGCCATTCACCCCGGCTACGGCTTCCTCTCGGAAAACCCCGACTTCGCCCGCGCCTGCCAGCAGGCCACGCTCACCTTCATCGGCCCCAGCGCCGAGGCGATCGAACTAATGGGCAGCAAACGCCTGTCCAAACTCGCCATGCTCGACGCCGGCGTACCTTGCATCGCCGGCTACCAAGGCAGTGCCCAGGACGATGCCACCCTGCAACAGGAAGCCGAACGCATCGGCTTCCCGCTGATGGTCAAGGCCAGCGCCGGCGGCGGTGGGCGTGGCATGCGCCTGGTGCACCAGCGCGAACAGCTGCTGGAGCAATTGCGCACCGCACGCTCGGAAGCCATGAATGCGTTCGGCAGCGACGAGTTGATCCTCGAACAGGCGCTGATCGACCCGCGCCACGTGGAAGTGCAACTGTTCGGCGACAGCCATGGCAACCTGATTTACCTCGGCGAACGCGACTGTTCGATCCAGCGCCGCCATCAGAAAGTCATTGAAGAAGCGCCCTGCCCCGTGATGACGCCCAATCTGCGCCAGGCCATGGGCGAAGCCGCGCTCAAGGCCGGGCGGGCGGTGAACTATGTGGGTGCCGGCACCGTGGAGTTTCTGCTCGACCGCAGCGGCCAGTTTTATTTCCTGGAAATGAACACGCGCCTGCAAGTCGAACACCCCGTCACCGAGATGATTACCGGCCTCGACCTGGTGGACTGGCAGTTGCAGATCGCCGCCGGCCAACCGCTGCCACTCACCCAATCACAGGTGACCCTGACCGGCCACGCCATGGAAGTACGCCTGTACGCCGAAGACCCGGCCCAGGGCTTCCTGCCGCAAACCGGTGACGTGTTGCGTTGGGAACCAGCCCCCGGCGTACGCATCGACCATGGATTGCTTGAAGGCCAAACCGTCAGCCCGTTCTACGACCCGATGCTGGGCAAGATCATCGCCCACGGCGCCAGTCGCGAAGAAGCCCGGCGAAAACTGCTACGGGCCGTGGAAGACAGCGTATTGCTGGGCGTGGCGACCAACCAGCGTTTGCTCATCGACCTGCTCAAGCACCCGGACTTTATCAACGGCGACTTCAGCACGGGCTTGATCGCCGAACACTTCAGCGTCATCCCACAGCACACGGCGACCGCTGAACAGCTCAAGCTGGCCGCCGCGCTGTTTTATCAACACAGCGCCAACCAGCACACCCAAACACTTGCGCGCTGGCGCAATACGGCGAGTGTCCCCGTAACGTACCGTCTGGAGGCCAATGGACAACTCCACAGCGTCAGCGTTGACGACCTGCAACTCACCACCGACGGCCGCCACGCCAGCCTGGTCATCAAGGGGGTCCGCCGCCGCATCGCTTATCACCTGGACGGCAACCGGCTATGGCTACCAGGGCTGACTGTCACAGACCGCACCCAGCAAGTCGCCAGCCGCCAGGCCGACGCCAGCAGCGGCACGGTCCAGGCGCCCATGGACGGCGCCATCGTCGATATACGGGTGTGCGTCGGTGAGACCGTCAGCAAAGGCCAACTGTTGCTGGTGCTCGAAGCGATGAAAATGGAGCACCCGTTGAAGGCCGGCATCGATGGCACCGTCAAGGAGATGCGCGTCATAACGGGCGATCAGGTGCGCAACCGTCAGGTTTTGCTGGAGATCGAATAACGCCCCTAGGCGGAACTACAGGGCCGGGCTACGCTCTATCCCCATCAGGAAGGGACGAGTACGGGAACCTGCACATGCCTCATTGGCTGATTATTGACCTTGAAGCCACAACGGATGACGGCGGCTGGCCCGTGACAGAGATGGAAGTCATCGAGATCGGCGCCAGCCTGGTCAACCGCCAGGGCCGCGAACTGGACCACTTTCAGCGCTTTGTGCGGCCCTTGCGGCGGCCATTGCTGACACCCTTTTGCCGCAAACTCACCCATATCACTCAGGCCAATATCGACATGGCCGCGCCGATCACCGAGGTGTGGCCGCTGTTCGAGCGCTGGCTGGGCCAACATCAGCCACGCCTGGAAGGCTGGGCCAGCTGGGGTGACTATGATCGCGTGCAGCTTGAGCTGGAGTGGCAGCGCCATGGCCTCGCCAGCGCCTTGGGCGACACGCCGCATGTGAACCTCAAGCAACGCTTTGCCAAGGCCCGGCGCCTGGACAAGCCGCTGGGGCTCAATGGTGCGCTGCAATTGGCCGGAATGCAGTTCAATGGCCAGCAGCATCGCGCCCTGGAGGATGCACGCAACACCGCGCGCCTGCTGCCACTGATTTTGCCGGTCTAGGCAGCGCTTGCAGCCTTGGGCATACTGGCCAACCAATTTCCTTTGATGCTGCCCACCTGCACCAACGAAATCCTGTGGCGAGCAAGCTTGCTTGCGCTGGGGTGCGAAGCGCCCCCAAAAAACGGGGACTGCTACGCAGTCAACGGGAGCAAGCTCCCTCGCCACAGAAGCCCGCGCCTGCAGTGATGAGCGTAAGCATCCATCTTTTCCGAGGATCCACCCATGTTCAAAGTCAACGAGTACTTCGACGGCACCGTCAAGTCGATCGCTTTCGGCACCGCAGAAGGGCCGGCGACCATCGGCGTGATGGCTCCCGGTGAATACGAATTCGGCACCGCCCAACGTGAAATCATGCACGTTGTCTCCGGCGCCCTGACCGTGAAGCTGCCCGACAGCAGCGACTGGGAAACCTTCGCTGCCGGTAGCCAGTTCAACGTACCGGCCAACAGCAAGTTTCAACTCAAAGTGACGGTCGATACCGCTTACTTGTGCGAATACCGTGGCTAAATCTTTAATTTCGCAAAAAATACTTCCCTAACCTGGTTCAGCATGCCGAGCTGGGCGGGAGCAGGTTCTGCCGAGAGTATCCTTTGCGATCGTTCATGTTCGCACTCAGTCGCGCGACTGGGCGCAATGAAATCCTGAAACGCGGTACCCACTCCAAGAACGACAAATAGCCGGAAAATATCCGGCTATTTTCGAATATCCTGGCTGGACAACTCTTTAACCAAACCTACTAACTTATGCAGCTCGCCATCAACGAACTTCATGGCGGGAAGGCACAAAATTAGGATTGGCTCGCTCCTCATAAAAAATGGTGGCCGCGTGAGTAGCTGGACGCAGTTCCACCTTTGATATGTCATAGAAACAGACGGGATTGTTTTGATTAAATCCTTTTATGGCCAGAAATTTCGCACGTGCGGCACTTTCGGTCACGTCATCTCTCGGCAACTCTACGATAAATTCCATCATTCACTCTCCTGATATCCATCGCCCAGTTGAGATAACAGGGCTACCGGGATATTCCCACTTGGCTTGGAGTGCTTAAACTGTCAGATTTGACAGGTTTCTAGATTCATTCGTCATAGTGCCGGGCATTTTGATGACTACTGATAAGGGGTGTGGCGAACAGATTGATTGGGGCTGAGCACTCCCGTCAGGCACGCCCCTGCTGATCAACCGCTGGGAGTGATCTGTAACAGAGACATATTCCCACTGCACAACATACTTTCCTATAAGGATTAGGGGGGGCCAAGAGCGTCGATCTTGCTCTCCTGCTGCGAGACGGGCTTTTTTATTCCAGCACCGTTACCGGCATGCCGACTTCCAGGCGCCCGATGCCATCGTTGACCAGGTTCTGGCCGAACATCGCGCCCTTTTCAGTCTTGCGGTAGGTTTCCAGCGTCGCGAAAGGCTCGCGGTCGGGGCTGCGCTCACCGGTCTGGGGGTCGACGGTAGTGAGGATGCACCGCGAGCACGGCTTGACCACCCGAAACTCTACGCTGCCGATGCGCAAGCGCTTCCAGCCGTCTTCGGCGAAAGCCTCGGCGCCTTCGATGATCAGGTTGGGACGAAAACGCAGCATCTCCATCGGGCGGCCGATTTTTTCACACAAGTCGTCGAGGGAGCCCTGGCCGATCAACAGCAACGGGTAGCCGTCAGCGAAGCCGACCTTGTCGTCATCCTTGCCATACCCGGCTTCGGTGGTGCGCGCACGTTCCAGGGGCAGTTGCACCAGGCGCGTCGGCTTGCCAATGAATGCGCTGACCCAGGCCGCGGCCTCATCGCCAGCATCCGGCACACGCAGGGTGTCGCGCCAGATGGTCACACCACGCAGTTCGCTGGCGCTGCCCGGCAATTCCACATCCAATGGCGCGTAGCCCGGCGAACTCAGGGTCAGGCCCCCGCTGCTGTTCCACAACGCCGAGAGCTGGCTCATCTTCGCCACGGCCCGCTGCGTCAGGAACCGCCCGCTGGCTTCATCCACCAGCATCCAGCGTCGATCCCCGTCCAACCCGAGTTTATCCAGGCCAATCTGCTGCAAGGCTTCAGCCTTGCCGGACTTCAAGGGGTAACGGTACAACGCGCTGAGACGCAGCATGGGCCTGCCTTCCTAGGAAACAAAGTGTCATCCTAAAGTCAGGCGGGCATTTCGTCCAACATCAGTCGCTGGCGCACCACGTCCACCAGCTTGTCCGGCTGGAATTTGGAGAGGAAATTGTCGCAGCCGACCTTCTTGACCATCGAGTCATTGAAGCTGCCCGACAGCGAAGTGTGCATCACCACGTACAGACCACGCAGGCGCGGGTCGTTGCGGATTTCGGTAGTGAGACGGTAGCCATCCATCTCGGGCATTTCGGCGTCGGTGAAGATCATCAGCAGTTTGTCGGTCATCACCTGGCCGCTGTCGGCCCAGGCCTTGAGCATGTTCAGTGCCTTGAGGCCGTCGCTGGCGACGTGCATCTTCACGCCCAACTGGCCCAGGGTGTCACGCAGCTGCGACAACGCCACGTTGGAATCATCCACCAGCAGCACTTCGCGGCCACGGGCACGCTCCAGCACCGGGTCTTCAAGTTTGTCCCGGGAGACCTTGGCGTTGTAGGGCACGATCTCGGCGAGGACTTTTTCCACGTCGATGATTTCCACCAGTTGCTCATCGACCTTGCTGATGGCGGTGAGGTAGTGCTGGCGACCGGCGCTGGTCGGCGGCGGCAGGATGGCTTCCCAGTTCATGTTGACGATGCGGTCGACGCCGCCCACCAGGAACGCCTGCACCGAGCGATTATATTCGGTGACGATAATGGTGCTGTTGGGTCCCGGCACCAAAGGACGCATGCCGATGGCCTGGGACAGGTCGATCACCGGCAGGGTCTGGCCACGCAGGTTGACCACCCCGCACACGAACGGGTGGCGCTGGGGCATCAGGGTCAGCTTGGGCAACTGCAGCACTTCCTGCACTTTGAACACGTTGATCGCGAACAACTGCCGTCCGAAGAGGCGGAACATGAGAATTTCCAGGCGATTCTCACCCACCAATTGCGTGCGTTGATCTACCGTGTCGAGAATGCCGGCCATTAAAAACTCCTGGTGTACACGCCGCAGGCGCGTGAAAGGGTGTGCAGCTGTATAAGCACGTTATCGGCGGCAAGCGCCGGACCTTGACCCCAATAAAATGCCATGCAAATTCATTGATGTCACACTGACATCATGCTTTACTTCGTGCGCCCTTGATGCTCTTTCAAACCGCCTTGCGCGACAGTCGAATTGACGTGCAGTTCCACCACATAGGGGATTCCCCTATGCGCAATCAGGCCCAACCTGATATTCGCGATATCTAATAGCCATTAATGTGACGCCATTCTCATTGCATGAATGGAGTCAGGCTTTTGTTTGCCAACCCAAGCCCTTGGTCTACGGGCCTTTCAGGCACTCACGTATCGGCAACTGAAGTTGCGTCATCCCGCCTAACAGCGGCTAAAGGCGGCATTCGTGAGCTTTTCAATAAACGTCCTACTGGATTATCGGAAGCAACCTACACGCCCCAGTCGTATTTCAGCGCTAGTTTTAAGCCATTCACCCGGTGCGACATCTCATCACCCGACCTTAAGTTGTGGAGACTTGCATGATGAATAGCGCGAACGAATGGCAAACCGCGCTTCCCGAGTTTTTGCTGGAAGCCGAAATGCTGCTGGCCAAGTCCGAGGAATGCCTGAACCACCTGCATTTGATCCGCAATGACAGCGACGCCATCGACTGCATGAAAAACAGCCTGGCCAAACTGGCAGAAAAAGCCGATGGCCTGGCCTTGCAGGCGATCAGCGAGTTCTCCCGGCATATTCAATACCTGATCGCCAATGCCGTGAGCCCGGTGCAACTGCATGACCAGGCCCTGGATGCGTTGCACGACTGCCTGAGGCTACTGGCTTGGCAACTGGAGCTGATTGACATCCGTACCGGGGAACTGGGCCTGGATGACAGTGAGCAAACTTCGCTGATTGCAACGGTGACCTCGCAGATTCCGCAAAAAGACTACGGCCATCACCAGCGTCTACAGCAGAGGTCTTAAAGCCAGGAAAGGTCGTATTTAATACCCGCGTTATCTAAAAGCGACCGTTTAAGGCAAAGATGAAACACTTCTAGAGGCTAAAGAAATATCAATTAGCCAGCACCTTAAAAATTGTACAAATCAGTCTAACTAATACAACTCAAGAGCGCTGACCTGACGGTCAGGGCATTGATGTGGTTAATATATCGACCGAGGAATATGCCAGGCGACCAACGGTAATAGTGGTGGTACCATGCCCCGCTCGAAATGAAGCAACTTCATTATGGATAACCACGATCCGGCACCGCACTCTCGACAGAGCCCAGTCAACCGCCGTGACCGGTCTTCGCGCAGTGAACCCTCATTGGCTCCATCCGCTATGTACGCCAGCCTCAAGTCACTCATCGCAAGGTTCGTGTCCCGCCGCCATGCGCGCCCCCTCATCCTTGCCCTGTGCCTGTGCTCACTGCTGGTCAGCCTGTGGGTTTACCTGCAAGGCGCGCCGCTGCCGTTAGTGATTGTGTTGCTCAACCTGGTCACGTTGGCAGTGGTCGCCCTGCACCAGTGGCGCTCGCGCAAAGCCATCAAGTTCCAGCCCCAGGAGCTGGCCGACCGCCTGCTGCAAGTCCAGGAAAACGAACGCCACCGCCTCAGCCGCGAGCTGCACGATGACATCGGCCAACTGCTGACCGCCGCCAAGTTGCAGAGCGAATGGTTGCAGCGTCGACTGCCCCAAGACCTGCAAATTCATTGCTCGGTGCTGTGCAATACGCTCAATGAAACCCTGGCCAAGGTGCGCGACGTGTCCGCCATTCTCAACCCTCGCCAACTGGCAAGCCTGGGGCTGGAAGCCAGCCTGCGCGCGCACCTGCTCAAGGCCCTGGAAAATACCCAGGTGTGCTGGAGCCTGGAGTGCCAGCAACGCCTCACCGGCATTCCCGAAGAAATGGCCGTGGCGGCCTTTCGCATCACCCAGGAAGCGGTCACCAACATGCTGCGCCATGCGAAGGCACACAACCTGCTGGTGCGCCTGCAACGCTTGCCGGAAGGGCTGTCCCTGACGATATGCGATGACGGCCAAGGCTTCGCACCTGCCGCCGACCCCGGCAAGGAAGGCCAACGGGGCATGGCCGGCATGTGCGAACGGGCCCACCAGTTGGGCGGCACCGTGTCCGTCAGCAGCCAGCCGGGCAACGGCACACGCATCCACGCACTTTTCCCCTGGGCCCCCCGCGCCCTCGAACGGGCCAGTGCCCATAAGGTTCTCCGGTGACCTGCAATCTGCTCCTGGTCGATGACCATGCCTTGATCCGCGCCGGCGTGCGTGCGCTGATCCTGGATATCCCCGGCTACGCCGTCGTTGGAGAGGCCAGCGATGGCGCGCAACTGCTTGAGAAATTCTGCGCCCTGCAGCCCGACATTGTGCTGCTGGACCTGTCGATGAAACACACCGGGGGTCTGGATGCCTTGCAGCAACTCAAGCGCGCCTACCCCAAGTGCAAAGTGCTGATCCTGTCGATGCACACCGATCCCGAGATGATCATGCGCGCCCTTGAGTCTGGTGCCCACGGCTACCTGCTCAAGGACACCACCGCCAACGAGCTGGAACATGCCCTGCAGGCGCTGCGTAACAACGAACGCTACCTGAGCCCCGCCATCGCCCACACAGTGATCAACCAGGCGCTGATCCGTAGCCAGAGCTCCAGCGCGCCTGTCGCCCACAGCCACAACCTGACGGCGCGACAACTGGAAATCCTGCGCTTGATCGTGCGCGGCAAATCCACCCGGGAAATTGCCCACGGCCTGGGCCTGAGTATCAAGACCGTCGAAGCCCACCGCTCGCAGATCATGAAGCGCTTGCAGATTTTTGACGTGGCGGGCCTGGTGCTATTTGCCGTGCGTGAGCAGATCATCAGCCTGGACGACTAACGGCGAACCCAGCGGCAAGTGCACGCGCAGGGCCTTGGGCAGCGCCTCGAAGTGCAGGTCGTCGCCTTCCAGCGGCTCGCCGTCGAGGTTGATGTACAAGCCTTGCGCGACCTTGATCTTCACCCAGGGCAAGCGTGCGCGCACGAACATGGTGTCCAGGCCCCAGCCGTTGTTCATCAACTCACGCAACGTGCCGACCACCTCTTGAGGCGCCGGCAAGATGCTGACATCCAACAGCCCGTCATCAGCCAATGCACCCGGGCACAGCACATGCCCGCCACCGGCCTGGCGACCGTTGCCGATGCCCAGCGCGAGCAACTCGCCTTTCCAATGGAAATCCGGGCCTTCCAATTCACCGTAGGCGGCTTTCAATTCACTGAAGCGGGTTAAACCGGTAAAAAGGTACGCGGCACCGCCCAGGACCTTCTTCAGGTCTTCGGACGTGTTGGCCGTGACCTGGCTGCCAAAACCACCGGTGGCCATGTTCAAGAAGATTTGCCCACCCACCTGGCCAAGGTCGATCGCCCTGGGCTGTACGTCCAGCAAGGCCAGGGCGCCAGCCGGCTCCAACGGCACGCCGGCGGCCTTGGCGAAATCATTGGCGGTGCCCAGGGGCATCAGCACCAGGCTGGCGTCAGTGTTGGCATGGGCCATGGCTTCGGCCACATCGCGCAAGGTGCCGTCGCCACCGCCGGCAATGATATGGGTGTACCCCTCGGCCAGGGCTTCATTGACCAGTCGCCGAGCATCGCCGCCCTCCCAGGTCACCCGCACGGCCAATTCCCAACCCTGCTCACGCCGGGCCAGCACGGCGGCGCGCACATCCTCGTTGAGGGCTTGTTTGCCGTGGAGGATCAACAGGGCTTTGGGGGCGGTCATTTGGGAGAATCTCCTGGGTCAAGGTGCTTGAAGGATGTTGACCTTTGGGGAACAGGAAAAGTCTGTGGCTGGAGAAAATTGATTGAAGTACACAGATCAAAAAGTGGGAGCTGGCTTGCCTGCGATGGCGGCGGTTCAATCGACAAAGACCTCAAATCTGCCACCCAACGGTAACCACGATGCGAAGCGAGCCGCTCTTGATCTTGATCTTGCTCTGCTTTTGATCTCAGGCGCCCCGTTAAACCACGCTGGCCGAACGCAGGCTTGAATTCGTGGGTAACCCGGCAGGACGCCGGGTTAGCCGCCGTCAGGGCGGAACCCTAAGTGGCCGTTACCGCAGGAATGGATATGTACTCGCTATAACAGCGTCGCCTGTCAGGCCGCCTTCGCGAGCAAGCCCGCTCCCACAGTTGGATCGGGGGGTGTCAGGTAGAGAGGTGTCGGCTGGTAGGCCGTCATCGCAGGCAAGCCAGCTCCCACAGTTGATCGCTGCGGCGGCC
This sequence comes from Pseudomonas sp. MF6751, assembly GCF_016613265.1. Lineage (NCBI taxonomy): Bacteria > Pseudomonadati > Pseudomonadota > Gammaproteobacteria > Pseudomonadales > Pseudomonadaceae > Pseudomonas > Pseudomonas sp. MF6751. Next base: position 86,849 of record NZ_JAENSV010000007.1, read on the forward strand.
AAGCCGCGTCGAGAATCAGCCCTTGTGCAACTTACTCATCAACTGCGCCTCAGCCTGGGTCAGCCCACATGACTGAGTCAACTCATCCACCGTAGCCCCCATGCCGACCAGCTTGGCCGCCTGGGCAAACGACAGGTTCGACGGATCACGCTGCTCCAACTGCACCAACCTGTCGGGCAACGGCGCGAGAATCGCGCGCAGTTCATGCACTTCATCCCCAACCCGCACCGCACTTTGCTGGAAGTGATCAACACGCTTGACCAGTTCCAGAATGCGCCGGTCGCGCACCGCATCGCGCTCGGCCTGTTGCAAGGCCGACTCCCGCTGCTGGCGCAGATAGCGCAGCACAAACGCCAAGGTCCCGGCCCACAACAGGGCCAGGACAATCACCGCTGCCTCAAGGAACAATCAGATGCTCTCCAGTTCCGACCATTCTTCTTCGCTCATCATCTTGTCCAGCTCAACCAGAATCAGCAGTTCGCCGTTCTTGTTGCACACGCCCTGGATGAACTTGGCCGACTCTTCGTTACCCACGTTCGGTGCGGTTTCCACTTCCGATTGGCGCAGGTAAACCACCTCGGCCACGCTGTCGACCAGGATGCCGACCACTTGCTTGTCGGCTTCGATGATCACGATACGGGTGTTGTCGCTGACTTCAACCGTGTCCAGGCCGAACCGCTGGCGGGTGTCGATCACCGTCACCACGTTGCCGCGCAGGTTGATGATGCCCAGCACGTAGCTTGGCGCGCCTGGAACCGGGGCGATCTCGGTGTAGCGCAACACTTCCTGCACGCGCATCACGTTGATGCCGTAGGTTTCGTTGTCCAGCTTGAAGGTCACCCATTGCAGGATCGGATCATCCAAACCTTGTGCGGACGCTGACTTGTTCATTCATCTGACCCCTTCAAATGCCGCTATCGACGGCGTGTGTGCACGTAGGCCGTGCAACCGCACGGCCCTTATTGTTCAATCAACTGCGTTTGTTCTGTGGCATTGCTTTCACCGCACCGCTGGCGATCAACTCGGCCAGTTCGGCGACATCCAGCAACGCGCACATGTGTTCGATCACAGTGCCCGCCAGCCACGGCCGCTGGCCGCGGTGGCTGCGCCATTTGATTTCATTGGGGTCCAGGCGCAACGAGCGGCTGACTTGATGCACCGCCAGCCCCCACTCGTAGCCCTGCACCGAGATCACGTATTGCAGGCCCTGGCGAAAATCATCGCGGTAGCGGTCGGGCATCACCCAGCGCGCCGTGTCCAGCACCTTGAGGTTGCCAGCCTGGCTGGGCAGGATGCCGAGGAACCACTCCGGCTGCCCGAACAGCGGCGTCAGCTCCTGGCCTTCCAGGGAATAGATCGAGCCCAGGCACACCAGCGGCACCGCCAGGGTCAACCCGGCGACGTCGAACAGCAGGCACTCGAACGGCTCGGCAGCCCATGAGGGCCGACCGTCGCCCGTCACCGGCGGCGGCGTGATGCTGGGCGGCAAGTGCACGTCCACCAGCGGTTCGACCACCGGGGGGGCCACCACTGCCGGGGCGCTCGGCACCACCACGGGAGCCTCCACCACCTGCGCATCCCGCGCCTGTTCTTCCATCACCGCCTGCTGGAATTCACCCAGCGGGCTTTCGGGTTCGACAGCAGGCTCAAGTACCAGAATCGGTTCTGGCAGTTCCTCGGCCGTCGCATCCTGCAGCAAGGCATCCAGGTAGGATTCCAGAGCCAGTTGCGGGCGGGTCTTGAATTCGACAGGACGGTTCATCACGCCACCTGCGCCACAAGCTGTTGCGACAGCAGGTGCTTGAGCAACGCACGGTAGGCCAGCACGCCACGGCTCTTGCCGTCGAACTGCGACGGTGTGAGCCCGGCACGGCTGGCGTCACGCAAGCGCGTGTCCACCGGGATGTAGCCATTCCAGATGGTGTCCGGGTAGGCATCGCGCAATACGCGCAAGGTGCCGAGGGACGCCTGGGTGCGACGGTCGAACAAGGTCGGCACGATGCTGAACGGCAGCGCCTGCTTGCGCGAACGGTTGATCATCGCCAGGGTGCTGACCATGCGTTCCAGGCCCTTGACCGCCAGGTGCTCGGTCTGCACCGGGATCACCAATTGCTGGCTGGCCGCCAACGCATTGACCATCAGCACGCCGAGCAACGGCGGGCTGTCGATGATCGCGTAATCGAAGTCCTGCCACAGCTGCGCCAGGGTCTTGGCGATCACCAGGCCCAGGCCGCTCTGGCCTGGCGACTGGCGCTCCAGGGTGGCCAGGGCGGTGCTCGACGGCAGCAGGGAAATGCTTTCGTTGCTGGTGGGCAACAGCAGTTGCCCAGGCAGATCCGCCGGCACGCTGCCCTTGTGTAAAAACAAGTCATAGCAGCTGTGTTCCAGCGCATCCGGGTCGTAGCCGAAATAGCTGGTCATGGAACCGTGGGGGTCCAGGTCGACCACGACCACACGCTTGCCCGCTTCGGCCAGCAAGCCGGCCAAGGCGATGGAAGTGGTGGTCTTGCCGACCCCACCCTTTTGATTGGCAACTGCCCAGACTCTCATTCGGTTGGTTCCTCCCGGCGGGCACAGGCGCGACCGAGACATTGCATACGGTTATTGAGCCAGCGACGGAGAATTGACGTTACTCGGTCGGACCGGCGGCTTGACAACGGGCGGTGCAGTTTGTGTGCCAGCACGCTTCAACGCCGCATCCGGGGTGGCATTGGCGGTGCCAGTACCGGTCAGGCTGCGACGCACATCCAGGTTACGCGAGACCACCAGCACCACCCGGCGGTTACGGGCGCGGCCTTCCACCGTGGCGTTATTGGCCACCGGCTGGAATTCACCATAGCCCACCGACGCCAGGCGCTGGGGGTTCACGCCCTGCATGGCCAACATGCGCACGATGCTCGATGCGCGGGCCGAGGACAGTTCCCAGTTGGTCGGGTACTGCGCAGTGCTGATAGGGAAATTGTCGGTGAAGCCTTCTACGTGGATCGGGTTTTCAAACGGTTTGAGGATCGCCGCCACCTTGTCGATGATCGTGAACGCCTGGTCACTGGGCAACGCATCGGCACTGGCGAACAACAGACTGGAGTTCAGCTCGATCTCCACCCACAACTCATTGCCGCGCACGGTCATCTGGTTGGAACTGATCAGGTCGCCAAAAGCGGCACTGATATCATCGGCGATGCTTTTGAGCGGGTCGCTGGTGCCTTGGATGCCGGCGGCGGTTTCCTCACTGTCATTGACCAGGGGCTTGGCCGGGGTCACGGTCTTGGGCCGCTCTTCGCCGATGGGGATCGGCTTGAGCGCCCGCTCGGCATCGTTGAACACACCGACCAGCGCCTGGGAAATAATCTTGTACTTGCCTTCGTTGATCGACGAGATCGAGTACATCACCACGAAAAACGCGAACAGCAAGGTGATGAAGTCCGCGTAGGACACCAGCCAGCGTTCGTGGTTGACGTGCTCTTCAGGCTCGCGACGGCGACGGCTCACAGGCAAATACCTCCCTGACCGCTATTGGCCGCTTTACTGTGGCGAGCGAGCTTGCTCGCGCTGGGGCGCGAAGCGGCCCCCATCCAGGCAACGCGTTTGTTCAGACAGATTGCGGTGCCTGGTTTTGGGGCTGCTTCGCAGCCCAGCGCGAGCAAGCTCGCTCGCCACATAAAGCTCACTGGCCACAGCTCAATGTGCATACCCATCAATCCATGAAGCCCTGAAGCTTCAATTCGATGGAGCGCGGGTTTTCGCCCTCGGCAATCGACAGGATGCCTTCGAGCAACATCTCGCGATAACGCGACTGGCGCATGGCAATCGACTTGAGCTTGCTGGCCACCGGCAGCAACACCAGGTTGGCACTGGCCACGCCGTAGATGGTCGCGACAAACGCCACGGCAATGCCGCTGCCCAGTTGCGAGGGGTCGGCCAGGTTGCCCATCACGTGGATCAGGCCCATTACCGCGCCGATGATGCCGATGGTCGGCGCGTAGCCGCCCATGCTTTCAAAGACTTTGGCCGCATTGATGTCACGGCTTTCCTGGGTGTAGAAATCCACCTCGAGGATGCTGCGGATCGCTTCCGGTTCGGCGCCATCGACCAACAGCTGCAGGCCTTTGCGCGCGTAGCTGTCAGGTTCGGCATCGGCCACGCCTTCCAGGCCCAGCAGGCCTTCCTTGCGGGCGGTGAGGCTCCAATTGACCACGCGGTCGATGCCGCCTGCCAGGTCGACCCGTGGCGGGAAAATGATCCACACCAGAATCTGCATGGCACGCTTGAACGAGCTCAGGGGCGACTGCAACAACGCCGCGCCCACGGTGCCACCGATCACGATCAGCGCTGCCGGGCCGTTGGCCAAGGCGCCGAGGTGGCCGCCCTCCAGGTAGTTGCCACCAATGATGGCGACAAATGCCATGGTGATGCCGATCAGGCTCAAGACATCCATCAGAGGCAGGCCTCCACCAGGTGCTTGCCGATGTCGTCCAGGCTGTAGACCGCATCGGCCAGGTCAGCCTTGACGATGGCCATGGGCATGCCATAGATCACGCAACTGGCTTCATCCTGGGCCCAGATGGCGCTACCGCCCTGTTTGAGCAGGCGCGCACCTTCACGGCCATCGGCGCCCATGCCGGTGAGCACCACCGCCAGAACTTTGTCGCCGTAGGACTTGGCTGCAGAACCGAAGGTGATGTCCACGCACGGCTTATAGTTCAGGCGCTCATCGCCCGGCAGGATTTTGATCGCGCCACGCCCATCCACCATCATCTGCTTGCCGCCCGGCGCCAGCAGTGCCAGGCCAGGACGCAGGATATCGCCATCCTCGGCTTCCTTGACGGTGATACGGCACAGCTTGTCCAGGCGCTCGGCGAAGGCTTTGGTGAACGCCGCCGGCATGTGTTGCACCAGCACAATCGGCGCCGGGAAGTTGGCCGGCAGTTGAGTCAATACCCGCTGCAAGGCCACCGGGCCGCCGGTGGAGGTGCCGATGGCGACCAGCTTGTAAGCCTTGCGCTTGGGCGCGGGCGAATGCGCACTCGGCGCTGCGGCGGCACGTACCGGCGCGACCGCAGGCCGGGCCACGGGCGCAGGCGCCGGGCGCGCAAACGACGAGGTCGGCGCCGCTGCTGCGGGCGCAGGCGTGGCAGCTGCCGCGGGCGTGCTGAACAAGCTGCGACGGTTACTGCGGGAAATGCTGTGCACCTTCTCGCACAGCATCTGCTTGACCTTGTCGGGGTTGCGCGAGATGTCTTCGAAATTCTTCGGCAAAAAATCCACCGCGCCGGCATCCAAGGCGTCGAGGGTCACCCGCGCGCCTTCGTGAGTCAGCGACGAGAACATCAATACCGGTGTGGGGCAGCGTTGCATGATGTGGCGCACGGCCGTGATGCCATCCATCATCGGCATCTCGTAGTCCATGGTGATCACGTCCGGCTTCAAGGCAATGGCTTGATCGATCGCCTCTTTGCCGTTGGTGGCCGTGCCGACCACCTGGATCGTTGGATCAGCGGAAAGAATTTCCGAGACGCGGCGGCGGAAGAAACCCGAATCGTCCACCACCAGGACCTTGACTGCCATAAACACTCCGTTAGGCGGGGCGGGCATGACCGCCCTGCCCCACCAGAATCAAATACGCCGTGCGGCGTAACGCTTGAGCATGCTCGGAACATCGAGAATCAGTGCGATGCGACCGTCACCGGTAATGGTTGCGCCCGACATGCCCGGGGTGCCCTGCAGCATCTTGCCCAAAGGCTTGATCACCACCTCTTCCTGGCCCACCAGTTGGTCGACCACAAAGCCGATGCGCTGGGTGCCCACGGACAGAATCACCACATGGCCTTCGCGCTGTTCTTCATGGGCGGCCGAGGCCACCAGCCAGCGCTTGAGGTAGAACAGCGGCAACGCTTTGTCGCGCACGATCACCACTTCCTGGCCGTCCACCACGTTGGTGCGCGACAGGTCGAGGTGGAAGATCTCGTTGACGTTGACCAGCGGGAAGGCGAACGCCTGGTTGCCCAGCATCACCATCAGGGTCGGCATGATCGCCAGGGTCAACGGCACCTTGATGACGATCTTTGAGCCCTGGCCCTTGGTCGAGTAGATATTGATCGAGCCGTTGAGCTGGCTGATCTTGGTCTTCACCACGTCCATGCCCACGCCACGCCCGGACACGTCGGAGATCTCGGTTTTGGTCGAAAAGCCCGGGGCGAAGATCAGGTTGTAGCACTCGGTATCGGTGAGGCGGTCGGCGGCGTCCTTGTCCATCACGCCGCGCTTGACCGCGATATTGCGCAAAATGGTCGGGTCCATGCCTTTGCCGTCATCGGTAATCGACAGCAGGATATGGTCGCCCTCTTGCTCCGCCGCCAAAATCACCTTGCCGTTGCGGGACTTGCCGGCGGCTTCGCGTTCTTCCGGGGTTTCTACACCGTGGTCGACCGCGTTGCGCACCAAGTGGACCAGCGGGTCGGCCAGAGCCTCGACGAGGTTTTTGTCGAGGTCGGTTTCTTCGCCCACCAACTCCAGGTTGATTTCTTTCTTGAGCTGGCGCGCCAGGTCGCGAACCAGGCGCGGGAAACGGCCGAAGACTTTCTTGATCGGCTGCATCCGCGTTTTCATCACCGCGGTTTGCAGGTCGGCGGTGACCACGTCGAGGTTCGACACGGCCTTCTGCATGGCTTCGTCGCCGCTGTTCAGGCCCAGGCGCACCAGGCGGTTACGCACCAGCACCAGTTCGCCCACCATATTCATGATGTCGTCCAGGCGCGCGGTATCCACGCGCACGGTGGTTTCGGCTTCACTGGCGGGCTTTTCCGCCGCGGCCGGTGCCGCTGCACGGGCAGGTGCCGGCGCGGGTGCTGGCTTGGCAACTGGCGCAGGCGCTTTGGCAGCCGCCGGTGCTGCGGTGGCGACCGCTGCGGCGGCAGCCGGGGCCACTTCGGTGAACTTGCCTTTGCCGTGCAGCTCGTCCAGCAGCGCTTCGAACTCGTGATCGGAGATCAGCCCGTCGTCGGCTGGCCCAGCCTTGGCAGCCGGAGCGGCAGCCGTGGCCGCAACTTCCGGCAGCGCTTCGGCCACGAAGGTGCCTTTGCCGTGCAGTTGGTCGAGCAGTGCCTCGAACTCGTCGTCGGTGATGTCGGTGCTGGCGTTGGCAGCGGGTGCTTCTGGCGCAGCGGCAGGCGGGGCCACGGCATCTGCTGCGAACTGGCCTTTGCCGTGCAACTGGTCGAGCAACGACTCGAATTCGGCGTCGGTAATGTCTTCACTGCTCGGCGTCGCGGCGGGCTGCACCGGCGCTTCAGCTTCGGCCTTGACCGCGCTGAGGGAGTTGAGCAGTTGTTCGAACTCGCTGTCGGTCACGTCCGGCTCGACTTGCGCCACCGGCTCCGGCGCGGCCTCGACCACCGGCGCAGCCGCGGTGTCGGCAGGTTCGGCCAGGCGCGCCAGGGCAGCCAGCAGTTCCGGCGTGGCGGCAGTGATCGGTGCACGTTCACGCACCTGGCTGAACATGCCGTTGACCGCATCCAGTGCTTCGAGAATCACGTCCATCAATTCCGAGTCGACGTGACGCTCACCCTTGCGCAGGATGTCGAAGACGTTCTCGGCGATGTGGCAGCACTCCACCAGCTCATGGAGCTGGAGGAAGCCGGCGCCCCCTTTTACAGTGTGAAAACCGCGAAAAATTGCATTGAGCAGGTTCGCATCATCCGGTCGGCTTTCCAGCTCGACCAGTTGTTCGGACAGTTGCTCTAGAATTTCGCCGGCCTCTACAAGGAAATCCTGAAGGATTTCTTCATCGGCGCCGAAGCTCATGTGGGTGCTCCTTAGAAGCCTAAACTGGATAACAGGTCATCTACGTCATCCTGACCTGACACAACGTCTTCACGTTTATCGGCATGAATCTGCGGACCTTCACCCTTGGCGAGATGTTTTTGTGGATCTTTTTCCGAGAGGATCGCTTCGCGGTCATGTTCGATGCCGGCAAAACGATCGACCTGGCCGGCCATCAGCACCAATTTGAGCAAGTTGCTTTCCACTTCGGTGACCAACTGGGTCACGCGCTTGATCACCTGGCCGGTGAGGTCCTGGTAATCCTGGGCCAGCAGGATGTCGTTGAGGTTGCTGGCCACCGTGCGGTTTTCCTGTTCGCTGCGCGACAAGAACCCGTCGACGCGACGCGCCAATTCACGAAACTCTTCAGCGCCCACTTCGCGGCGCATGAAGCGGCCCCAGTCCTGGCTCAAGGCCTGGGCTTCGGTGGCCATGCCGTTGACCAGGGGCGTGGCGTTTTCCACCAGGTCCATGGTGCGGTTGGCCGCTGCCTCAGTCAGCCTGACCACATAGGACAGGCGCTCAGTGGCATCAGTGATCTGGGAAATTTCTTCGGCCTGGGGCATGCGCGGGTCAATCTGGAAATTGACGATTGCGCTGTGCAGCTCGCGTGTGAGCTTGCCCACTTCCTGGTACAGGCCGCGGTCACGGGTCTGGTTAAGCTCATGGATCAACTGCACCGCATCGGCGAACTGGCCTTTTTCCAGGCTGTCGACCAACTGGTGAGCATGTTTTTTCAGGGTCGACTCAAAGTCGCCCTGTGACGTTTCGTTATGCTCCATAGCTCCCCCGCGATGGCATTAGCCGTGGATGCGTTCGAAGATTTTCTCGATCTTCTCTTTCAAGGCCAGTGCCGTGAATGGCTTGACCACGTATCCGTTGACCCCGGCTTGGGCGGCTTCGATGATCTGTTCGCGCTTGGCTTCGGCGGTCACCATCAGCACAGGCAGGCTGCGCAGTTTTTCATCGGCGCGCACATGGCGCAGCAGGTCGATACCGGTCATGCCCGGCATGTTCCAGTCGGTCACCAGAAAGTCGATGCTCCCACTGTTGAGAATCGGAATGGCCGTCAGGCCGTCATCCGCCTCGACCGTGTTGGTGAACCCAAGGTCACGCAACAGGTTTTTAATGATCCGCCGCATCGTTGAGAAGTCATCAACGATGAGGATTTTCATGTTCTTGTCCAATTCGACCTCCAAGCAGTCTTAAACGCGCCCAGCACCTGGACGCGCCATTTCAATCAACAGGCGTTACACAAAAAGGACTGCCCAGGGCACCACGGCACACACCCGCGAAACCTTGCGATCTCACGGCAGCGTCTGCAGTGCCCCCACACTGCCTGTCAGCGCGCGCGCCACTCGGCCAATCGCCCCCGCAAGCGGGCTGCGCACTGGCTATGCAACTGGCTGACACGCGATTCGCTGACCCCCAGGACCTCACCGATTTCCTTGAGGTTCAGCTCTTCGTCGTAGTACAGCGCCAGCACCAGCCGCTCACGCTCTGGCAAATTGGCGATTGCATCGGCCAACGCGCCCTGGAAACGTTCATCTTCCAGATCGCGTGACGGCTCCGTATGCGCGCTCGCGCCGTCCTCGTGCAGCCCTTCGTGCTCGCCGTCCTGTAAAAGGTCGTCGAAACTGAACAGGCGGCTGCCCAAGGTATCGTTCAAAATCCCGTAGTAATCGTCGAGACTCAATTGGAGTTCGGCCGCAACTTCATGATCTTTAGCGTCACGACCGGTTTTTGCTTCAATTGCACGAATTGCATCGCTGACCATGCGCGTATTGCGGTGTACCGAACGCGGCGCCCAATCGCCTTTACGCACTTCGTCGAGCATCGCGCCACGGATACGGATACCCGCATACGTTTCGAAACTGGCACCCTTGCTGGCGTCGTATTTGGTCGAGACTTCAAGCAGGCCGATCATGCCGGCCTGGATCAAGTCTTCGACCTGCACACTCGCGGGCAGGCGCGCCAACAGGTGATAGGCAATGCGCTTGACCAACGGCGCATAGCGCTCGATCAATTCGCCCTGGCTGTCACGTGCCGACTTTTTGTAAAGGTTGTAGCCGCTGGATGTCATAGCACCGGTCCTGCGCTCGTCTGATGCACCAAACGCTCGACGAAAAACTCCAGATGCCCCCGCGGGTTGGCGGGCAACGGCCAGGTATCGACCTTCTGGGCAATGGCCTTGAACGCCAGTGCGCATTTCGAACGAGGGAACGCTTCGTAGACCGCACGCTGCTTTTGCACGGCCTTGCGCACACACTCGTCATAGGGAACTGCGCCGACGTATTGTAAAGCCACATCGAGGAAGCGATCCGTGACCTTGGTCAACTTGGCGAACAGGTTGCGCCCTTCCTGCGGGCTCTGTGCCATGTTGGCCAGAACGCGGAAGCGGTTCATGCCGTAGTCACGGTTAAGCAGTTTGATCAGCGCGTAGGCATCGGTGATCGAGGTGGGCTCGTCGCACACCACCAACAGCACTTCCTGCGCTGCGCGCACGAAGCTGACCACCGACTCGCCGATCCCGGCGGCGGTGTCGATCACCAGCACGTCGAGGTTGTCGCCGATGTCGCTGAACGCCTGGATCAGCCCGGCATGCTGCGCGGGGCTCAGGTGCACCATGCTCTGGGTGCCCGAGGCCGCCGGCACGATGCGAATGCCTCCGGGGCCCTGGAGCAGCACGTCGCGCAGCTCACAGCGGCCCTCGATCACATCGGCCAGGGTATGTTTGGGTGTCAGCCCCAGCAGAACGTCCACGTTCGCCAAGCCCAGGTCAGCATCCAGCAGCATGACGCGACGGCCAAGCTCTGCCAGGGCCAGGGACAAATTCACTGACACGTTAGTTTTGCCGACGCCACCTTTGCCGCCGGTCACCGCGATCACCTGTACGGGATGCATGCTGCCCATTTTATTTCTTTACCTTGTCTTGCTTAGACGCAGGCTACATGGCTTGGCCGCGTGAATCGCTTGCAGACCATCGATGTAGGTACATTTCACGGTGTTCATCCTGCCTCAACCCACCCGTTTAGCCGGGTGGTGGTAAAGGTCGGCGAACATATCGGCCATCGCTTCCTCGCTAGGCTCGTCTTGCATTTGCACACTCACGGCACGGCTGACCAACTGATGACGGCGCGGCAGATGCAGATCATCCGGGATCCGCGGCCCGTCGGTGAGGTAGGCAACCGGTAATTCATGGCTGATGGCCAGGCTCAACACCTCGCCCAGGCTCGCGGTTTCATCGAGCTTGGTGAGGATGCAACCGGCCAGGCCGCAACGCTTGTAACTGTGATAAGCAGCGGTAAGAACCTGTTTCTGGCTGGTGGTTGCAAGCACCAGGTAATTTTTTGACTTGATGCCTCGCCCGGCCAGGCTCTCGAGCTGCATGCGCAGCGCCGGATCACTGGCTTGCAGGCCGGCGGTATCGATCAGCACCACGCGCTTGCGCAGCAACGGGTCGAGGGCATTGGCCAGGGACTGGCCCGGGTCGACATGGGTCACCGGCACGTTGAGGATGCGGCCCAGGGTCTTGAGCTGCTCCTGAGCGCCGATACGGTAACTGTCCATGCTCACCAGGGCGATATTCTGCGCGCCATATTTAAGCACGTAACGGGCCGCCAGCTTTGCCAGGGTGGTGGTCTTGCCCATGCCGGCGGGGCCGACCATGGCGATTACACCGCCCTCTTCCAGGGGTTCGATTTCCGGCGTGGCAATCATGCGCGCCAAGTGCGCCAGCAGCATGCGCCAGGCCTGGCGGGGTTCTTCGACTTCGGCGGTCAAAGCCAGCAGGTCGCGGGACAACGGGCCGGACAGGCCGATGCGTTGCAGGCGACGCCAGAGGTTGGCTTGCTGCGGCTTGCTGCCTTGCAGTTGGGTCCAGGCCAGCGAGCCGAGCTGCACTTCGAGCAATTCACGCAGGCCGTTGAGTTCAAAACGCATCGAGTCAATCACGCGCTGGTCAACTGCGGCAGCCGGGGCAGGCGCTGCAGGACGCGGCGGTTCGACAAAGGTGGGTTCAACCAGCGGCTCGGCGGCGGTCAGCGGCAGGCCGGCAAACAACTGGCGATTGGTGCTGGCATCGCTGTCACCGCGCATGCTCAGTTCAGCCTGGGCCGACACAATGCGCGAGGCGGTCTTGCGCAGCTCGTCTTCGAGCTCCATGTTCGGCACGCGCGGGGCCAGCGCCTGCGGCGTGTAATCCAGGGCAGCCGTCAGCTCGACACCGCCGGCGATACGACGGTTACCGATAATCGCGGCATCGGCGCCCAGCTCATCACGGACCAGTTTCATGGCCTGACGCATATCGGCGGCGAAAAAACGCTTAACTTGCATAACCCACTACCTCAGCCATTGGGCCCAACTGTCGCGACAATAGTCACTTGCTTATTGTCAGGAATTTCCTGGTAAGCCAACACGTGCAAATTCGGTACAGCCAGGCGTCCGAACCGCGACAACATCGCGCGAACCGGGCCGGCCACCAGCAGGATCACCGGGTTGCCCTGCATTTCCTGGCGCTGTGCGGCGTCGATCAACGAACGCTGCAGCTTTTCAGCCATGCTTGGCTCCAGTAAAACGCCCTCTTCCTGGCCTTGCCCTGCCTTCTGAATACTATTGAGCAATATTTGTTCCAACCTGGGCTCCAGGGTGATCACAGGCAGCTCGGACTCAGTCCCTACAATGCTTTGCACGATTGCGCGGGACACGCCGACACGCACCGCCGCCACCAGAGCGGCAGTATCTTGACTCTTGGCGGCATTGTTGGCGATGGCCTCGGCAATGCTGCGAATGTCGCGCACGGGCACCTGTTCGGCCAACAGCGCTTGCAACACCTTGAGCAACTGCGACAGTGAAAGCACGCCAGGCACCAGTTCTTCGGCCAGTTTTGGCGACGATTTGGCCAGCAAGCCCATCAATTGCTGGACTTCCTCGTGGCCGATCAACTCGTGGGAGTGCTTGTAGAGAATCTGGTTGAGGTGCGTGGCGACCACGGTGCTGGCATCCACCACGGTGTAACCGAGTGACTGCGCCTGGCTGCGCTGGCTGACTTCGATCCACACCGCTTCCAGGCCGAAAGCCGGATCTTTGGCGGTAATACCGTTGAGCGTACCGAACACTTGGCCGGGGTTGATCGCCAGTTCGCGGTCCGGGTAGATCTCGGCTTCGGCCAGGATTACCCCCATCAGGGTCAGGCGATAGGCGCTGGGGGCCAGGTCGAGGTTGTCACGGATATGCACAGTGGGCATCAAGAAACCCAGGTCCTGGGACAGTTTCTTGCGCACACCCTTGATCCGCGCCAGCAGTTGCCCACCCTGGTTGCGGTCGACCAGCGGGATCAGGCGGTAACCGACTTCCAGGCCGATCATGTCGATGGGCGTGACGTCGTCCCAGCCCAACTCCTTGGTTTCCTGGGCGCGGGCCGGGGATGGCAGCAGCTCCTGTTGACGGGCGATTTCCTGTTGAGCCTGGACCTTGACCTGGTTCTGCTTTTTCCAGAACAGGTACGCCGCACCACCCGCCAGGGCCGCCATGCTCAGGAACGAGAAGTGCGGCATGCCCGGCACAATGCCCATGATCGCCATGATGCCCGCCGCCACGGCCAGGGCCTTGGGCGAAGCGAACATCTGCCGGCTGATCTGCTTGCCCATGTCTTCGGAGCCCGAAGCACGGGTAACCATGATGGCCGCCGCTGTGGATAACAACAGTGATGGCAATTGCGCCACTAAACCGTCACCGATGGTCAGCAAGGCGTACACCTTGCCGGCATCGCCGAATGTCATGCCGTGCTGAAACATACCGACGGCCACGCCGCCGATCAGGTTGATGAACAGAATCAACAGGCCGGCGATGGCGTCGCCGCGCACAAATTTGCTGGCGCCGTCCATGGAGCCGTAGAACTCGGCTTCCTGAGCAACTTCGGCCCGGCGCGACTTGGCCTGGTTCTGGTCGATCAGGCCGGCGTTGAGGTCGGCATCGATGGCCATCTGCTTGCCGGGCATGGCGTCGAGGGTAAACCGCGCGCTCACCTCGGAAATCCGCCCGGCGCCCTTGGTCACCACGACGAAGTTGATGATCATCAGGATCGCGAACACCACGATACCGACCACATAGTTACCGCCGATCACCACCTCACCGAAGGCCTGGATCACCTTACCGGCGGCGGCGTGGCCGTCCTGGCCGTGGAGCATCACCACCCGCGTGGAAGCGACGTTCAATGCCAGGCGCAGCAGGGTCGCCACCAGCAGAATCGTCGGGAACACCGCGAAATCCAGCGGCCGCAAGGCGTACACGCACACCAGCAACACGACGACGGACAGGGCAATGTTGAAGGTAAAGAACACGTCGAGCAGGAACGGCGGCATCGGCAACATCATCATTGCCAGCATCACCAGCAACAACAACGGCACACCCAGATTGCCCCGCGACAGGTCAGTCAGGGTGCCACGGGCCGTGTTGAGCATTTGAGAGCGATCTACCACCGGTATTCCTCGGGTCCTTGAAGCAAAGTTTTGACGCTGGAGGGCGACTTGGAGGCGGGGTTGCAAGAAGCCTTCCAACTTTGCTTTCGGGACGATCGTCGGGTGGTAACTTATTCAAGTGTGGGAGCTGGCTTGCCTGCGATGTGGTGTGTCAGGCACTGGGATAGTGGCTGTGAGTCAGCTATCGCAGGCAAGCCAGCTCCCACATTTGGATTTGTGTGCATCGTGGATATCGAGGAAATTTCCGACATGGATTTGGGGTTGCCCCTAGGAAATGTGATCTCTAGTCTCCGTACACCGCTGCAAACGCAGCGGACGGGCGTCGCGGCCCGGTTCACAACGGAGCAAAAGCACCATCTCCCTTTCAGTAAGCGGTTTTTTATCGTCTACTGTGCGGCGCTATGGCGGCTGTGCGCGGGATACCTTCGGGTATGCCGGGTTGCTCCTTCACCGGTCCGCGAACCTGCGTACAGCTGCCACCCTCCATCGCGTCGCGGCGATCAGTGGCGGCTTCACTTTCATAAGGAGCTTCACAGTGATCAAACCTACCCCAAATCCCCCCGCCCGGCTGTTTACCGTAGCCGACGGCATCAGCACCGAAGACCTGCTGGTCAACCTCAGTGAAACACTCGCCTCGGCCAACGCCTTGAGCTGCGACCTGGCCTTTGACCTGGAAGGTTCGAAACGAGAGGAATTACTCGGCGTTGCGCAGTTGATCGAACTGGCGCAGTTACTGGCTGATCGCTTGCCCGTTGGCGTCGGAATAAAGAGCGCCGCAAGCGGCGGGTGACACGGTCCAAACTGTGGGAGGGGGCTTGCCCCCCGATCGCGGTGTATCAGGCAATGGATTCATTGACTGATCCACTGCTATCGGGGGCAAGCCCCCTCCCACACTTGGACTGAGTTCTGTCTGGGATGATTGGGTGGGCTTTAAATATACCGTATTGCCACAGCTTTCAGGCCTTTTGAACCTTGTACGACCTCAAACTCTACTTCCCGACCCTCCATCAGAGATTTAAAACCATCTGACTGGATGTCCTTGAAATGGGCAAAAATGTCCGTCC
Organism: Pseudomonas sp. MF6751; assembly: GCF_016613265.1. NCBI lineage: Bacteria > Pseudomonadati > Pseudomonadota > Gammaproteobacteria > Pseudomonadales > Pseudomonadaceae > Pseudomonas > Pseudomonas sp. MF6751. Next base: position 102,210 of record NZ_JAENSV010000007.1, read on the forward strand.
CGTCATCATCCCGAGTAATAAAACCAAACCCTTTTTCATCGTTGTACCACTTCACTCTGCCAGTTGTAGTTGTCATTGCCATTCTCCCTACACTTCATTTGAGACCCGACTCACGTGGGCTGTGCGACTTGATAGGCAGCGCATAAATACCCTCGGGTCGATGGACCATTTGGAACTCCATGCACTTGCCAAACCACAGCGCAGTGCAACGCCAGTCCCTGCCATTGATAAACACATCCTCTCTCCCGCCATCGGGTTTGATCAACCAATCGCCTCTGAGCCAGACGTAATACCTGACCGTACCCGTAGCCACCTTCAAGACCGCACTCCCTGCATCTCGTTTACTGCATACGTGCATAGGTAATAGAACAGCTGGAACCGACGCTGACTACTGTCAACGTTGACAGGTAGTTGATACAGCCAACCTGCCCAAGAGCCGAGAGGGCTTATCGGAGGAAAAAAAGGCGCACTGTTCGTCGTTATGGCGACTGCGCGGGGCGATTAAGTGGCAGCCTCGCTCAAATCAAACGTTTCACACTGGAATTGCTCGGCGTTGCGCAGTTGATCGAGCTGGAGCAAGACCGACGAACACCGCAGGTAGCGGGTGACACGGTCAAAACTGTGGGAGGGGGCTTGCCTCCGATCGCGGTGTATCAGGCAATGGATTCATTGACTGAGCCACTGCTATCGCGGGCAAGCCCCCTCCCACATTTGGACTGATTTCTGTCTGGGGATGATTGGGTGCGCTCTAAACAGGTCGTATATTCTCAGCCTGTGGGCCTTTTGGACCTTGTGTGATGTCAAACTCTACTTTTTGATTCTCATCCAGGCTTTTGTACCCAGCCGTCGTAATTGCCGAGTAATGGGCAAACACATCGAGCCCTCCATCATCTTGGGTAATAAAACCAAACCCCTTCTCCGCGTTAAACCATTTCACAGTACCCGTTGCCATTGCCGCTCTCCTTACCCTTACTCAGAACCCAACCCACCCCGGTGATGCACCCTGACGGGCAACGCATAGACGCCCTTGGGCCGATGGACCATTTGAAACCTCAGTTGCTTACCCACCGACAGCGCTGTGCAACGCCAATCCTTGCGATTGATAAATACCTCTTCTGCCTCATCATCCAATTCGATCAGCCAATCGCCCCTGACCCAGTCATAGGATTTGACAGTTCCTGTAGCCACCTTCAATCCCGCTCTCCCTGCATCTCGTTTACTACATACGCGCAGTGTTTGGTTCAGTCATAGAACAACGGGAAATATCCTTTGGCTACTGTCAGAGTTGACAGGTAGACGCGAGCTGCCGATGGGTGGTAGCGGTGGAACAGCAGAAGATTCATGCATCCGAGGGTTTCTTGCGCTTGCGGGGTTTTCGCGGTTTGGAAGAGGTGGGTGGGACATCACCGCGTTGAGCGCCTGTCGACTGGACGGCAACCTCGTTGCCATCGCGATCCCGGGCAATAAAGCCGATGCCTTTGACCGCATCAAACCACCTGACCGTACCCCTATCCATCACCGCCTCCCGAGTCGTGCAGAGCTGCACGCCTCATCGCTGTATCAAACAGTGAAGGCGGCGTAATGGCTACTGTCAAAGTTGACAGGTAAACAGCACACCACAGGAGCGTTCAGGAATCGCGACGCAGGTCCGGCGGGATCGGCAAATCCTTGAGCGGATCAGGCCGCTTGCCCTTGCCGGCGCGGTATTGACGGATTTGGTAAACGTAGGCCAGTACCTGTGCAACGGCCAGGTACAAGCCGGCGGGGATTTCCTGGTCCAGATCGGTGGAGTAGAAAATCGAGCGCGCCAATGCTGGCGACTCCAATAGCAGAATGTCGTTGGCCACCGCGATTTCGCGGATTTTCAGCGCGGTAAAATCGCTGCCCTTGGCCAGCAGCATTGGTGCACCGCCCTTTTCAGGGTCGTACTTGAGGGCTACGGCGTAGTGGGTCGGGTTGGTGATGACCACGTCGGCGTCGGGCACCGAGGCCATCATCTTGCGCTGGGACATTTCCCGCTGCAGTTGGCGGATGCGTTGCTTGACCTCGGGGCGGCCTTCCTGGTCCTTGTGCTCGTCGCGCACTTCCTGCTTGGTCATCAGCAGTTTCTTGTGGCTTTCCCACAACTGGATCGGCGCATCCACGGCGGCGATGAGGATCAGCCCGGCCGCCATCCACAGCGCACTCCAGCCCACCACTTGCACGCTGTGGATGATCGCTGATTCCAGCGGCTCATGGGCGATGCGCAGCAAATCGTCGATGTCGGACGACAACACCGCCAACGCCACGAACAGAATCAGGAAAAACTTGGCCAGGGCCTTGAGCAATTCCACCAGGGCCTTGGCGGAAAACATGCGCTTGAGCCCCGCCCCCGGGTTCATGCGGCTGAACTTGGGCGCCATGCTGCCCGCGGCAAACAGCCAACCGCCGAGGGCCACCGGGCCGATCAGCGCGGCCAGCAACAAGGTGATCAGGATCGGCTGCACCGCCAGCAGCGCGATTTTGCCCGAATGCAGCAGGTACTGGCCCATGGCATCGGGGTTGAGCAACACTTCGCGGGGCAAGCTGAAGTTGTGTTTCATCATCTCCAGCAGGTCCAGCGCCAGGCCACCGCCGTAGATCAGCAAGGCGCCTGCACCGGCGATCATGGTGGCGAAGGTGTTGAGCTCTTTGGAGCGAGCGATCTCGCCCTTTTCCCTGGAGTCTTTTTTACGTTTCTCCGTGGGGTCTTCTGTTTTGTCCTGACCACTCTCGCTCTCGGCCATGGCTCAGCGCGCCCGTGCCAGGTCACGTAAGAACTGCAAGGCGTCGGTGGCCAGCGGTTGATACTGATTGAGAATGTCAGCCAGGCCGACCCAGAAAATCCCCATACCCAACACCAGGGTGAGCGGGAAACCAATCGAGAAGATGTTCAGTTGCGGCGCTGCACGGGTCATCACGCCAAACGCAATATTGACCACCAACAGCGCCGTGATCGCCGGCAGCACCAGCAACAGCGAAGCCCCCAGCACCCAACCGAGGCGCCCCACCAGTTCCCAGAAATGGTTGACCACCAAGCCAGAGCCCACCGGCAAGGTCGTGAAGCTCTCGGTCAACACTTCGAATGCCACCAGGTGACCGTTCATGGCCAGGAATAGCAAGGTCACCAGCATGGTCAGAAACTGCCCGATCACCGCCGCCGACACGCCATTGGTGGGGTCGACCATGGACGCGAAGCCCATGCCCATCTGGATCGAGATGATTTGCCCGGCGATCACAAACGCCTGGAAGAACAGCATGAGGGAAAACCCCAGCATGGCACCGATCAGAATCTGTTCGGCAATCAGCAGCAAGGCGCTCAGGTCGAGGGCGTTCACCGGCGGCATCGGCGGTAGGCCAGGCACGATTACGACGGTGATCGCCACCGCGAAATACAGGCGCACACGACGCGGTACCAGGGTGGTGCCGAACACCGGCATGGCCATCAGCATGGCCGTGACGCGAAACAGCGGCAGGATGAACGAGGCCACCCAGGTACTGATCTGGGTGTCGGTCAAGGCCAGCAAGGATTGCATCGGCTCAGCCGATCAACTGCGGAATACTGCCATACAACTGCAGGATGTATTCCATGAAGGTTTGCACCAGCCACGGGCCGGCGACAATCAGGGTCACCAGCATCACCAGCAGGCGCGGCAGGAAGCTCAGGGTTTGTTCGTTGATCTGGGTGGCGGCCTGGAACATCGCCACCAGCAGGCCGACCAACAGGCTCGGCACCACCAGCACGGCGACCATCAGGGTGGTCAGCCACAGCGCTTCTCGGAACAGGTCGACGGCGACTTCTGGCGTCATAGCGCTATACCCCTCCGAAACTGCCGGCCAGGGTGCCAATAATCAGCGCCCAACCGTCCACGAGCACAAACAGCATGATCTTGAACGGCAACGAGATGATCAGCGGCGACAGCATCATCATACCCATGGCCATCAACACGCTCGCCACCACCAGGTCGATGATCAGGAACGGGATGAAGATCATGAAGCCGATCTGGAACGCGGTCTTCAATTCGGAGGTGACGAACGCCGGTACCAGGATGGTCAGCGGTGCCTGGTCCGGGGTGGCGATGTCGGTGCGCTTGGACAGGCGCATGAACAGCTCAAGGTCGCTGGATCGCGTTTGCGACAGCATGAAGTCCTTGATCGGGCCCTGGGCCTTGTCGATGGCATCCTGGGCCGTGAGCTTTTCCGCCAGATAAGGTTGCAGGGCTTGCTGGTTCACCTTGTCGAACACTGGCGCCATGATGAACAGCGTCAAAAACAGCGCCATGCCGGTGAGGATCTGGTTCGACGGCGTCTGCTGCAGGCCCAGGGCCTGGCGCAGGATCGAGAAGACGATGATGATCCGCGTAAAGCTGGTCATCAGCATGACGAACGCCGGGATAAAACTCAGCGCCGTCATGATCAGCAGGATCTGCAGGCTGACCGAATATTCCTGGGCGCCCGCCGCGTTGGTGCCCAGGGTGATCGCCGGGATCGACAACGGGTCGGCGCCCAGGGCCATCGGCGCGGCCAGCAACAGCATGAGCGTCAACAAAACGCGCATTACTTCTTATCCTTCTGATCCTTGCCCAGCAACTCCATCAGGCGCTGGGCGAATTCTGGCGTGGCGGCTTCGGTCTTGACCGCGTCCACCGGGGTCTTGAGTACATGCAGCGGGGTGATGCGGCCGGGAGTGATGCCGAGCAGGATCTGCTCTTCGCCCACTTGCACCAGCACCAGCCGATCACGCGGGCCGAGGGCGCGCGAGCCCACCAGCTCGATCACCTGGCCGTTGCCCGGGCCGATACGCTGCACACGGCGCATCAACCAGGCCAGCAGGAAGATCAGGCCGATCACCAACAACAGGCCCAGCACCAGTTGCGTCAACTGCCCGCCGACGCTGCCGACCGCTGGCGCCGCAGCCACCTGCGCCACCGGCTCAGCCGCCAACGCGCTCAATGGCAGCGCCAGCAACAGTCCCGCCATCGAGTACTTCATCTCAGCGCAACTTCTTGATGCGTTCGCTCGGGCTGATCACGTCGGTCAGGCGGATGCCGAACTTCTCGTTGACCACCACCACCTCGCCATGGGCAATCAGGGTGCCGTTGACCAGCACGTCCAACGGCTCGCCGGCCAGGCGGTCCAGTTCGATCACCGAGCCCTGGTTGAGCTGCAACAGGTTGCGGATGTTGATTTCGGTGCTGCCCACTTCCATGGAAATCGACACCGGGATGTCGAGGATCACATCCAGGTTCGGGCCGTCGAGGCTCACCGGGTCGTTGTTCTTCGGCACGCTGCCGAATTCTTCCATGGCCAGGCGGTTGCCGGCCGGCGCGGTGGCGGCGTCGGCGGCCAGCAGCGCGTCGATGTCGTCCTGGCCAACGTCGCCGGTTTCTTCCAGGGCCGCAGCCCACTCGTCAGCCAGGGCCTGGTCTTCGGCGGAAGTGTTTTCGTGTTCGGTAGCCATTACATGTCCTCGGCGCAGCAAACAATCATGAATTGGGGTTGAATCAGCGGCGGTTGATCGGCTCAACCACTTGCAGCGCCAGGTTGCCCTTGTGGGAACCGAGCTTGACCTTGAACGACGGCACGCCGTTGGCGCGCATGATCAGCTCTTCCGGCAAGTCGACGGGGATGATGTCCCCAGGCGCCATGTGCAAAATATCGCGCAGGCGCAACTGGCGGCGGGCCACGGTGGCGCTCAGCGGCACGTCGACGTCCAGCAGGTCTTCACGCAGGGCCTTGACCCAGCGTTCGTCCTGGTCGTCGAGGTCGGACTGGAAGCCGGCGTCGAGCATTTCGCGCACCGGTTCGATCATCGAGTAAGGCATGGTCACGTGCAGGTCGCCGCCACCGCCATCGAGTTCGATGTGGAAGGTCGACACCACAATGGCCTCGCTGGGGCCGACAATGTTGGCCATGGCCGGGTTCACTTCCGAGTTGATGTACTCGAAATTGACTTCCATGATCGCCTGCCAGGCTTCCTTCAAGTCGATGAAGGCCTGCTCCAGCACCATGCGTACCACCCGCAGTTCGGTGGGGGTGAATTCACGCCCTTCGATCTTGGCGTGACGGCCGTCGCCACCGAAGAAGTTGTCCACCAGCTTGAACACCAGCTTGGCGTCGAGGATGAACAGCGCAGTGCCGCGCAAAGGCTTGATCTTGACCAGGTTGAGGCTGGTGGGCACGTACAGCGAGTGCACGTACTCACCGAACTTCATCACCTGCACGCCGCCCACGGCCACGTCCGCCGAGCGGCGCAGCATGTTGAACATGCTGATGCGGGTGTAGCGGGCAAAGCGTTCGTTGATCATCTCCAGGGTCGGCATGCGTCCCCGCACGATGCGATCCTGGCTGGTCAGGTCATAACTTTTGACGCTGCCGGGTTCGGCAGCCATTTCGGTCTGTACCAGACCATCGTCCACGCCATGCAACAGCGCGTCGATTTCATCCTGGGACAGCAGGTCTTGCACGGCCATGTCGTGATCCTACTGCAATACGAAGTTAGTGAAGAGCGCCTGCTCGACCACGACTTTGCCGAGTTCTTTCTGGGCCACTTCCTGCACGCTGGCAGTGACCTTCTGGCGCAGCATTTCCTGGCCGACTGGCGTGGCCAGGCTGTCGAAGCTCTGCCCGGAGAACAGCATCACCAGGTTGTTGCGGATCACCGGCATATGCACCTTGAGGGCATCCAGGTCCGCCTGGTTGCGCGCCAACAAGGTGATGCTCACCTGCAGGTAGCGTTGACGACCATTCTGGTTGTAGTTGGCGACAAAGGCCGGAAGCATCTGCTCGAAGATTGCCGGTTGCTTGACGTTCGTGGCAGTTTCGGCGGTGGGCGCCGGTTTGCTCGCACTGCTGTGCATGATGTACCAGGTGCCGCCCACCGAGGCACCGATCGCCAGGAGCAGGCCGAGCACAATCAACAGGATCAGCTTGAGCTTGCCTTTGCCTGCGGGGGGAGTTGCTGCGTCGTCGCTCTTCGCCATGCCAATAATCCGTCACTATTCGGGGATTCGTAGATCTATGGCAAGGCAAGAGCAAGTGTTATGCCAGAGTTGTCTTAGGCGAAGACAACCTAAATCAAATGTGGGAGCTGGCCGGGTTTGAGCAGGAAGTCAGGCGTAGTAGTCGACGGCGCTGGAGCCGATCACGCTCTGGCTCACGGGCGCTGCCACTTCGGCCACATCCACAGGGCCACCGGCGTCGCCGCTGTCAGCGCGCCTGCCGCTGCTACTGACGCCTCGCGCCTGGCTCTGCTGTTGCTGCTGGTCCTGGCCCCGCGACTGGTCGGAGACATTCACATCCACCTGCCCCATGCCCTGCTGGGCAAACATCTCGCGCAAACGGCCAGACTGGCTTTCCAGCGCTTCACGCACCACCGCATGGCCGCTCATGAAGTTGACCTGGGCCTGCTGGTCCGCCGTCATGTTGACCTTGATGTCCAGGCGCCCCAGCTCAGCGGGCTGCAACTGGATCTCGGCCGACTTGAGGTTGGCGCTGGACAGGTACATTACGCGGTTGACCACCTCCTCGGTCCAGCCGCTCTGGTGCATGGCCAGGGGCGCATTGGGGACGGGCGGCAAGGCATTCGCGGTTTTCGGCGTGGCCGCCTGGGTCAGCGCCGCCAGGCGGTTGGCGAAGTCATCCACACGGGTGTCGCTGCTGGCGTTCTTGAGGTCCTTGAGGCCGTCATCGATCAGCGCGCCGAAGGCCTTGTCACCCCCCTGGTCGGTGCTGTCCTTGGTGGCTTGCTGGTCGACCATGTTGGCCAGGCCGGCGGCAAAGCTCTGCGCGGCGGTCGGCTGGTCCTGAGTGGTGGGCGCGGCTTTCTGCGGCGCCTGGCTGCTGGCCGAGACATGACCGCCCTGCTCCATCGCCAGGCGCACGGCCGGCATCGAATCCAGCGGGTCGGCCTCAGGGTCGAAGGCCGGCTGCTTGGGCTCCTCGGTTACCGCGATGAGCGGCTGGGCGTTGTCATCTGCGGCCATGACAGCAGGCGCTTGTACCGGCACGGGGACCGCCACAGGCGTCACGGTGGCAACCAGCGCCGGGTCGGCAACCGGTTGCAGCGCCAGGGACGGGTCGGCAGGTGGCTCGCCTTCACTGTCAGCGTGGTCGTCGCTCTTGGCCGGCTTGGCAGGCAAGGGATTGCCGCTATCGGCAACCGCTGGCGCGCTGGCGGCAGGTTTATCGTCGCCGGCGGCCGGTTTGGCGCTGGCATCAGAAGCCTTGTCGCGCACCGGTTTGGCTGGCGCGTCGTCGCTCTTGGCCTGCGGCTTGGCAGCTTGCTTGGCAAACACTTGAGCGAAGCCAGCGCCCTTGTCCCGCGGAGCCGCAGGCGCTACCGCAGGCGTGGCGGCCGGCGCTTGAGGCTTGGCCGCAGTGGCAGCCTGAAGAAGCGAATTGGGAGCGACTGGCATAAGTAAGGGTCTCCACTGCATGGGGTCGGGGATGCAGTCTATGGAGGTAGAGCAAGAGTCGGGCCAAGTCAGGCCGATAAAATATCAAACCCCAGAAAACCGCTCCCGTTCATGCTCATACAGCGGGCGAACCAGCGCAAACTCACGATCAATCTGATCCACCAACGCCCCCAAGTCGGAAGCAGACTTGAAGGACTCGGTCTCCAACCGCTCACACAACGTTGCCAACCGCAGCGCCCCCAAGTTGCCACTGCTGCCCTTGAAGCTGTGTGCGATGCGCCCCAACGTTTTGGCGTCGTCCCGCGCCTTGCGCAGCGCTTGCACGCGCTCTTCAGAATCATGCAGAAAGGTGTCCAGCAGCGTGGGGTATTCGCTTTCCATGACTTCCTGCAAACCCGACAACACCTCGGGGTCCATATGAATCTCAGCCACTTGCTCGCTCCTTGATCAAGAATCGGCGGATTATGCCAGAGCCTTCCAGCAAAACTCCACGCAGACACTGCGACCGCCATCGGACCAGCGTACCGCGTTGCTCAACTGACGCACCAGGCTCAGTCCCCGACCAGACAGACGGTCGATGTCCACGGGGCGCGCCAGCTCTTGCTCCACATCAAAACCCTGCCCGCTGTCTTCGAGGCGCAAGGTCAGTTTGCCGCCCTTGTCGGTGGGCACCACCTGCATATGCACGCCCACATAGCCGCTGTCCAACTGCGCCAGGCGCTCATGGCGCTGGCGATAATACTGCGCAAACCCCTGGGCATCGCGCTTGAGCCGTGAGTCCAGGCCCAGTACGCCATGCTCCAGCGCGTTGGAATACAACTCGGCCATCACACTGTAAAGCGCCCCGCTCTGCTCGCGCAGGCCGTGGATTTCCAACAGCAGTTGCAGCAGGTACGGCAGCGGGTTGTAGGTCCTGAGCGTCTGGGCGCGGAATTCGAAACTCACCGACCAATCCAGTGGACACGACTGGCCGCTGTCGGCATACATCGGCTCGGCCGCCCGCAAGGGTTGGCCCGCCTGCAACGTGATCTCGACCATGCTGACGTCATCGCGCGCCTGGCCGCGAAAGGCCGCCAGGGCCTGCTCGATGTCCTCGAACAGGCGGTCGGGCTCGCGGTTGGCGGCGAACACCTGCTGCAAGCGCTCGGCACCGAACAGTTGATCGTTGGCGTCAGCGGTGTCCAGCACGCCGTCGGAGAGCAGGAATACCCGGTCGCCCAACGCCATGGGCCAGACCTCGGTGCTGTCATCGAACGCCTCTGCCGACAACACCCCCAAGGGCAGGTGCCGCGATATCAATGGCGTGCGCCTGCCCGTGGCGACTTCATGCACATAGCCTTCGGGCATGCCGCCGTTCCACACCTCCACCGCACGCCGCTGGGCGCTCAGGCACAGCAAGGTGGCACAGCAGAACATGTCTACCGGCAGGATGCGCTTGAGCTTGGCGTTCATTTCCCGCAGGGTCTGCGTGAGGCCGTAGCCCTTGGCGGTCATGCCGTAGAACACTTCGGCCAGGGGCATGGCGCCGATGGCGGCCGGCAAGCCATGGCCGGTGAAATCCCCTAGCAGCACGTGCATATCGCCGGACGGTGTGTAGGCCGCCAGCAACAGGTCACCGTTGAACAACGCATAAGGCGATTGCAGGTAGCGGATATTCGGCGCGGCGTTGATGCAACCGGAATGGGCGACCTTGTCGAACACCGCCTTGGCCGCCCGCTGCTCATGCATCAGGTGTTCGTGATGCCTGGCGATCAGGTCACGCTGTTGCAAAACCGTGGCTTGCAGGCGGCGCAGGCGGTCCATGGCGTTGATCTTGGCCGCCAGGATCAAGGGGTTATAGGGTTTGGGCAGAAAGTCATCGCCGCCGGCGTCCAGGCACTGGGCCAGGGCTTCGCTTTCGCGCAGCGACGTGAGGAAGATGATCGGTACCAGCGCCTCCCCCGCCAGTTGCTTGATCTGCCGCGCGGCTTCAAAGCCATCCATGACTGGCATCAGTGCGTCCATCAACACCAGTTGCGGACGCTCGCGGGCAAACACCTCAATCGCTTCGGCGCCATTGCTGACAGTCAGCACCTGATGGCCCTGGCGGCGGATGATGCTCGCCAGCAACAGGCGGTCGGCGGCGCTGTCTTCGGCGATCAGGATGGTCAGCGCCTCCAGGACAGGGGCCAAGGCGCTCAATTGATATCGAACAGTTTGTCGAAGTTGGAGATGGCGAGGATCTTGCGCACGTCGGAGTTGCTGTTCGTCACGCGGACCTCGGCGTCATCGCCGCCGGCATGATCCCGTAGCAACAGCAGCATGCCGAGGGCTGAACTGTCCATGTAGGTGGCATCCTTGAGGTCGACGATGTAGGTCTCGGGGACCTTGTAGAAACGCTCGTAGGCTTCCCGAAACGCCTGGTGGCTGCCGAAATCGAACCGGCCCTTGATTGCGATCGTCAACTTTTTCCCATCCAGGGATACTTCTGACTCGACTGACATGTGACTGCTTCCTTGTCATTGCACTAGACACAAGGTGTAGCAGCTGAACCGCATCTGAGCAACACAGCTCCCACATTGGATTTGTGGTGCCGGTTAGAACTGTTCTGGGCGGCGAAGGCGCTGGGACAATTCATCGAGCAGTTTTTGCTCGCGCTTGTCTTCGATGGCTCGCGCTTCGTCGATGTAGCGCTGCACCAGCTTGCGCAGCCCCTCGACCCGGGCAAACGCCTGTTGCCAGGCCTCGCGGGCTTTGTCGAGGTTGGCCTCGTGCCAGGCCAGGCTCTGGCGTTGCTGGCCGACGGCGGTTTCAAGCTGATTGAGAAAGCCCTGGTACCCCATCAGCCACTGGCCGGAAACACCCTGGCTGCCGCGCTCGATCCACTGCTGTTGATACTCGCCACGAAAACGCTCCAGGTCGCCCAGCTTGCTTTGGGCCAACCGCACCTGGCCCTGGAAGTAACCCAGGCGCTGTACGGCGGCTTTCTCGGCCTTTTCGGCCATGTCTACCACCGGGGCCAGGCGTGCTGCGCGGCTGTTGGCCATGGCTTAGCCGCCCGGCGCCGGGGCGAAGATGGACTGCAAGTGCGACTGGCTCTCGCCCATGGTGATCTTGTCGTTGAGACCCTGGCGCAGGTAGGTCACCAGTTGCGGCTGCAAGGCGATGGCCAGGTCGGTGTCGCGGTCGCCACCGGCCACATAGGCGCCGACGCTGATCAGGTCACGGCTTTGCTGGTAACGCGACCACAGCTGCTTGAACTGCTGGGCACGGGCCATATGCTCCGGCGTGACCACCGCCGGCATCACCCGGCTGATGGACGCTTCGATATCGATGGCTGGGTAATGCCCCTCTTCCGCCAGGCGCCGCGACAGCACGATGTGGCCGTCGAGCACGCCCCGGGCCGAGTCGGCAATCGGGTCCTGTTGGTCGTCGCCTTCAGACAACACGGTGTAGAACGCGGTGATCGAGCCACCGCCGGCTTCGGCATTACCGGCACGCTCTACCAGCTTGGGCAGCTTGGCAAATACCGACGGGGGGTAACCCTTGGTCGCGGGCGGCTCACCGATGGCCAGGGCGATCTCGCGCTGGGCCTGGGCGAAACGCGTGAGCGAGTCCATCAGCAACAGGACGTTTTTGCCCTTGTCGCGGAAATATTCGGCGATGCGCGTGCAGTACATCGCCGCACGCAAGCGCATCAGCGGTGCATCGTCTGCCGGAGAAGCGACGACAACGGAACGCTTGAGCCCTTCTTCACCGAGGCTGTGCTCGATGAACTCCTTCACTTCGCGGCCCCGCTCACCGATCAGCCCCACCACGATGATGTCGGCCTCGGTAAAGCGCGTCATCATGCCCAGCAACACCGACTTACCCACGCCGGTACCGGCGAACAGGCCCAGGCGCTGGCCGCGACCGACCGTCAATAAACCGTTGATGCTGCGAATGCCCACGTCCAGCGGCACGCTGATGGGGTTGCGCTTGAGCGGGTTGATGGTGGGGCCGTCCATCGGCACCCAGTCTTCGGCCTTCATGCCGCCCTTGCCGTCCAGCGCACGGCCGGCACCGTCGAGTACGCGACCCAGCATGCTCATGCCCATGGGCAGGCGGCCAGTGTCGGCCAGCGGCACCACGCGGGCGCCGGGAGCGATACCCGCCAGGCTGCCCACCGGCATCAGGAAAATCTTGCTGCCGGAAAAACCCATCACTTCGGCTTCGACCTGCACCGGGTGGTAGCTGTCGTCGTTGATCACCAGGCAGCGGCTGCCCATGGCGGCGCGCAGGCCCTCGGCTTCAAGGGTCAGGCCGACCATGCGCAACAAGCGTCCTTCAAGGATCGGCTGGCCGGGCAACTCGGTGGCCTCGGCGTAGCTGCCCAGGCGCTTGGCGAAGCTGGTGCGATCAAGGCGCATCGGTGGCGTCCAGGTCAACGCTCAGGTCAGGCTCGGCGGGATGCAGGGCCTGTTCATGCAGTTGATCAAACAACTTGGCCATGATCTGGCTGATACGGGTTTCCACTGTCGCGTCAATGCGGCTGTGTTCGGTCTCGACGCGGCAGCCACCCGGCTGCAACGAAGCGTCTTCGACGATGCGCCAGGTTTCTTCATGACGCTCGCGCAGGGCTTTGACCTGTTCGAAATCCTGCGGGTTGATGTACAGCCGCACATTGCCGACGCCCAGGGGCAGCAGCTTGAGGGCTTCACGCATCACACCTTCGATCTGGCTGGAATCGAGCACCAGTTCGCGCTGGATCACCTGGCGAGCAATGTGCTGCACCAGGCCGACCATGGATTTTTCCAGCTGCGAGTCCTGTTCGGCGATAGGGTCGAACAGGTTGCCCATCAAGCGCTCCAGGCTGTCCAGCCTGGCGCCCAGCGCCACCTCGGCCTCCTGGCGAACCTTGAGGGTGGTGCTGCGAAAACCGTCTTTTTCCCCCGCCGCAAAGCCTTCGTTGTAGGCCTCCTGGCGAATGGTTTCCAACTCTTCGAGGGTCAGCGGCTGGACTTCATCCAGTGGCACTTCTTCCATCTCTGCCGGAGGTTCTTCAACCGGTTCAGGCTCGGGCTCCGGCACATGGGGGTCGAAGCTGGGCAGCGACCAGATGTCGAAGCCGCCGACATCCCGCGCGCGAATCAGATCGCTGGGCGCCTCATCTTTATTCGACATGCAAGGCGCCTTAGATCATTTCTTCGCCGCCCTTCCCGCCGAGAACGATTTCTCCGGCTTCGGCCATACGGCGGGCAATGGTGAGGATTTCTTTCTGAGCGGTTTCCACGTCGCTGACGCGCACCGGGCCCTTGGCTTCCAGGTCGTCGCGCAACAGCTCCGAGGCGCGCTTGGACATGTTCTTGAAGATCTTTTCTTTGACGTTTTCGTCCGAGCCCTTGAGCGCCAGCACCAGCACGTCCGAGGACACTTCGCGCAGCAGCGCCTGGATGCCACGGTCGTCGACATCGGCCAGGTTGTTGAACACGAACATCAGGTCTTCGATCTGGCCGGACAGGGTGTCGTCGATCTCGCGGATCGAGTCCATCAACTGGCCTTCGACCGAGCTGTCGAGGAAGTTCATGATGTCGGCTGCGCGCTTGATGCCACCCAGGGTGGTGCGCGAGGCGTTGGAATTGCCGGAGAACTGCTTCTCCAGAATCGTGTTGAGCTCCTTGAGCGCCGCCGGTTGCACAGTGTTCAGCGACGACACACGCAGGATGATGTCCAGGCGCACTTTATGGTCGAAGTGGCCAAGCACTTCGCCGGCCTGGTCGGGGTCCAGGTAGGCCACCACGATCGCCTGAATCTGCGGGTGCTCGTAGCGGATCACGTCGGCCACCGCACGCGGCTCCATCCACTTGAGGCTATCCAGGCCGCTGGTGTTGCCACCCAGCAGGATGCGGTCGATCAGGCCGTTGGCCTTGTCTTCGCCCAGGGCCGAGGTGAGCATCTTGCGAATGTAGCTGTCGGAGCCGACGCCCAGGCTGGTCTGGTCGCCGACGATCTCGACGAACTCACTCATCACCTGCTCGACTTGCTCGCGGTGCACATTGCGCATCTGCGCCATGGCCACGCCCACTCGCTGGACCTCTTTAGGGCCCATGTGGCGCAGCACTTGGGCAGCGTCGGTTTCACCCAGGGACAGCAGCAGCACGGCGGCTTTGTCGACCCGGGACAGCTTGGCCACAGCGGCTCGATCATTCATCTGCGTTAATCCACTCTTTCACGACCTGAGCCACACGACCCGGGTCTTCTGCCACCAGACTCTTGATTGCGTTCAACTGAGCGTCATAGCCTTCGCTCGGGCTTGGCAACAGGATGCTTTGCGGGCCGCCGAGGCTGACGCGGTCGTTGGCCAGTTCGCCGTCCAGGCCGCCCATGCCACCCAACTCGACGTCGCCACCGGCCAGTGCCAGTTGCTTCTTGCCGCCGCCAGTGATGTTGTTGAGCACCGGGCGCAATACACCAAACACCAGCACCAGGATGAACAGCACCCCCAGCACTTGCTTGACGATGTCCCAGAACCACGGCTGGGTGTAGAACGCCGGGTCGGCGATCACTTCACCGCGCTCGGCGGAGAACGGCATGTTGATCACGCTGACGCTGTCGCCACGGCTGGCGTCGAAGCCAACGGCGTCCTGCACCAGGCGGGTAAAGCGCGCCAGTTCGTCAGCCGTCCACGGCGCACGGGTCACCGCGCCGTCCGCAGGGTTGACCTTGACTTGGTCATCGACCACCACCGACACCGACAGGCGATTGATCTTGCCCTGTTGCTGCTTGGTGTGGCTGATGGAACGGTCGAGTTCGAAGTTCTTGGTGGACTGGTTACGCTTGTCCGCAGGGTATGGCGCAAGCATCGGCTGGCCGGTGGCCGGGTCCATGATCTGCTGGCCGTTGGCGTCCAACAGCGGCTGGCCAGGCTGGATCGCGCCAGCCGTGGCGGCGGCGCCACCAGTGGTTTGCGGTGCCGAGGCCGGCGCGGGTGGCTGGTTGCTCAGGGCGCCTGGCACACCTTGGGGGCCATTGCTGGCGGTGCGTTGTTCGCTGGTGGACTGCTCGCTGCGCAGGGCCGGCTGGTCCGGGTTGAACTGTTCGGAGGTGGACTCGACGGCGCTGAAGTCCACGTCGGCCGACACTTCAGCCTTGTAGCGGTCGTTGCCCAGTACCGGTTGCAGGATGTTATGCACGCGCTGGGTGAGCATGCTTTCCATGCGGCGGCTGTAGTCGAACTGCTTGCCGGCCTGGGTCAGCGCGGAGTTTTCGGCCATGTCGGACAGCAGGTTGCCCTTCTGGTCCACCACGGTGATTTGCGACTTGCTCAATTCGGGAACACTGGTGGCAACCAGGTTGACGATCGCCAGTACCTGGCCAGGCTCCAGGGAGCGGCCAGCAAACAGCTCGACCAAGACCGAGGCGCTGGGCTTGCGTTCGTCACGCACGAACACCGAGCTTTTCGGAATCGCCAGGTGCACACGGGCGGCCTTGACGTTATTGAGGCTGGAAATGGTGCGCGCCAGTTCGCCTTCCAGGCCACGACGATAGCGGGTGGCTTCCATGAACTGGCTGGTGCCCAGGCCTTGGTCCTTGTCGAGGATTTCAAAACCGATATTACTGTCGGACGGCGCCACGCCAGCGGCGGCCAGTTTCATCCGGGCGCGGGCTACGTCATCCGCCTTGACCAGCAAGGCGCCGGAGTTGGGCTCCACGGTGTAGGCGATGTCGGCGGCGGCGAGGGTTTCCATGATCTGCTTGGAATCCATGCCCGACAGGCTGCCGTACAGGGGGCGGTAATCGGGTTGCTGCGACCACAGCACCACGGCAAAACCAATCGCCACGCTGGCTGCCAGGCCCACCATCAGGCCCACCTGACGCAGCATGGTCATTTCCGAGAGGTTTTCCAGGAACGACAGGCCAAACAACGGCGGTTTGCCGTCGGCCTTGGCGGGGAGGTTGTCGGAGACTGCTTCAGCCATGACTTAAATCTCGTCCTTAAACCGGCATCTGCATGATGTCTTGATACGCCTGAACCAGCTTGTTACGCACTTGGGTCAAGGCCTGGAAGGACACACTGGCCTTTTGCGAGGCGACCATCACATCGGTGAGGTCCACGCCGCTTTTACCGATCTCGAAGGCCGTCGCCAACTGGCTGGACGCCTGCTGGGTATCGCTGACTTTATTGATTGCCTGACCGAGCATGTCGGCAAAATTGCTTTGGCCCAATTCCGGCGCTGGCGCGACGGATTTCGGTTGAGCCATGGCATCCATTTGCATGGCGCGCATATCCAACATCAACCGATTGAACTCAATACCCTGGCTCATGACCTTCTCTCTCCGACGACCCGCAATTTTTTGACACTACGCAGCGGTTACTAGGGGTGGTAGCAACAAGGGTGCCAGCTCTGGAGCAACTCGTAAGAAAAGGCGACAAAGCTTGTCGAACTTGTTACCGGTCATGTGGCGAAAAGATACGCTTCCACATCCATACCGGCGTCGCGCATCTGCGCCAGCTTGTAGCGCAAGGTACGCGGGCTGATGCCCAGGCGCTCGGCCGCTTCTTTGCGGCGGCCACGTTCGGCGCGCAGGGTGTCGATGATCATCTGGAATTCACGGCGGCGCAGGTCATCGCCCAGGGCACCGGCTGATTCCGTCTCGGCGACCACTGGAGCCGGGGCCAGGCTCGGCAACGGCGCAGCGCCATTGCCCATGGCCAGGCAGAAATCCTGGGGCTGGATCAAACCGCCCTGCTGCAAAATCAGCGCACGCTGGATCGCGTTGTCCAGCTCGCGCACGTTGCCCGGCCATGGGTAACTGACCAGGCAGGCCTGGGCCTCGGGCGATAAACGCGCCTGGGCATGCTTCATTTTTTTGACGTGGTTGTTGAGCAGGCGCTCGGCCAGGGGAATGATATCCGCCGGGCGCTCACGCAATGGGCGCCAGGCCAGCGGGAACACCGACAACCGGTAGAACAGGTCTTCCCGGAAGCGCCCCGCCGCCACTTCGCCCGCGAGGTCGCGGTTGGTGGTGGCAACCACGCGGATATCCAACTGGATCGGCTTGCGTGCGCCCACCCGCTCCACTTCACGCTCCTGCAATACCCGCAGCAACTTGGCTTGCAGGCCCAGGGGCATTTCCGAGATTTCGTCGAGCAGAATGGTGCCGCCGTCGGCTTGTTCGAACTTGCCGGCCTGGGCCGCGATGGCGCCGGTGAACGAGCCCTTTTCATGGCCAAACAAGGTGGCTTCCAGCATGTTGTCGGGGATCGCCGCGCAGTTGATCGCAATGAACGGTTGTTTGGCACGGCCCGATTGCTGGTGGATATAACGCGCCAGCACTTCTTTACCGGTGCCGGACTCGCCGGAAATCAGCACAGTGGAATCACTGCGCGCCACCCGCGCCGCCAGTTCAAGCAACTGCGCGCTGGCCGGCTCAAAGGCAATCGGGCCATCGCCGTCGGCTGCGGGTATCACGCCCAGGGCATGCCGGGCGACCAGTTCGATCAACGCCTTGGGCTCGAACGGCTTGACCAGGTAATCCGCCGCGCCCTGACGCATGGCATCCACCGCCCGCTCCACCGCGCCATGGGCGGTCATCAGCAGCACCGGCAGCTGCGGCTGGCGCACCCGCAGCAGGCCGAGCAACTGGTGGCCGTCCATGCCGGGCATGTTGACGTCGCTGACCACCAGGCTGAAGGTTTCCTGCTCGACCGCCTCCAAGGCTTCCTCGGCAGAGCCGACCGCACGGTAGTCATGGCCCGCCAACAGCAGCGTGTCAGCCAATGCTTCACGCAGGGCGCGATCGTCTTCCACCAATAAAACCTTGATAGCCATCATCCTCTTACTCCGCGCTTGCCGCGCTGGAAAACAGCGGCAAGGTCATCAATGCACAGGTACCACGCCCCAGGCGCGAACGCAGTTGCAATTGTCCCTGATGGGCACGGGCCACTGCCTTGACCACGGTCAGGCCCAGGCCAGTGCCGTTGGTCTTGGTGGTAAAAAACGGCTCGCCCAGGCGCTGCAGCACCTGCGGGGCGATACCGCTGCCGCTGTCGCTGACGCACAGGCGCAGGGTTTGCCCGCGGGTGTACAGGTGCACTTTCAGGCGCGCCCCGGGGCCACTGGCCTGGGTGGCGTTTTCGATCAGGTTGAGCAGCGCGCCCACCAGGGTGTCGCGGTTGCACAGCAATTCGCCCTGGTGGCTGTCGCACTGCCAGCGCAGGTTGGCCTCCTGCACATGGGTCGCCGCTGCCGCTTGCAGCGACTGCATCAAACCGGCAGGGGTAACGCGATCGGTCAGCGGCAGTTCGCCGCGGGCAAATACCAGCATGTCACGTACTTGGTGTTCCAACTCATGCAGGCGCTCCTTGAGGCGCCCGGCAAAGCGTTGGTGGGTGGCCGCTGGTAATTGCTCGTCAGTCAAATGGCTGGCGTAGATCAATGCCGCCGACAACGGCGTACGAATCTGATGGGCCAAGGAAGCGACCATCCGCCCCAGCGACGACAGCCGCTCATGGCGAGCCAACTGATCTTGCAGGTGCCGGGTTTCTGTCAGGTCATTGAGCAGCACAAGCTGGCCCGGCTCGGCGTCCAGGGAACGGGTCGCAATGGACAGCCGGCGCCCGTCCTTGAGGGAGACTTCGTGGCCGTCGTCTTCACGGGGGGCAAAACAGCGGGTGATGACTTCACGCCACAGCTCGCCTTCCAGGGGCAAGCCAAGCAGGTCGCAGGCGGCCGGGTTGGCTTCGCGCACGCGGCCCTGGTCGTCGATGACGATCACGCCACCGGGCAACAGGTCCAGCAGGTTTTGCAGGCGGTTGGCCAGGCGTTCTTTCTCGGCCAGCTCTTGCATGCGCTGGGCGCTGACCACCGCCAGTTCGCCTTTAAGCTCCGAAACCCGGGCCTCAAGCAGGCTGTAGGAGTCGGTCAGCTGGTTCGACATCTGGTTGAACTGCGAGAGCGCGTGCTCCAGGCCCTGGCGGGTCGGCGGCTCTACAGGCGAAACCAGCCCCTGGATGGCAGGGGCCGAAGATAGTTGGGCGGCGTGGGGCATGATGCTCTCTCGCTTGGCTGACCGTCAGTTAAACGGAACGTTGCGAGGGCTGTAGCAATACCCGTGCCGAAAAAAAACTACCTATAAATCAGGTAGTTGAAAAACAGGCGTCAATCATCCGCCTGTTCATCACCCTCTTTGCGGCTCATACCGTACTTGCGCATCTTCTCCACCAGGGTGGTGCGACGGATACGCAGGCGCTCGGCGGCCCGGGCGACGATGCCGTTGGCATCATCCAGCGCCTGTTGGATCAGGCCTTGCTCCAGGTTGCCGAGGTAGTCCTTGAGATCCAGGCCTTCGGGCGGCAACATCGCGCTAGCGCCGAAGTCTGGAGTATGGCCGTTGATTGCCACGCGCTCTTCCATGTCGCTGCGCAGGCTGTCCATCTGCTCGTCCTCGTCGTCGACGTAGCGGAATTTCTTCGGCAACTCGACCACGCCGATCACCCCGTACGGATGCATGATCGCCATGCGCTCCACCAGGTTGGCCAGCTCACGCACGTTGCCCGGCCAGCCGTGGCGGCACAGGGACATGATTGCCGCGGAGTTGAACCGAATAGAACCGCGTTTCTCGTGCTCCATGCGCGAGATCAGTTCGTTCATCAGCAACGGGATGTCTTCCACGCGCTCGCGCAGCGGGGCCATCTCGATGGGGAATACGTTGAGGCGGTAGTACAGGTCTTCGCGGAAGCTGCCGACCTCGATCATGCTTTCGAGGTTCTTGTGGGTGGCGGCAATGATGCGCACGTCCACGCTCTGGGTCTTGTTGCTGCCCACGCGCTCGAAGGTGCGCTCCTGCAATACGCGCAGCAGCTTGACCTGCATCGGCAACGGCATGTCGCCGATTTCGTCGAGGAACAGGGTGCCGCCATTGGCCAGCTCAAAGCGCCCGGCACGGCTGGTGATCGCCCCGGTAAAGGCGCCCTTCTCGTGGTCGAACAATTCGCTTTCCAGCAGCTCTGCCGGGATCGCCCCGCAGTTGACCGGCACAAAGGGCCCGTCGCGGCGCTTGGAGTGATAGTGCAGGTTGCGCGCGACCACTTCCTTGCCGGTGCCCGACTCGCCGAGGATCAGCACGCTCGCGTCGGTGTCGGCCACTTGCTGCATCATCTGGCGCACGTGCTGGATGGCGCGGCTGGTGCCGACGAGGCTGCGGAACAGGTTGGGTTCACGGTGACGGCCGCGCTCGCGGGCCTGGTCGTACATCTCGCGATAGACCTGAGCACGGTGCAGGGAATCGAGCAATTTGCTGTAGCTGGGCGGCATTTCCAGGTTGGAAAGCACGCGGCGGCGCTGGTCTTCCGGCAGGTCCACGGAAGAAATATCGCCCATTAGCAACACCGGAAGGAACTCATCCCAGGTAGACAGTGTCTTTAACAGGCCCAGAACTGCGCCAGGAGCGTTTACCGTCCCGATCAATACACAAATGACTTCACGGCTCGACGACAACGAGCTGACCGCCTGCTGCCAATCGTGGCTGCCGCAGGGCAAATTTTCTTCACCAAGAAAATTTAAAATCACCGCTAAATCGCGGCGGCGGACGCTATCGTCATCGATCAGCAGAATTTTGGTTTCACGCCACATGCAATAGCAACTTCCCTAGTAAAACTTCCTGCCCCGGAATGAGGGCAATCTAGACGTCTGTAAGATTTGTTACCTACTAGACGTCTGAAATCTGAAAACAGCACTAGTTAAGTCAAAAATGCTGGCACAGTCAAATATATGACGCACCGTTCGGATTAACTGCGCCCTTTCAACCGAACAGATGGTAAACCTTTGACGCATTTTTCGCTTGGTTGATCTGCGACATCTCTTCGAAAATCGCCTGGCGCTCGCCGGTCGTCACCTCAAGCAACTGCTGGTAAACCGCCAACAGGCTTTCCAGCTTTCCACGCAGCGCATCCTCATCCACCGGCGCTTCGCTCAGCACCTGATCGATCACACTGCGGCAGCCCAGGTCGAGCTCGCTGATGGCATCCCAGTTGCGCGCGGCCAGCGCGTCGACCAGGGCTTCACGGGTTTCATCAATGCGTTGCAGTGCGTGGCTCATGACGAGTTCCTCAAGGCCCAAGGCCTGATTCTGCTGCGCCTTGTGGCGCGCCGATAGCATCCCAGCCTTCTTTTACGGTAATCATCAATCGAGCGACTTCGTCGATGATCTCGGCGTCGTTTTGCTGGTTAGCCTCCATCAACCGGTTGGTCATGTACACATAAAGGCTTTCCAACTGCTGAACGTAAGCCGGGTTATCACTCTTTTCAGCATCCAGGCCATCGCGCAGCCCGATAACGATGTCGATGGCCTTGCCGAGCATCAAACCCTTCTGTGCGATGTCACCACGCGCCAGGGCGCCCTTGGCCTGGGACATGCGATCCAGGCCACCTTCCATCAGCATCTGCACCAGGCGATGCGGGCTGGCTTCGGAGATCTGTGCGTGGGAATTGACCTTCTGGTATTGGCGAAGGGCTCGCATGGGGTTCATGTTTCTACCTCGTGACAGGCGACAGCGAAAAGGATTCTAGTAACCAATATGTCGACTGGGCCGCAAAAAGCTTTAACACCGGTCGTCTTTCGGTACGAAAAGGCCAGGCAGGTTGCCTGGCCTTTTGCGTGAGTGGCGATCAGTTATTGGTTTTAGGGTTGTTCAAGGCATTGAGCGTGGTCATGACACTGGTGCTTTGCTGGCGCAGTTGGGCAACCAGGGTGTCCATGGCGTTGTATTTGGCGGAGAGGCTGTTGGTCAGCAGTTCCATGCGCTCGTTCAGGGTTTCCTGCTGCTTTGCGATGTCCTTGAGGCTATCGGTCAACGATGTAGAACGCGTTGCCAGAACCCCGGTAGAGGCCTTGGCAAAATCATCTGTTGCACTTTTCATGCGGGCCAACATGCCGTCTTTGCCGGTGAACATACTGTTGATATCGGCTGCATTAGTCTTGACGGCGGCGTCCCACTTTTTGTCATCGATTGTCAGCAAGCCGGTAGTAGAGCTTGTGCTCACGCCAAATTGAGCCAACGACTTGAAAGTGCCAGTCCCCGAAAGGGTATTGAATTCATTCCGGATCGCCGCCTGCAGCGAACGCATGGTCGAGTCACCCGTCAATGCCGCAGCCGTCGTGCTGCCGTCAAGATTCTTGGTGACCTTGGTTTCGGCGTTCATTGCGGTGATCAAGGCGTTGTAGGTATCAATGAAGCCTTTGACTCCGGACTTGAGCGCCGTGTTGTTGGTACTGACGGTGATCAGCGTAGCGTTTTTATCGCCAGAGGTGCCCGTCTTGTAAGTCGACGGCGCCACCAACTTGATGTTCACACCACTGAGCGCTCCCTCGATACTGTTGGTCTTGGACACAGACGCAACACCATCAATGCTGTACAGCGCATCCTTGGGCACGTCGACGACCGTTGAACCCACATCCAGGCCGGAGGTGCCGGAAAGCGTAAGGTCGGAACCGGTCCCCATGGTGGTAGAGGTCAGGATCAATCGAGAACCATTGGAGTCGGTCTGGATGTTGGCACTGAGCCCGGAAGTACCAAACTGGGTATTGATCGAATCCCGCACCTGCTGCAAGGTCGCGCCGGCTGGAACATTGACGCTGTAATCCTTGCCCGACTGAGAGATGGTCAAGGTGGTCGGCTTATCCGTAGCGTTCACCACAGAAGAGGTGCCACCGGAGAAGTTCTTGCTGGATAATTTTGACGCCTGGGCCAACTGGTCAACGATCAGTCGGAAGCTGCCGTTCGAAGCCGTGTTATTGGCAGTCATGGTCGCCGTTTTTTCATCCGAGGACGAGCCGGTCAATCCGGTGAAACTACTGTCTTTGGTCATGGCGTCCAAAGCACTACGAAACGCATCCAGTGCCGCCTGAATCTTGCCGATCGAAGACAGCGTGGTGGTCGCCTTCTGGGACGCGGTATTGATCTGCGTCTGCTTGGGCACCTTTTCGGCGTCCACCAAGGACTTCACGATCGCTTGCGTATCGATGTTCGAACCGATACCACTTACCGTTGAACCCGCCATCATCTATCTCCTGTTCGGTGGCTGCCGTTATCTTGACTTATTGCGCCTCAAGACCTGACAGCAACAAATTTCATGCCAGCTCACACCTTGTCGTCAAACAACACGTTGCTTGCGCTGGAAAGGTTTTGTGCCAGTTTCAACGCCGTTTCCGACGGAATCTGACGGATCACTTCACCGCTGTCGGTGGCAATGACCTTGACCACGACCCGGTGGGTCGAATCATCAATGGAAAAATCCAGGCTGCGCTGGGCAGCCTGGACGAACTCGCGAATGTCGGTTACTGCTTTTTCCAGGTCCGCGCGCTCAGGCTCTTTGCCGGTTGCCGCCACTTCCTGAGCCTTGCTGCTGTTTTGATCGGCAGTTGCCTTGGGAGGCGCGCCTTGAGGGGCAACCGGCGGATAAGACTGGTTCAGCTTTACACTCATGTCCATGTCCAATCTCCTCTAAACCGAAAAAACGGAAGGGCACGTAAACGCGCCCTTCCGTTAGTTACCAAGCGCGCTGATTACTGAAGCAGTTTCAGTACAGCGGATGGCAGTTGGTTAGCCTGCGACAGGATCGCGGTGGAAGCCGACTGCAGGGTTTGTTGCTTGGTCAGTTCGGCGGTTTCGGCAGCGAAGTCGACATCCTGAACGGTGGAACGCGCAGCGGTAGAGTTTTTCTGGATGTTCTGCAGGTTGTCTGCAGTGGTAGTCAGACGGTTCTGGGTGGCACCCAGACCCGAACGAACGCTGTCGATGGTGCCGATGGCCTTGTCGATAACCGACAGTGCGTTTTGAGCCATATCAGCGCTGGTCACATCAGTATTGGCGATGGTGGTTTTGGTGGAAGCAGCAGTGGTAGCCGCAGCTGCACCGAACAGCCCCCCAACACCATCCCCCGACAAGGAGTAACCCTTGGAGGAATCCAGCGATACTTGGCCGGTGGCAGTCATCTTGGTTGTATCGGACAGAGCGGTGCCTGCGCCGGTAGGGTATGCACCGGAACCATCTTTGGATTTGATAGTGATAGCGGCCGCACTGGCAGCGCCGGCTGCAACAGCACCAAACTCGATGTTCTCACCAGTATCGGACTTGACCGAAAGCGTTTTCTTGGCTTCGTCGAAGTTGACACTGATACCCAGCTTGGCGGCGTTGGACTTCAATTGATCAGCCAAGCCAGCCTGGCTAGTTACGCCCGTCATTGTGACAGTCTGGCCATTGACAGTCATTGAAAACGTGGCAGCAGCGGCAGGTGTAGCGCCCGTGGTAAACGCGGCATTATCAACTTCAATCTGAACTTCAGTGCTCGCGGTAGCTGTGAGGCCGCCAATTGCACCATTCATTTTGCTGGCGATACTCTGCGCCGAAGCACCAACCGGGACAGCAATTGCACTGCTCACCTGGCCATTACCGGTCACGGTAATAGTGCCAGCTGCACTGCCGATACCATTCTCGGTAGGAGTAATTGCAACACTCTTGATCTGCTGCGAACCAATATTGTTGGCGGCAACGTTTTCCAGGCTCAGGTTGATGGTTTCGTTAGCATTGGCACCCACTTGGATAGCCTTGGTGCCATACGAACCGTCCAACAGTTTCTGGCCACCGAAAGTGGTGGTTTGCGAGATACGGGTCAGTTCTGCGGTCAGGGCCTGGTATTCGTCGTTGTTCGACTTACGGTCGTCGGCGCTCAGGGAGCCGGTAGCCGAGGACAGGGCCAGGGTACGCATTTTTTGCAGGATGTCGGTCGAAGCCTGCATCGCGCCTTCAGCGGTCTGAGCGATGGAGATGCCGTCGTTCACGTTTTTTACAGCTTGGCCCAGGCCGTTGATTTGGCTGGTCAGGCGGTTAGCGATCTGCAGGCCGGCAGCGTCGTCTTTAGCGCTGTTGATACGCAGGCCGGAAGACAGGCGCTGCATGGAAGTGGCCAGGGCGCCGCCAGCTTTGTTCAGGTTGCCCTGAGTCGTGATGGAAGCAATGTTGGTGTTTACTGTTAAAGCCATGACGAAATCCTCGTTGGATGGATACTGCGGCTTCCGGCCCTGGCAACCGCCGGGTGTGGCCTGAGAACCTACGTAATAGTTATCGTCGTGGTAGCCGGTTGCTTGAGGGTTTTTTTGATTTTTTTTACTAGCCCTGTGCCAGCCCTTGTATTTCAACGGTTTATAGAGGCGTGAAACGCCAGTAATCACGGGTTACTGGCGCCAAAACTCCGCCTTCAAGACGTCCCCCCTTGTAGGAGCGAGCTTGCTCGCGAAGAACGTTAACGATGACGCGGGCATTCAGGATGCACGCGGCGCCCTCAGGTGCTTCGCGAGCAAGCTCGCTCCTACAGGGGGGCGCAAAAAAAACGCCGATGATCATTCGATCATCGGCGTTTTTCATGAAGCTGCTAAAGCATCACGGACGATAGAGAATCGCCGAGCCCCACGACAGCCCCACACCAAAGCCGCTGATTGCCACGCGCTTCCAGGTGGCGTCCATCACGTGCTTTTCCAGCAGCAACGGAATGCTCGATGACACGGTATTGCCGGTCTCGACCATGTCCTTGATGAACTTGTCCACCGGCGCTTCTTCAAAGCGACGCGCCACAGCGTCAACGATGGCCGCGCTGCCCTGGTGGATGCAGAACGCATCAATGTCATCTGCCTTGAGGTCCGACTCATTGAGCAGCTCGTGCAAGTGTGCCGGCACCTTGAGCAAGGCGAAGTTGAACACCTGGCGGCCGTTCATGAAGAACACACCATCGCTGACCTTCAAGTGCGGCGCGCCGGAACCGTCGGTACCGAACTTGGATTTGCCCAGCAACCACGGCGCGTCCTCGCCCATCCAGGTGGCGGTGGCAGCATCGCCGAACAGCATGGTGGTGTTGCGATCTTCCGGGTCGACGATCTTGGAGTACGGGTCGGCAGTGATCAGCAGGCCGTTTTTCAGGCCGGCGGCTTCCATGAAGCCTTTCATCGCGTAGATGCCGTAGACGTAGCCGGAGCAGCCCAGGGAAATATCGAAGGCGGCCACGTGAGTGGGCAGGCCCAGTTTGTCCTGGACGATGGCGGCGGTGTGGGGCAAGCCCTCTTCATCGCCGTTCTGGGTGACGACGATCAGCGCGTCGATGGACTCGCGCTTCAAATCCGGGTTGTTGGCAAACAATGCATTGACGGCTTCGACGCACAGGTCGGAAGTCTCCTGTGCAGCTTCCTTGCGCGGCAGGAAGGCCGAACCGATCTTGCCGATGATGAACTCTTCATCCTTGGCGAATTTGGCACCCTGGGCGTAGTTATCGATCCCGTCTGCCGGCACGTAACTGGCGATGCTTTTTATGCCAATCATTGTGGCTTCCCAATACTAAATAGCTGGAGAACACCCCTCGGACTACGCCGGGAGTGCTGACAATAAAGGGGATAACCCCATGAAAATCTCGCTGAAAGCCGCCCGATAAAGGCCCTGTGACGACTTATCCTTTTCACACGATACAGTGAAGATGCGCTTTATGACTCACAGGTCACTCAATTTTGCGCGCTTTGTGCAAAAACCGGCAACATTTCCAGGCCAGAAACGACAACGGCCTCCCCTGTCGCCAGGGGAGGCCGTTGTTCATTGCGACGATTACATGCGGCTGAACAGGTTCAGCTGGGAGATTTTAACGAACGCCAGTTGCGAGGCCTGCAACATGGTTTGCTGCAACGTGAGGTTGATCGCCGCCTCGCCCATGTCAATGTTCGCCAGGTCGCTCATGGTGCTTTTGTTTGCGGTACCGATACTGATGTTTTCCGCCGACTGGATATCCAGCGCGGCTTCGCGGGCCCCGATGGAACCGCGCACGTTGTCGACCTGGGCACGTGAATTGGCAAAATTACTGATGGAGGCGTCGAGCGCATCCTTGAGCTTGACCATCGCCGCCGGGTTGCCGTCGGCCGGTTGCTCCAGCGCCTTGCGCAGTTGGCTCAGGGTATCCAGCGCGTTCTGGGTCTTGGCAGTGCTGGCAGCGACCGCAAACTGATCGCCGGCTTGCGGTGTGCCGCTGACATCAAAGGTCACGCCCGCTGCCGTCACGGTCGTACCGCCACCGGTGTCGCCGGTGGCGATCGCTTTGCTGTCGGCGCTATAGGGCTGGGCATAGACTTCATACGCCGTGCCACTGGTGAACTTGATCACCGCCCCGCTGTTAGCCGGGAACGTACTGGCATAGGTGGCCGGGTTGCTCACCTGCGCATTCGTCAGCTGCGCAGTGGAGGTATTACTGGGCGTGCGCGAAACACTGAAGGTGTCGGGCTTGGCGGCCAGGCTGAACGACCGGTCCTTGACCAACGCATCGGCGTCCGGCCCCGTCGCTATATCCTTGAGATCCACCGCAATATCAAAATTCACGCCGCGCAGGCTCACGGTGGAGCCGCCTTCCTTGGTGGAATCAAAGGTGCCGTTGCCAGGGATCTCCGACGTGACGTCATTACCGTTCTTGTCGGAGACCTTGTACTGGGTGCTGCTGGTAAAGGTCAGCTTGTATGGCTCGCCATCGGCGAATTTATTCGTGTAATCCGAGCCTGAAGTCACCAGGCCGGCCGACACTGAGACTTTATGATCATTGGGCACTGGCGCCGTTGCCGGCGGCACGATGGCAGGTGCGATCCAGGTCGCCTGGGTGCGGCCCGAGTTAACGGCACCGTCCATGATGCTCTTGCCGGTGTCACCGGCACTGACTCTCAGGGAATCGGAAACCTGCAGGCTCAGCGGCGTTTCATCACCCTGATAGGTGTAGGTGCCGTCGCTGTTACGGCTATAGGGCGGTGTCGAGGTCTTGGAGCCGGAAAACAGATAGTTGCCCGAGGAATCCTTGCTGTTAAGCAAGCCCAGCACTTGGTCTTCAAGCGCACCGATCTGGCCGGCAATCGACTTGCGGTCGGCATCGCTGCGCGAACCGCCCGCTTCAATGGCCAAGGTACTGGCCGCCTGCAGCGCCTCGTTGATTGCACCCAATACGCTTTCCTCGTTGGTCAACGAGTTCTTCAAACTGGTGATATTGCCGTTGAACTGCCCGAGCATGTCCTTCTGCTGTTGCAGCAACAACAACCTCGCCGCCGCCACCGGGTCATCCGCTGCGGTCTGCACGCGCACACCGGAACTGGCCTGCTCCTGGGCCTTCACCACGCTGGAATAGTTGTCCGTGTACTTGGCGGCACTGGTTTCAAAATACTGTGCAGTGGAAATACGCATCGTCCCAGACTCCCTTAAAGACTATTGATCAGCGTGCTGAAGGTTTCTTGCGCAGCCTTGATGATCTGCGACGAGGCGGTGTAGTACTGCTGGAATTTGATCATGTCGCCCGCCTCTTCATCGAGGTTGACCTGGGACACGGAGTTGCGCGCATCCTGGTTGGCCTTGAGCAAGGCGCCCGTGGCCGTGGTGTCGGTATTGGCCGACGCGGCCTTGGCCCCGACGGTCGACACCAGGCGACTGTTGGCCGCCACCAGGCTCACTCCGCCGCCACTGCCATCGGACAGGCCGACGGTGGCTTTGGTTTGCAGGTCGAGCAACGCCTGGGCGTTACGGTTATCCGACTTGCCCGAGGCGTTGAAGGAAAACGTGGTGCTGTCGCCAGCGGCGGGCGACCCGGCGACCGTGGTATCGAACTTGAAGCTTTTGGCCGGCACCAGCAGCGTGCCGTTGGCATCCCGCATCGGTACATCGACCGTGATTTTGTTGCCTTGGCCCGGCACGATGGTGCCGGTGCCAATCGGGTTGCCCTGGGCATCGTTGAGCGTGTAGCCCTGGGTGCCGTCGGCGGCCGGCTTGCCGAATACCATCTTCACTGGCATCGAGTGCTCAATGCCGGTACGCAGTTGCGCGGTATCGGCGCCACCATGAATATCGATAGGCAGGGTCAGGGTCGGCGGTGTAAAGGTGCCGGTACCCTGGTTGGTCTTGCTGCCCTCGCCCAGCAATGGCCCGGCGAACGCGATTTTATTGGCGTCCGTCAAAGTCGTGCCGATGTTGGTCGCACCGCTGGCGGTAGGGCTGACTTTGAAACTATCGCCCGCCGCCATCGGCCCCTTGCCATCCAGCGCCAGGGTGAAGCCATCGATCACCGGCGGCGGCGCGGTATTGGTGTCGAACGCGCCCATGGCCTTGCCGTCGGAACGCACCACCGTGTAGTTGTTGCCGCTGGTAAAGGTCACTTTGTAGTCGTAGGTCGACAGCTTGCTGGTGTCGGCAATGGTCACATTCAAATTGCCGGAGCCCGTGCTGTTGCCCAGCGCGCCCTGACTGCGCTGAGCAATGGCCGCCGCGCTGTTGATGTCCTTGAACAGCGATGAGCCGAAGTCACCGTTCAAGTCCAGGCCCTGCCCCAGTTGGCTGTTGATGGTATCGGCTGTCGCCAGGGCGATACGCCCCAAGTCATTGATGGCCGGCATCAGGGCATCACTGCGATAACGCAACAGGCCGCCGATGCTGCCCCCACTGAGCACGTTGCCCAGGTCGATCGCCGTACCGCCGCCAGCATTGAGCGCAATGGTGTACTGGCTTGGGTCGCTAGCGCTCGGCACTGCCGAGAGGGTGTTGGACCGGTCGCCCAATACCAGGGATTGGCCAGTACCGGTGCTGACGCTGAACACGCCATTCTGTTCACTGGTGGTCACACCCACCAGTTCATTGAGCGAGCGCACCGCCTCGTTACGGGCGTCCAGCAGGTTGGCCGGGGCGCTGTTGCTTGAGCCCTGGGCCTGGGTGATCTGCTTGTTGAGCGAAGCAATCGAGGAGGTCAACTGGTTGACCTGGTCACTCATGGTGCTCAACTGGCCATTGATCGACTCTTTCTGTTGAGTCAATTGGCTGGAGATGGCGTTGAAACGGTTACTCAGGGTCTGGGCGCTGGTCAGCAGCACTTGCCGGGCAGACACGTCGCTGGGGTTGGCCGCGGAGGTCTGCACAGCGGCAAAAAACGCGCTGAGCACCGAAGACATGCCGGTTGTCTTGTCCGACAAAGTCTTGTCGATGGCGCTGGCCTGGCTGGAATAAGCCTTGGCATCGTTATTGAGCGCCGTGCTGTTCTGGTAGGCCGCATCCAGGAACTCGTTATAGACCCGACGCACATCCGCCAGCGTGGTGCCGCTGCCAATGTACACACCGCCGTAGGGGTTGTTGGCACTCGCATTCTGCGTGGTCTGCTGGCGCGAATAACCCGAGGTGTTGGCGTTGGCGATGTTATTACTCAAGACCGACAACGATCCTTGAGCGGCATTGAGCCCTGACATCCCGATACTGAGCAAACTCATGGTTCAGACCTTATAAATGTGTGGTTGCGCCAGCGGCAGCGTAGTTCTGGTAACTGTTCATGGTTTTTGCGATCTGCGAAATCTTGCTGGCGTAATCCGGGTCGGTTGCATAACCGGCTTTTTGCAACTCGCGTACAAACTGTTCCGGGTTGTCGGCTGATTTCACAACTTCTTTATAGCGATCATGGCTTTGCAGCAGGGTCACGAGGTCGTGGAAGCTGTCCTGGTAGGAGCTGTAGGAACGGAATTGCGCCGTTTCCTTGACCATCGCCCCATCGCGAAACTCGCTGGTGATCGCCCGGGCCTGACCGCCCTGCCAGCTCTGCCCGGCCTTGATGCCGAACAGGTTGTGGCTGCTGCTGCCGTCTTCGGCACGCATGACTGATTTGCCCCAACCGGTTTCCAGTGCCGCCTGGGCCACCAGGTACTTGGGGTCGATACCAATCCGTGCGGCAGCGGCCTTGGCCATCGGCAACATGGTGGCGACAAATTCATCCTGGGAGCTGAAGGCTTTCTTGGCCGGCGCCAGCGGTGGCTGGGCAATGGCGCGGCCATACACCTGCATGCGCCCGCTCGGCACGGCAAAGCTACGCGCGCTGCTGTTGATGACCGTGTCGTCGGCAGCGCTGTTACGCAGGGGCGCGGCTTTGGCTTCGACCGGAGCGTTCGGCACGATGCCCGCCAGCAGGCGGTCGGCCAGCTTGCTGGGCAAGGCGATACGGCGCTGGTTCATCAGTTCCATGTCGTTGGCATGGGTGCTGGCGCCCTCAGGCACGGCCACGCGATACGCCCACAAAGGCCGCTGGCCATTGGAGCGGCCCAACGGGCCTTCGGCCTGGGTACCGGCGGCAATCTCGGTCGGCACATCGACTTTCTTCACCGGCGCGTCCGCCGCCGGGCCTTGCAAGGTGGCGGCCTGGGCCTCCACCGGCTTGTTCTTCTGCATCTGGCGCATCAGCACATCGGCCAGGCCGATACCGCCACCTTCGCGGGACATCGACACCGCCAGTTGCTGGTCGTACATTTCCTGGTACTGCTTGGCGGCCGGGGTGTTCAACGGGTTGTCCTTGCCCAGGGCATCGGTGGCCGAGCGCATGGACTTGAGCATCTCGTTCAAAAACAGCGATTCGAACTCCTGCGCCACCTTGCGCAGGTTGCCTTCGCTGTTTTTGTCGTCACCGACTTTGAGCTGGTTAAGCCGGTTCAGGTCGGAGTAAGACCCCGAGTCTGCTGTGCTGCTGATGCCGCTCTTGCGCATATCCATGGCCATGGCCTCAGATCACGATCAGGTCGGCTTGCAACGCGCCGGCCTGCTTCAAAGCTTCGAGGATCGCCATCAAGTCGCCGGGCGCAGCGCCCACCTGGTTCACCGCACGGACAATCTCGTCCAGGGTGGTGCCGGGGCCGAACTTGAACATCGGCTTGGCTTCTTGCTGGGCATTGACGCGCGAGCGCGGGACCACGGCAGTCTGGCCACCGGACAACGGCCCAGGCTGGCTGACGATCGGGTCTTCGGTGATGGTCACCGTCAGGCTGCCGTGGGTTACCGCCGCTGGCGAGACCTTGACGTTCTGGCCGATCACGATGGTGCCGGTGCGCGAGTTGATGATGACTTTCGCTACGGCCTGGCCTGGGTCCACTTCAAGGTTTTCCAGGATCGACAGGTAGTCCACGCGCTGGCTCGGGTCCAAAGGCGCAGTGACGCGAACCGAGCCGCCGTCGATGGCCTGGGCCACGCCAGGGCCGAGCATGTCGTTGATCTTGTCGACCACGCGCTTGGCGGTGGTGAAGTCGGAGCGGTTGAGGTTCAGGGTCAGGCTGTTGCCCTGGTTGAAACCACTCGGCACGGTGCGCTCAACCGTGGCGCCACCGGGGATACGCCCGGCCGACGGCACGTTGACGGTGATCTTCGAACCATCGCGGCCTTCGGCGTCAAAACCGCCGACCACCAGGTTGCCCTGGGCGATGGCGTAGACGTTGCCGTCGATACCTTTGAGCGGCGTCATCAGCAAGGTACCGCCACGCAGGCTCTTGGAGTTACCCATGGACGACACGGTGATGTCCACCACCTGCCCCGGCTTGGCGAACGCAGGCAGATCGGCGCTGATCGACACCGCCGCGACGTTCTTCAACTGCACGTTGCCCGAGCCTGGCGGTACCTTGATGCCGAACTGGGAGAGCATGTTGTTGAAGGTTTGCAGGGTGAACGGCGTCTGGGTGGTCTGGTCACCCGTGCCGTTGAGCCCCACGACCAGGCCATAGCCGATCAACTGGTTGGAGCGCACGCCGGAAATACTGGCGATGTCCTTCAGGCGCTCGGCCTGGGCCACAGCACTCAAGGCCAGCAAAAGCGCCATCGCCATCAGCTGTTTGAACTTCAAAATGGCCACCTAGAAAGGGAACAGCGGGCTGAGGAAGAAGCGGTCGAACCAGCCCGGCTGGCTCGCATCGGCGAACGAACCGGTGCCCGAGTAGGTAATGCGTGCATCGGCAATGCGCGTCGACGGCACGGTGTTGTCGGTGGAGATGTCATCGGCGCGGACCATGCCGGCGATGCGCACCAGCTCGTCGCCGGTGTTGAGAGTCATCCACTTTTCACCGCGCACGGCAATGATGCCGTTGGGCAATACATCGGCGACGGTCACGGTGATCGAACCGGTCAGGCTGTTGCCCTGCCCGGCCGCGCTCTTGCCGTTGGTGGCGCGGTCGCCGCTGTAGCCGGCGTCCAGGCTCAGGTCACCACCGCCCAGTGGGTTGTTGGTGTTCAGGCCGCCGCCGAACAGCGAGGTCAAGCCGATGCTGGTCTTGCTGTTCTTGCCGATCTGCGAGTTGGCGTTCTTGCTGGCCTGGGTCTTCTCGTTCAGGGTGATGGTGATGATGTCACCGACCCGGAACGCCTTGCGGTCGCTGTACAGGTTCTGCTCGAAACCGGCCTGGTAGATCGAGCCATTGTTGGCCGCCGCAGGCAGCGGCGTGCGTGGCAACACCGGCGCGTAGTACGGGTCATTGGGCTTTGGCGTGGGGGCGACACAGCCCGCAAGCACGGCGATCCCACTCAATGCCAACACACAAACATAGCGATTCATGACCCTAACCTCACGGTGTTGCAGGCCCCCTCAAGGGCGCCCCATAGACTTGATTACAGATTCTGCGTAACGAACGAAAGCATCTGGTCGGCGGTGGAAATCACCTTGGAGTTCATCTCGTAGGCGCGCTGGGTGGTGATCATGTTGACCATCTCCTCAACGGTGCTGACGTTGGAGGTTTCCAGAGTGCTTTGCAGCGTGGTGCCGAAGCCGTTCAAGCCAGGGGTGCCGATTTGCGGCGCGCCACTGGAGGCGGTTTCCAGGAACAGGTTGTTGCCCATGGCCTGCAGGCCGGCCGGGTTGATGAAGTCGGCGGTTTGCAGGTTGCCGATCACCTGGGACGCTGGGTTGCCAGCGACGGTGATGGACACGGTGCCGTCGTTGCCAACGGTGAAGGTCTTGGCGTCGGGCGGCACCACGACAGCAGGCTCCAGGGCGAAACCGTTGGCGGTCACGATCTGGCCGTTGGAGTCCAGGTGGAAGGTGCCGTCACGGGTGTAAGAAGTGGTGCCATCCGGTTGCAGCACTTGAAAAAAGCCCCGGCCGTTGATCGCCATGTCCAGGGGCTGGCCGGTTTGCTGCAGGTTGCCGGCGCTGAAGTTTTTCTGGGTGCCGACGATCTGCACACCGGTACCCAGTTGCAGGCCCGACGGCAGTTCGCTGTCCTGGGTCGATTGGGCGCCCGGTTGCTTCTTGATCTGATAGAGCAAGTCCTGGAACTCGGCGCGGTCACGTTTGAAGCCCGTGGTCGACACGTTTGCCAGGTTGTTGGAAATGGTCGTCAGGTTGGTGTCCTGGGCGGACAGGCCTGTCTTGGCAACCCATAGAGCCGGAAGCATGCTGTTCTCCTTCGTGCGCCGGATGGTTGGCGCTGCGTTGCAAATTAGTTAATGGGCTTGGATCAGCTCATCTGCATGACGCGCGTCATGGCCTGGTCGTCTTCTTTAGCGCTGTTCATCATCTTGATGTGCAGCTCGAACTGCTTGGCCAGCGCCAGCACTGCGGTCATTTCTTCCACGGCATTGACGTTGCTCGCCTGCAGGAAACCCGAGGTCAGCCGCACGTTCGCGTCGGCCTGGGCCGGTTGGCCATCCTTGGTGTGGATGGTGCCGTCCAGGCCCTTGGTCATGTTCTTGAGGTCAGGCTGGACCATCTTGATACGGTCCACTTCAGCCATTACTCGCGGGCCTTCGCCCATGGCGCGGATGCTGATAGTGCCGTCCGAACCCACTTCGATTTTCTGCTGGGGCGGCACGGCGATCGGGCCACCGTTGCCCATGATCGGCATACCGTTGCCGGCACGCAGCACGCCCAAGGCATCCACGTTCATGCTGGCGCTGCGCACGTAGGCTTCGCCGCCATCGGGGGTCTGCACCGCCATCCAGCCGTCGCCGCTGACGGCTACGTCCAGGTCGCGGCCGGTCTCGATCATCGCGCCCGGTGAAAAGTCGGTAGCCGGACGTTCGGTCATGGCAAACGCCCGCGCCGGAAAGCTGTCACCGAACACCGGCATCGAACGCGCCTGTTCCAGGTCGCGCTGGAAGCCGTTGGTGGAAATGTTCGCCAGATTGTTGGCATGGGCCTTCTGCGCCAGTGCATTCTGGCTGGCGCCGGTCATTGCCACATAAAGGTACTTGTCCACGCTCTATCCTCTTTCTGACGGACGCTTGCCGCCCACCGCTGTACTGAGGAGGCTTAAGCAATTTGCGAACCAACTTTTCAAAAGAGACGCAAACCCAGGCGCGGCGGGGGTTTCGTGGAGGTATGTGAAATTGGCAGGGGAGAAACAGTCGAAAAAACGGCGGACTACTGCCGCCTGCGGCAAACACCGGCCCTCAAACCGGTAGAGATCAAATGTGGGAGCTGGCTTGCCTGCGATAGCGGTTGGGCAGGCACTGATATGCCAACTGACAGTCCGCCATCGCAGGCAAGCCAGCTCCCACCGTTTTAACTGCGGGCGGCCTTGAGCACTTCGTAATCACGCAGTTTGTTGGCAATGGTGGTGTGCGACACCCCCAGGCGCTTGCCCAACTGGCGACTGCTCGGGTGTTCGGCGTACAGGCTTTCCAACACCGCCTTTTCAAAGCGCCCGACGATATCCTCCAGGCTACCCTCCAGGGAAAAATCGCCCAGCGGTTGACGCACGCCGTAATCCGGCAAGCGAATATGCTCAACCTTGACCGTACCGCCCTCACACAACGACACCGCTTGGAACAGCACGTTTTCCAGCTGCCGCACATTGCCCGGCCAGTGGTAGTGGCTGAGCTTGTCCATGGCCGCAGGTGCAAGCTTGGGCAGTGGGCAACCGATCTGCCGACTGGCCTGGTCGAGAAAGTGCTCGACCAACGGCGCAAGGCCATCCAGGCATTCGCGCAACGGCGGGATATGCAACGACAGCACATTCAGCCGGTGATAAAGGTCCTGACGAAACTCACCCCGGGCGCAGAGTTCCGACAAATCTACCTGGGTCGCGCAGATCACCCGCACGTCCAGGTACACCTCTTCATCACTGCCCACCCGGCGAAAACAACCGTCCTGCAGAAAGCGCAGCAGCTTGACCTGCAAGCGCGCGCTCATTTCTCCCACGCCATCGAGAAACAAGGTACCGCCCGCCGTCAGCTCAAGCAGGCCCAACTTACCTTCCGCCCGCGCCCCTTCAAATGCGCCGGGGCCGTAGCCAAACAGTTCGGTCTCGGCCATCGACTCGGGCAACCCCGCGCAGTTGAGCGCCATCAACGGCGACTGCCCGCGCGGGCTGGCCAAGTGGCAGGCCCGGGCCAACAGCTCCTTGCCGGTGCCGGTTTCGCCTTCTATTAATAGTGGCGCATCCAGGGGCGCCATGCGTCGCGCTTCACGTACCACTGCGGCCATGACCTTGGAGCTCTGGAAGATGCTGTCGAAACCGCGCAGCTCTTGCTTGCGCACGTTATAGATACGCTCACCGACACGGTCGGCACGGTGCAGGGTGAGCACGGCGCCGGCCATGGCTTCACTGTCATCGTGCTCGGAGGATTGCAGGGGCGCGATGTCCGCCAGAAATACGTCGCCCTTGACCTTGACCCGCAGGCCATTGATTCGCGATTTGCTGGCGCGCACCAGTTCCGGCAGGTCGAAATCCTCGGCGTAACGCGACAGGGGAATCCC
Source organism: Pseudomonas sp. MF6751 (assembly GCF_016613265.1). Classification (NCBI taxonomy): domain Bacteria; kingdom Pseudomonadati; phylum Pseudomonadota; class Gammaproteobacteria; order Pseudomonadales; family Pseudomonadaceae; genus Pseudomonas; species Pseudomonas sp. MF6751. The sequence goes on from NZ_JAENSV010000007.1 coordinate 139,144, forward strand.
CGGCACTTCATCCACCCGTACGCCAAGCAACTGCGCCGCCGCACGGTTGGCGGCCACGATGGAGCCGCCCATATCAATGGACAGCACCGGGAACTCCAGGGCGCCGAGCAACGCATTGAGCTCCATATGCCGCCGCTCACTGGGCATCAGCCCTACCCGCTTGACCCCGAACACCCCGGCAATCGCCTCGAACTGCGGGCGCAACGCCTGGAATTGCATGTTCACCAGGTTGGGGCAGAACAGGTAGATGGCATTGCCGTGCTCGCCGCCGACTTCGCCCTTGGCGACGTTGACGCCGTACTCCACCAGCAGGTTGAGGATGTCCCGCAGGATGCCGATGCGGTTCTGGCAGTGCACTTTGATACGCATGGAAAGACTCGAAAAGGGAGTAGGCGCCGCGTCTTTTTGTCGCCGGGCGCAGATAGTCGTCAAGATTATGTGACAGCGCGGTGACTTTTCCCAGCCCATGGCTGCGACGAGCGGGCCTGTCGTAACGAATACTTTACGATAATCGGTAATTTTTCCTACGCTAGTCCGTTAAGGCTGATGGAAACCGGCGCCTATCCGGTTATCAATAGGAGCATCCCAGGACATAACAAGAACGAATGCCTAGCAGGAGAGCCGTATGAAGCAGACGCACTACGTGGCCCGCGAGCCCGATGCGCAAGGTTTTATCCACTACCCGCCAGAAGAACATGCGGTGTGGAACACCCTGATCACTCGCCAATTGAAAGTGATCGAGGGCCGCGCCTGCCAGGAATACCTGGACGGTATCGACAAGCTCGGCCTGCCTCTGGACCGCATTCCCCAGTTGGGCGAAATCAACAAGGTGCTGGCCGACACCACCGGCTGGCAAGTCGCCCGCGTGCCGGCGCTGATACCCTTCCAGACCTTTTTTGAATTACTGGCCAGCAAGCAGTTTCCGGTGGCGACTTTTATTCGCACCCGTGAAGAATTGGACTACCTGCAAGAGCCGGATATTTTTCACGAGATCTTTGGCCACTGCCCGCTGCTGACCAACCCCTGGTTCGCTGAATTCACCCACACCTACGGCAAGCTCGGCCTGGCGGCCACCAAGGAGCAACGGGTGTACCTGGCGCGCCTGTACTGGATGACTATCGAGTTCGGCCTGGTGGACACGCCCCAGGGCCGGCGTATCTACGGTGGCGGCATTCTGTCGTCGCCTAAAGAAAGTGTGTATTGCCTGTCGGACGAGCCTGAGCACCAGGCCTTTGATCCGCTGGAAGCGATGCGCACCCCCTATCGCATCGACATCCTGCAACCGTTGTACTTCGTCTTGCCCGAACTCAAGCGCCTGTTCGACGTGGCGCAGGAGGACATCATGGGCATGGTCGAGCGCGGTATGCAGTTGGGTCTGCACGCACCGAAATTCCCACCCAAGCCCAAAGCCGCGTGAACCTCACGTTTTAAGGCCAGGTGAGTCTGTTCCCTGGCCCCGCGTTGCTTTAGGGTAACGCCACTGACCTTCAATCATTCGAATTCAGGACACCTTCCATGACCACCTTGAACCAAGCCCACTGCGAAGCCTGCCGCGCCGATGCCCCGCAAGTCAGCGATGAAGAACTGCCGGTGCTGATCAAGCAGATCCCTGACTGGAACATCGAAGTGCGCGACGGCGTGATGCAGCTGGAAAAGGTTTTCCTGTTCAAGAACTTCAAATTCGCCCTGGCCTTCACCAACGCCATGGGTGAAATCTCCGAAGCCGAAGGCCATCACCCAGGCCTGCTCACCGAGTGGGGCAAAGTCACCGTGACCTGGTGGAGCCACTCCATCAAGGGCCTGCACCGCAACGACTTCATCATGGCCGCGCGCACCGACGAAGTGGCCAAGACCGCCGAGGGCCGCAAGTAATGCATTTCGATGCCATCGACCGCGTGCCCGGCGACCCGATCCTCGGGCTGATGGACCTGTATACCCAGGACGCCAACCCGAACAAGTTCGACCTGGGCGTAGGTGTCTATAAGGACGACCAAGGCCTCACGCCGATTCCTCACTCGGTGAAGCTGGCGGAACAGCGCCTGGTCGACACTCAAGTGACCAAAACCTATATCGGTGGCCATGGCGATGCAGCCTTCGGCAGCCTGATCAGCCAACTGGTGCTCGGCGCCGACTCGGCCTTGCTGCGTGACCGCCGCGCTGGCGCCACGCAAACCCCAGGCGGCACCGGCGCGCTGCGCTTGAGTGCCGACTTTATCGCCCACAGCCTGCCGGGCCGTGGCGTGTGGCTGAGCAACCCGACCTGGCCGATCCACGAAACCATTTTTGCCAAGGCCGGGCTCAAGGTCAGCCATTACCCTTACGTGGGCAGTGACAACCGCCTGGATGTGGCGGCGATGCTGGCAACCCTGTCCACGGTACCCAAGGGTGACGTGGTGCTGCTGCACGCGTGCTGCCATAACCCGACCGGCTTTGACCTGTCTCAGGATGACTGGCGCCAGGTGTTGCAGATCGTGCGGGAACGCCAGTTGCTGCCACTGATCGACTTTGCCTACCAGGGCTTTGGCGATGGCCTGGAGCAGGACGCCTGGGCGGTGCGCCTGTTTGCCGCCGAGCTGCCGGAAGTGCTGATCACCAGTTCGTGCTCGAAAAACTTCGGCCTGTATCGCGACCGCGTGGGTGCATTGATCGTGTGTGCGGCGGATGCTGAAAAGCTCACCGATGTGCGTAGCCAACTGGCGAATATCGCTCGCAACCTGTGGTCGACACCGCCGGATCACGGTGCCGCCGTGGTGGCGACCATCCTCGGTGATGCACAGTTGAAAAAGCAGTGGAGCGAGGAAGTCGAGGCCATGCGTTCGCGGATCGCCCATTTGCGCGCAGGATTGGTGGAAGCGCTTGCGCCCCATGGCCTGGCCGAGAAATTCGCACATATCGGCGCGCAGCGTGGGATGTTTTCCTATACCGGCTTGAGTGCCGAGCAGGTCAAGCAACTGCGCGAAAAGCACAGTGTGTATATGGTCAGTTCGGGGCGGGCTAACGTGGCTGGGGTTGATGCGACGCGCTTGACGTTGCTGGCTCAAGCCATCGCCGACGTTTCCAACTGAAGCAACAGGATTAACTGTGGGAGCTGGCTTGCCTGCGATGGCGGTGGTTCAGTTGCAGATTAATTGCCTGACCCGCCGCCATCGCGGGCAAGCCCGCTCCCACATTTGAATCGTGGGGTGTCAGGTAGATCAGCGTCGGCTGTCAGGCCGTCACGGGAGCAAGCTCCCTCGCCACAGGTTCAGCCAGCGACCATTTCGGCCTTTAGCAGTGCCTCTTTGGCCTGCGCATCCGCCAACCGATACAACTCGATATGCCCATCCCAGTGCTCGATCAACGCCGTGCACGACTCCACCCAATCCCCGCAGTTGAGGTAATCCACCTCGCCTACCTTGCGAATCTCGGCATGGTGAATATGCCCGCACACCACCCCGTGCAATTCCCGCTTGGTCACCTCGTGGGCGATCGCCTCTTCGAAATCGCTGATAAAACTCACCGCCGTCTTGACCTTGTGTTTCAGGTACGCCGACAGCGACCAATAACCGTAGCCATACCGCGCACGCCAGTGGTTCAGCCAGCGGTTCAGCGTCAGGGTGAATTCGTAGGCCGAGTCGCCGAGGAAGGCGAGCCAGCGGTGATAGCGCGTGATCACATCAAACTGGTCGCCATGAATCACCAGCAAATGGCGGCCATCGGCGGTGACGTGTACAGCCTCATCGACCAACTGAATATTGCCCAGGATCAGCTTGGAATAGCGGCGCAGGAACTCGTCATGGTTGCCGGTGACATAGATCACCTCGGTGCCACGCTTGGCCATGGTCAGCAAGCGGCGGATCACGTTGGTGTGGGCTTGAGGCCAATACATGCCGCCGCGCAGTTTCCAGCCGTCGATGATGTCACCGACCAGGTAGACCTTGTCGGCGTGGTAGCCCTTGAGAAAGTGCGACAGGTGTTCGGCCTGGCAATCCCGAGTGCCCAGGTGCACGTCGGAAATCCACAGGGTTCGCACCCGTTGCTTGCGGCTGGGCTTGGTGAACTCGGCACGGGTCATGGGCATCCCTCGACGCTGTTTTGGCGAGCTTGCGCCTTGGCGATTAATAGCCCATGACAAGCGTGCGTCAGTCTGATGACAGCGCCCGCGGCCCGCCAAGCGTTGTAGACTGACGGCTTGCCGCCCTGGAGACCGCGATGAGCCCGACCCTCACGCTACGCCACTACCTCGAAGCGCCCATTGCCCACAGCCATGACCATGCGCAGTTGGTGTTCGGCCTTTCCGGGCACCTGGACCTGGAAGTCGATGGCCGTGGCGGCCAGGTGCGCGAAAGCAGCGTGATGGTGCTGCCCTTCTCCGCCCACCACGCCTGCATCAGCCGCGATGGCAGCCGCTGCCTGGTGCTGGATGTACCGACCGAGCATTGGGTGGTGCAATCCTTGGGCGAACATGCCGATGCCAGCCGCCGCTTGCTCGACCAACCCGCGCGCCTGGCGCTGGATGCCCGGCAACACCAGTTAGTGCAGTGGCTGGCACAAAGCCCGGTGCACGACCCGCTGATCGTCCAGCAAGGTGCCGTGTTGTTACTGGCCAGCCTCAACCACCCTCAGGCCCAACCGCTGCCTGGCCGACGCCTGCCTTATGCCGCGTTCAATACCCATATCGAGCGCCATGCGGCGCGTCCGCTCCAGGTGGCCGACCTGGCGCGAATTGCCGATTTGTCCGTGCCGCGCCTGCATGCACGGTTTATGGCTGAGTGCGGGCAAACGCCGATGGACTATCTACGCAGTCGCCGCTTGCACATGGCGCTCAGGCTTTTACGCGAAACCTCCCTGCCCATCGGCGAGATTGCCGAGCGCGTCGGCTACGCCTCGCAAAGTGCCTTTTGCGCGGCCATGCTTCGGGCGTTTGGCGCCTCGCCCGGTGCGTTGCGTCGAGCGGGCTAGCAAGAGTCTTGCGCTAAAAATCACCCCACCCGCGACAGACGCCCACCCGCCAACCCTCTAGACTGCGAGGCTCTCACCCCCTGTTGGATCAAGGATCGCAATGACTCCCCGCTCAGCCCTTGGCGCCCTGCATATCGGCGCATTGATGTTTGGCCTCACTGGCGTGTTCGGCAAGCTGGCGGCGGCCTCCCCCGCCATCATCGTATTTGGCCGGGCGGCGTTTGCCGTGCTGGCACTGGCGGTCTTTGCGCGCTTTGCCAGCAACGCTCCCTGGAAAAAACTGGAGATGCGTGACTGGCGCCGGCTGCTGGTCAGCGGTGTGTTGTTGGCTGCCCATTGGGTGACGTTCTTTATCGCCGTCAAAGTCGCCGGCGTGGCCGTGGCGACCCTGGGGTTCACCGCGTTTCCGGCCTTTACGGTGATCCTTGAGGGGCTGATTTTCCGCGAGCGTATTCGGCCCAATGAAGTGCTGCTGGTCGCCCTTGTTACCGTTGGCCTGGTGCTGGTCACCCCCGATTTCGACCTCGCCAGCCAAGCCACCGGCGGGCTGCTCTGGGGGATCGCCTCGGGCCTGTTGTTCTCGTTGTTGTCGTTGAACAATCGCGCCAGTTCCGGGCGAATTCCAGCGGTACAGGCCGCGCTGTGCCAGAACGTCGTGGTCGCCGCGTGCCTGCTGCCCGTAGCCGCGCCGGGGTTGGCGGATGTACGTGGGATAGATTGGCTGTGGATCGGACTGCTGGGGGTGTTCTGTACCGGCCTGGCCCATAGCCTGTTTGTCGCCAGCCTCGCGGTGATCAAGGCGCGCACCGCGTCGGTGGTGTTTGCCATGGAACCCGTCTACGGCATCACCGTGGCCTGGCTGTTGTTTGCCGAAACCCCGACCCTGCGCATGCTGCTGGGCGGCGCCTTGATCATCGTCGCCATCGTGCTCTCCGGCCTGATGGGCAGCGCCAGCCAGGCCAAACAGCCGGCAGCCACAGCCTGATCTATACTTTAAACGTCCGCAACAGTCTGTAGTCGTTCAACGGATAAAGACTCCTCGACGACAGCCATGGTGTTTTCTGAAGTTGCTGCAAGCGAGTGGTCATCCCTCAATGCGATGCAGGAGCTTCATCATGGAAATGCTCATCAGCTTGCTGGTTCAGATTATCAGTGGTGCCGTCGGCGGCAACATCGCTGGCATGACCAAACAAGGTCTGGGGACCGGACTCAATACTTTCCTCGGCGGGGTCGGTGGCCTCGTGCTGGGCCAGGTTGTCGCCGCACTTACGGGCACCACCAGCGGCGAAGCGCTGGATGTGGCCGCGGTTGGCAGCAATATTGTCGGCGGTGGTGTCGGTGGGTTGGTGCTGACGTGGGTGGTCGGGTTTATCAAGCAAAAACTCGCCGCCAAATAGCGAGAGGGGTCACCGTCCTCCAGTGGCGGTGACCTTCATTGCGTACGATCGTTATGGCCCAGGTCGCGCTCGGGATCAATCTGGTCGCGCACTCGTTGCTTGAGCACCTTGGCCTCGGGAAAACCGCCATCGGCCTTGCGCTCCCAAATCTGCACGCCATCGCAGGTAATGCGAAAGGCCCCGCCGGTGGCCGGTTCCAGTGCCACGCGCCCCAAGTCATCGGCAAAGGTGCTGAGTAGCTCCTGGGCCAGCCACGCGGCGCGCAGCAACCACTGGCACTGGGTGCAATAGGTGATCACGATCTCGGGTTTGCATGCAGACATCATTAAGCGGCTCCTGGCGTAACAGGCTCAGCGAATCGGGTGGCTATAATAGCGGCCTTTGTCGCCCAGCCACGAGATTGATGATGCGCCGCCTGCTGTCTTGCCTGTTCCTGTGCCTTGTCCCCCTACTTGCCGACGCGGTAGAAGCGCCCCGCCCGAAAATCGGCCTGGTGCTGTCCGGCGGGGCCGCCCGTGGCCTGGCGCATATCGGTGTGCTCAAGGCGCTTGAGGAGCAAGGTATTCATATCGATGCGATTGCCGGCACCAGCATGGGCGCGGTGATTGGCGGGTTGTACGCGTCAGGCTACAAGATCGACGAGCTGGAGAAGTTGGCGCTGGGTATCGACTGGCAGCAGGCCCTGTCCGACGCGCCACCACGTGAAGACGTACCGTTTCGGCGCAAACAGGATGACCGGGATTTCCTGGTCAAACAAAAACTCAGTTTCCGCGACGATGGCAGCCTAGGCCTGCCGCTGGGCGTGATCCAGGGCCAGAACCTGGCACTGCTGTTGGAAAGCATGTTCGCCCACAGCAGCAACACACGTAATTTCGACAAGCTGCCGATCCCATTCCGCGCCGTGGCCACCGACATCACCACCGGCGAAAAAGTGGTGTTCAGCAAAGGCCACCTGCCCCAGGTGATACGCGCCAGCATGTCGATCCCCGCGGTGTTCGCCCCGGTGGAGCTGGATGGCCGCCTGCTGGTAGATGGCGGCATGACCGACAACATTCCGTTGGACGTGGCGCGGGAGATGGGCGTCGATATCGCCATCGTGGTCGACATCGGCACCCCGCTACGCTCGCGCAAGCAACTGGCCACCGTGGTGGATGTGCTCAACCAGTCCATCACCCTGATGACCCGGCGCAACTCCGAAGAGCAGCTCAAGGCCCTGAACCCCAAGGATGTGTTGATCCAACCACCGCTGGCCGCTTATGGCGTCACCGACTTTGGCCGCGCCAAGGACATGATCGACGCTGGCTACCGCGCCACCCGTGTCCTCGACGTACGCCTGGCACACCTGCGCCCTGCCGACCCCATCGACGCCGACCTGGTAGCCGCGCGCACACCGGGCGAACGCACCCCGGTGATCACCGCGATCCAGGTGGAGAACGACTCGAAGGTCAGCGATGACGTTATCCGCTACTACATTCGCCAGGGCCTGGGAGAACCTTTGAATCTGGGCCGCCTGCAATCGGACATGGGCACCCTGTACGGCCTGGATTACTTCGAGCAGGTGCAATACCGCGTAGTGAAAAAGGGCCAGGACAACACCCTGGTGATCAGCGCACGCGGCAAGCGCAGCGGCACCGACTACCTGCGCCTGGGCTTGAACCTCTCGGATGACATGCGCGGTGATAGCGCCTTCAACCTCGGCGCCAGTTACCGTGTGAATGGCATCAACCGCCTCGGCGCGGAATGGCTCACACGGGTGCAGATTGGTGATCGGCAGGAGCTCTACAGCGAGTTCTACCAACCCATGGACACCGGCTCACGCTACTTTGTGGCCCCCTACATCAGGGCCGAGGCACAGAACGTCGAGCTGATCCTGGACAACGACCCCATCTCCGAATACCGCCTGGAACGCTATGGCTTTGGTCTGAATGTGGGCCGGCAGATCGGCAACAGCGGCGAGATCCGCTTTGGCGTGGGCGAAGCCTGGGGCAAGGCGGACGTGCGCATTGGTGACCGCGACCTGCCGAGCGTGAGCTTCAGCGAAGGTTTCTATGAACTCAAATACTCCTTCGACTCCCTGGACAACGTGTACTTCCCCCACAGTGGCGAAGACATCGGCCTGGCCTTTCGCGAATTCGAACCCGGTTTGGGCTCCGACCAGCGCTATCGCCAGTGGGAATTCAAGCTGGACAAGGCCATGAGCCACGGGCCGGACACCTTGATACTGGGCGGTCGTTACGGTCGCACACTGGATAATTCGGATGTGGTGATTTCCAGCTTCCTGCTGGGGGGCGCACGGCAATTGTCGGGCTTCCGCCAGGATGCGATTTCGGGGCAGAACATCAGCCTCATGCGCGCGGTGTACTTCCGCAGGCTCACCCCACGCTCTTACCTGCCGCTGGACTTCCCGTTGTACCTGGGTGCATCCCTGGAACGGGGCCGGGCGTGGAACAACGATAACGAGTTCGACAGCGGCTATATCAACGCTGCGAGTATTTTCCTGGGGTTTGACACACCCTTGGGCCCGCTGAATTTCAGCTATGGGTTCAATGATGATAATCAGAAGGCGGTGTACTTGAACCTGGGCCAGACGTTCTAAGAAGCCGAACACGAAACCCAATGTGGGAACTGGCTTGCCTGCGATAGCGGTGCGTCAGTCAGCTAATCACTTGACTGAACGTCCGTCATCACAGGCAAGCCAGCTCTCACATTATTTAGATCAGGACTTTTCCAGGTTCGCCAGGATGTGCTCATGCACCCGCATGCACACCCGCAGGTCTTCTTCATTCACGCCCACGAACAATTCATGGCGCAACGCCGTGGCAATGGTTTCGATCTGGTCGATCAACGGTTGGGCGGTGTCGCACAGCAGGATACGTTTGGCACGACGGTCTTCCACCACGGCTTGGCGTTGCACCAGGCCCTGGCCCTCGAGGCTGTCGAGCAGACGAGCCAGGGTGGGGCCTTCCACGCCGACACTTTGCGCCAATTCACGCTGGGTGGGTGCTTCGACAAAACGGGCGAGGTGCAGCAGCACCAACCAGCGCGCCTGGGACAAGCCCAGCCCCGCCAGGCGGCGGTCCAGTTCGGCGCGCCACCCTCGCGACATTTGCGCCAACTGCATGCCAAAACGGTGTTGATCGGTTAACGGCATAAAAAACTCGTGTTTAAGACTGAAAATAAAGTATGGCTAATTATTAGTCAGCTAAGCATGAGCCCTGCCCATAGGCAAGGCCCGCTATGTACTGATTCGTTACATTGTCGTAATTGGCACACTAAATTTCGAATTCAGACTGCAAAGCGGCACGCACGCAGTACAAAACGCCTTCCGGAACACGCCCGGTAAACAACGGCGCAATTTCGGTGACAGCTGGCAATTCGCCTTCTCCATCGAGAAAGGCGTCCTGGATTTCACCGAGCAAATCCTCAGGTAAATCAAGGGCCTGCTCCAGGGACAATTGCTGCTTGCCGATGGCTTCGGCGAGCAAGGTGTACACGTTTTTTTCCGAGCATTGCAGTTGGCCTGCGATCTGGATCGGGGTCATACCGGCACGGGCCAGGCTGATCAGTTCGTGGCGAATATCGGCGATTTCCTTCGGCGCTTCGGCCTGGCCGCCGAGCACTTCCAGGAAGGCCTGGCCGTAGCGCTCCAGTTTGCGTGCGCCCACACCGCTGACCCGAGCCATCTCGGCCATGGTGGTGGGCTGCTCGCGGAGCATCTCCAGCAGGGTGGAGTCGGGGAAGATAACGTAGGGTGGCACGCTGTGTTCCTGCGCCAGTTTGCGCCGCAGGGTGCGCAAGGCTTCCCATTGTTCGCGCTCTTCACCCCGCACCAGTTGGCTGGCCTGGCTGGTGCTGCTGCTTTTGGCGGTGGTCTGCGGCTTGAGGTCACGGCGCAGTTGGAGGCTCACTTCGCCCTTGAGCAACGGCCGGCAACTGTCATTCAGGCGCAGCCCGCCGTAGCCTTCGATATCGATGTCGACAAGCCCACGGGCAACCATCTGGCGAAACAGCGAACGCCACTCACCTTCGGCGCGAGCTTTACCGACACCGTACACCGAGAGTTTTTCGTGGCCGAAGCTGCGGATTTTTTCGTTGTCCTTGCCCAGCAGAACATCCACCAGATGGCCCACGCCATAACGCTGGCCGGTGCGATAGATCGTCGACAACGCCTGGCGCGCCGGTTCGGTGGCGTCCCAGGTTTGCACGCCGTCGATGCAGTTATCGCAGTGGCCGCAGGGCTCAGGCATGTCTTCGTCGAAATACGCCAGCAGGGTCTGGCGGCGGCAGCGGGTCTCTTCGCACAACGACAGCATGGCATCGAGCTTGTGCTGCTCCAGGCGCTTGTGACGCTCGTCGCCCTCGGAGTTCTGCAGCATCTGCTTGAGCATCACCACGTCTTGCAGGCCGTAGACCATCCAGGCATCCGCCGGCAGGCCATCGCGGCCGGCACGCCCGGTTTCCTGGTAATAAGCCTCAAGGGACTTGGGCAGATCCATGTGCGCCACGAAACGCACATTGGATTTGTCGATGCCCATGCCAAAGGCAATGGTCGCCACCATGATCAGGCCTTCCTCGTTCAGGAAGCGTTTCTGGTGCGCTGATCGCGTTTCATTGGGCAGCCCGGCATGGTAAGGCAGCGCCGGGTAGCCTTGTTCACAGAGGAACGCCGCGACCTCGTCGACTTTCTTGCGCGAAAGACAATACACGATGCCCGCGTCACTACGCCGCTCGGACAGGAACGCCAGCAACTGCTTGCGCGGCTGCTCCTTGGGCACGATGCGGTAGAAAATATTGGGCCGGTCAAAACTCGACAGGAAGCGCTCGGCGTTCTGCAAATGCAGGCGCTCGACGATCTCTTCGCGGGTGCGCTTGTCGGCGGTGGCGGTAAGCGCGATACGCGGCACATCGGGAAACAGTTCGGCCAATTGGCCAAGCTGCAGGTATTCGCGGCGGAAATCGTGGCCCCATTGCGACACACAGTGGGCTTCGTCGATGGCGAACAGAGCGATCTCAAGGCTCTGCAAAAAGGCCAGCATGCGTGGCTGCACCAGGCGCTCCGGCGCCAGGTAAAGCATTTTAACCTCGCCCCGCTTAATGCGTGCAGCCAGGTCGCGCTGCTGCTCGGCGCTGAGGGTGGAGTTCAACGACGCGGCGGCGACACCGAGTTCTTCAAGGGTGGCGACCTGATCGTCCATCAACGCAATCAGCGGCGACACCACCACGGCCAGGCCATTGCGCAACAGCGCCGGCACCTGGAAGCACAGCGACTTGCCGCCACCGGTAGGCATCAGCACCAGGGCATCGCCGCCACTGGCCACGCGCTCAATGATCGCACCCTGGCGGCCACGAAAACTGTCGTAGCCGAAGATGTCCTTGAGGACGCGTTGAGCCTGCTCGAGCATGTAAAACTCCAAAATGGTGCCGAAATCCCTCAATACAGGCTGGCCGAAAATATCCGCGCTCACGAAAAATAATCCGTAAGCGAAGTTTTCCCGGATTGGCGCTGGGCCTGCAGGGGCATCACAAAACGCGGCAGTATACCCGAGCGTTATCCACCAAAGGGCGCGACTGACGAATAGACGCACCAGGCTAAAACCGGGCAAATATGCCGTGCGGCTGGCCTGGGCGCTCAAGAAAGCCTAGAATTCAGCATCGTTTATTCCCAAGGTAGCCCTTCAATGTCCTTCGCTGAGCAACTAACCCGCCTGCAAGCCTTCCTCGACGCCGATGAGCTGCATGACGAGGCGCTGGACTACGTGGCCGCCCACGGCTACCTGACCGCCCTGTCGATCTGCTCCGACCCCGTCCCGGACCGTGAATGGATCGACGCGCTGTTCGCTGAAGAGCCTCATTACAGCGACGCCGCCCATCGCGAAGAAATCGAATCCACCCTGATCGCCCTCAAGGCCCACATCGCGCGCCAACTGGCCTCCGACGAAGAGTTCGAGTTGCCGTGCGAGCTGGACCTGGGCGACGATCCGGATGACTCCGACCTGCGCGGCTGGTGCATCGGTTTCATGGAAGGCGTATTCCTGCGCGAAGCCGCCTGGTTCGAAACCGCCGAAGAAGAAGTCAGCGAAATGCTGCTGCCGATCATGGTCGGTTCGGGCCTGTTCGAAGAAGAAGCAGAGTTCTCCGACATCGCCGCCGACGCCAACCTGATGGACGACATGATCGTGCAGATCCCGGAAGCCCTGACCGCGCTGTACCTGCTGTGCAACGCGCCTGACGAAAAACCGGCGATCCTCAAGCCACGTCACCACTGAGTCGCTTGCCCGTGGAACCCATGGGCAACCGTCCACTGCTCCTGCGCTATGCGCTGCTGGCCATCGGCTGGCTAAGCGTAGCGCTGGGAGTCATCGGTATTTTCCTGCCGGTACTGCCGACCACACCCTTCCTGCTACTCGCCGCCGCCTGCTTCGCTCGCAGCTCACCGCGCTTCTACCACTGGCTGGTGGAACACCCGCGCCTGGGGCCCTGGGTGCGCGATTACCTCGACGGCAATGGCATCCCGCTCAAAGGCAAGGTCTACGCCATCGGCTTGATGTGGCTGAGCATCTCGATTTCCTGCTACCTGGTGCCACTGCCATGGGCACGGGGCTTTATGCTGACCAGTGCGGTGCTGGTGACGATCTACATCCTGCGCCAGAAAACCCTGCCGCCACGCTGAGCGCCGCCTGCGACATTCGATCCCACACGACCTTGGTCGACACTGACTAACACCAGGCATCATGCGAGACTGTCCAACCGGGCCTGGAATGCCCGGGTGTTCTTATGCTCGGAGTTACCATGACGCTGTCCAGCGGGCTGATCGCCGCCGTTGCCCTGGCCTATATGGCCACTATGTTTGCCATCGCCTTTTACGGTGACCGCCGCCATGCGCCGCTGCCGCCGCGCGTGCGTGCCTGGGTCTATAGCCTGTCGCTGGCGGTGTATTGCACCAGTTGGACCTTCTTCGGCGCCGTAGGCCAAGCGGCCGAACAGCTGTGGGCATTCTTGCCGATCTACCTGGGACCTGTGCTGCTGCTGGTGCTGGCACCCTGGGTGCTGCAGAAGATGATCCTGATCAGCAAGCAGGAAAACATCACCTCAATCGCCGACTTTATCGCCGCCCGCTACGGCAAATCCCAGTCCCTGGCGGTGGTGGTGGCGTTGATCTGCCTGGTCGGCGTGCTGCCCTATATCGCGTTGCAGCTCAAAGGCATCGTGCTGGGCGTGAACCTGCTGATCGGCGCCGGCCCCGACACCACCGGCACCCGCGCCCAGGACACGGCCTTGATTGTGTCGCTGGTATTGGCGCTGTTTACCATCGTGTTCGGTACACGCAACCTCGACGCCACCGAACACCACCGCGGCATGGTGCTGGCGATTGCCTTTGAGTCGCTGGTCAAGCTGTTCGCTTTTCTCGCCGTCGGTGCGTTTGTCACCTACGGCTTGTACGACGGTTTCGGCGATTTGTTCAGCCAGGCCATGCTCGCCCCGCGCCTGGAGGAATACTGGAAAGAGACCATCAACTGGCCTTCGATGGTGGTACAGACCGGCGTCGCCATGATGGCGATCATCTGCCTGCCGCGACAATTTCATGTGACGGTGGTGGAGAACATCGACCCCCAGGATTTGCGCCTGGCCAAGTGGGTGTTCCCGGCTTATTTGATCCTCGCGGCACTGTTCGTGGTGCCCATCGCCCTGGGCGGCAAGATGCTGTTGCCCAGCTCGGTGCTGCCGGACTCCTATGTGATCAGCCTGCCAATGGCCGAGGCCCATCCTGCCCTCGCCGTGCTGGCATTCATTGGCGGTGCATCGGCGGCCACTGGCATGGTCATCGTGGCGAGCATCGCCTTGTCGACCATGGTTTCCAACGACATGCTGCTGCCCTGGCTGTTGCGCCGATCCAGCGCCGAGCGGCCATTCGAAGTCTTCCGTCACTGGATGCTGTCGGTTCGCCGGGTGAGCATTGTGATCATCCTGCTGCTGGCGTACGTGAGCTACCGTTTGCTGGGCTCCACCGCCAGCCTGGCGACCATCGGCCAGATCGCCTTTGCCGCTGTGACCCAACTGGCCCCGGCGATGCTCGGCGCCCTCTATTGGAAGCAGGCCAACCGGCGTGGGGTGTTTGCCGGTTTGGCCGCCGGTACTTTCCTGTGGTTCTACACGTTGGTCTTGCCAGTGACGGCGAAAAGTCTGGGCTGGTCGCTCAACCTTTTCCCCGGCCTGACCTGGATGCACTCCCACCCGTTCGGGCTGTCGGTCACCTCGCTGACCCTGGGCACCGTGTTCTCCCTGGCAGGTAACTTCACTCTCTTCGTGTGGGTGTCGATGCTGTCGCGCACACGGGTTTCCGAGCACTGGCAGGCAGGCCGTTTTATCGGCCAGGAAATCAGCCAGCGTGCGAGTGCGCGCTCCATGCTGTCGGTGCAGATCAGCGACCTGCTCAGCCTGGCGGCACGCTTCGTTGGGGAAGAACGGGCCCAGCAGAGTTTTATTCGCTTCGCCTATCGCCAGGGCAAAGGCTTCAACCCCAACCAGAATGCCGATAACGATTGGATCGCCCACACCGAACGCTTGCTGGCCGGCGTACTCGGAGCCTCCTCGACGCGGGCGGTGGTGAAAGCGGCGATTGAAGGGCGGGAAATGCAACTGGAGGACGTGGTCCGTATCGCCGACGAAGCCTCGGAAGTGCTGCAGTTCAACCGCGCTCTGTTGCAAGGTGCCATTGAGAACATCACCCAGGGCATCAGCGTGGTGGACCAGTCGCTCAAGCTGGTGGCCTGGAACCGGCGCTACCTGGAACTGTTCAACTACCCGGACGGCTTGATCAGCGTCGGCCGGCCCATTGCAGACATCATTCGCTACAACGCCGAGCGCGGCCTGTGTGGCCCCGGTGAAGCGCAAGTGCACGTGGCGCGTCGCCTGCACTGGATGCGCCA
Source organism: Pseudomonas sp. MF6751 (assembly GCF_016613265.1). Lineage (NCBI taxonomy): Bacteria > Pseudomonadati > Pseudomonadota > Gammaproteobacteria > Pseudomonadales > Pseudomonadaceae > Pseudomonas > Pseudomonas sp. MF6751. Next base: position 154,409 of record NZ_JAENSV010000007.1, read on the forward strand.
GGGGCGTGCGCACACCTCCGAGCGCCTGTTCCCCAATGGCCGGGTGATCGAGTTGATCGGCAACCCGATGCCCGGCGGCGGGTTTGTCATGAGCTTCACCGACATCACCGCCTTCCGCGAAGCCGAACAAGCGCTGACCGAGGCCAATGAGGGCCTGGAGCAGCGGGTGACCGAGCGCACCCATGAACTGTCGCAACTGAACGTGGCCCTCACCGACGCCAAGGGCGTGGCCGAATCCGCCAGCCAGTCGAAGACGCGGTTCCTGGCGGCCGTGAGCCATGACCTGATGCAACCGCTGAACGCTGCGCGGTTGTTTTCCGCCGCCCTCTCCCACCAGACCGATGGCCTGTCCGGCGAGGCACGGCAGTTGGTGCAGCATCTGGATAGCTCACTGCGCTCGGCCGAAGACCTGATCAGCGATTTGCTGGACATTTCGCGCCTGGAAAACGGCAAGATCAACCCACAACGCCAGCCCTTTGTCCTCAACGAGCTGTTCGACACCCTGGGCGCAGAATTCAAGGCGCTGGCCCAAGAGCAACACTTGCGCTTCCGCTGGCGCGGCAGCCGTTTGCGAGTGGACAGCGACATCAAGCTGCTGCGGCGGATTTTGCAGAATTTTCTGACCAATGCCTTCCGTTATGCCGACGGCCCAGTGCTGCTGGGCGTACGTCGTCGCAAGGGCGAGCTCTGCCTGGAGGTCTGGGATCGCGGCCCTGGTATTGCGCCCGATAAACAAAAGGTGATCTTCGAAGAGTTCAAGCGCCTGGACAGTCACCAGACCCGTGCCGAAAAGGGCCTGGGGCTGGGCCTGGCGATTGCCGACGGCCTGTGCCGCGTGCTGGGCCATCGCCTGAGCGTGCGCTCCTGGCCGGGCAAAGGCAGCGTCTTCAGCGTGTGCGTGCCGCTGGCCCGTAACCAGACCAGCGTGCAACCCAAGGCGCCCGCAGAAACCGGCCTGCCCTTGAGTGGCGCACGCGTGCTGTGTGTGGATAACGAAGACAGCATCCTGATCGGCATGCGCAGCCTGCTCACGCGCTGGGGCTGTGAAGTCTGGACGGCCGCCAATCAGGCCGAATGCGCGGCATTGCTGGCCGAGGGCATCCGCCCGCAACTGGCGTTGGTGGATTACCACCTGGACCACGGCGAAACCGGTACCGAGTTGATGGGCTGGCTGCGTGCGCAACTGGCCGAGCCGATTCCCGGCGTAGTGATCAGTGCCGATGGGCGACCGGAGATGGTTGCCGAGGTACATGGGGCGGGGTTGGACTACTTGGCCAAGCCGGTAAAGCCGGCGGCGTTGCGGGCGCTATTGAGCAGACATCTGCCCCTGTAACGGGGCTGTATTCGATCTATTCACAATTCAGGTATTTATTTATTCCGGGAGATGCGCCACGCCATCCGAATCGGTCATCGCCCGCTCCAGCAGATCCGCCGGCAAGCTCTTGCTGGCGCGGGCACCGAGCAACCTGAGTTGCTCGGTACGGCTGACCAGGTTCCCACGCCCATCCGTCAGCTTGTTGCGCGCCGCGCTGTAGGCCTTGTCCAACTGTTGTAGCCGGTTGCCCACTTCGTCCAGGTCCTGGATAAACAGCACGAACTTGTCATACAGCCAACCGGCACGCTCGGCAATTTCTCGTGCGTTCTGGCTCTGGCGCTCCTGCTTCCACAGGCTGTCGATCACGCGCAGGGTGGCGAGCAAGGTCGTGGGGCTGACGATTACGATATGACGGTCGAAGGCTTCCTGGAACAGGTTGGGCTCGGCCTGCAATGCCGCAGAAAAGGCAGCCTCGATCGGTACGAACAGCAGGACGAAATCCAGGCTGTGCAACCCCTCCAGGCGCTTGTAGTCCTTGCCGGCCAAGCCTTTGACATGATTACGCAGGGACAGCACGTGTTGCTTCAAGGCGGCCTGGCCAATCACCTCGTCATCCGCCGCGACGTACTGCTGATAGGCGGTCAAGCTGACCTTGGAGTCGACCACTACCTGCTTGTCGCCCGGCAACATGATCAGCACGTCGGGCTGAAAACGCTCGCCATCCGGGCCTTTGAGGCTGACCTGGGTCTGGTACTCACGGCCCTTCTCCAGGCCCGCGTGCTCCAGCACCCGCTCAAGAATCAGCTCACCCCAGTTACCCTGGGTTTTCTGGCCCTTGAGGGCGCGGGTCAGGTTAGTGGCTTCGTCCGACAGACGCAGGTTCAATTGCTGCAGGCGCTCAAGCTCTTTGGCGAGGGAAAAGCGCTCTCGGGCTTCGTTCTGATAGCTTTCTTCGACACGCTTCTCGAAGGACTGGATACGTTCCTTGAGCGGGTCCAGAAGTTGGCCGAGGCGTTCCTGGCTGGTTTCGGCAAAGCGTTGCTCACGCTCGTCGAAGATCTTGCCGGCCAGCTCGGCAAATTGCGCACGCAGCTCGTCTCGTGAGCCTTGCAGGTCGGTGAGGCGTTGCTGATGACTCTCTTGCTGCTCGCGCAATTCGGCGCTCAGGGCAGCGGCCAAGGCGTCGAGGCGACGCAGTTCGGTTTCCTTGGCGCTGCGGTCGAGGTTCCAGGCGTGCGCGGCATCGCGGGCGTTATCGCGGTCGATCTGCAACAACTCGACTTCACGGCGCAGCGCCGCCAGGTCGGCTTGTTTGGCGGCATTGGCCTGGCTCAGGTCACTGATCTCATCGCGGCTGGCGTCCAGTTGGGCGGCGAGCCCTTCCTGGGCCAGTTGTGCGGTAGCCAGGCGTTCCTCCAGCAGCTCCCAACCGGTGGTGCGTGCGGTCAGGCGCCGCTGGAGTTGCCAGCACAATGCCAGTAGCGGCACGGCTGCGCCCACAAGACCCAAGGCGATACTGGTCCAGTCAAACACCATAGCCATTTCTGCCATCACCGAAAAAGATCAAGGGTAACCAAGCCTAAGGCCGGAGGACAGCTCAGTCTTCGACCTGGCCCAGTTCGCGCTGGGCGCGACGGTCGCCGGCGCGAGCAGCCGAACGCAACAAATCGTGGCCGATGCGCCGGTCACGGGCGTTTCCGCACTCGCGGCACATCAGTTGGCCAAGACGGCTCTGCGCGGCCACCACGCCTTCGCGGGCAGGTTGCTTGAGCAAGCGTCCGGCGAGATGCTTGATATTGGTGCTCTGCCCCAGGCGCGGGCTGTCGAGCAGCCACAAAGCGACCTTCAAGGAAAAACGCTTGGGTGCGGTAACAGTTTGGGGCGTGTCGGTAACAGAAGGTGATACTGAGCGAAACTTCATAAAGCACTGTGGGGCAGAACGGAAGGCGCGCCACTCTACTCTTTTTTTCGTACAGGTAAAGCTGAAAAAACCGTGCACGCCCGTCCTAGAGCAAGCGCTCTGGACAATCCACAGAAGCTGTGGATAACTCAGTGGACAACCCCCCTTGAACAGGCGCAAAGCCCCATGGAACGGGGGCCGCAGTCAAACTGACGATTTTTTCACCAATAAAAAAAAGCGAGATTTTTCATTGACTTAAATTTTGATTACAGGCAAATGGGCGCACTTGCAGATCAGTGACAGCAGGGTTACACCCTCGGCCACAAATGTGCACAAGTCCCGATCAACTGGTTATATCGTCGGCGCTTTTTGATTCAACTCCGGTTAAACATGTTACTGATCGGGCAAACCCGAGGGCTTTTCAAATCCGCCTCGGCTCGCCACACTGCGCCACCGACAATGCAAACCAGTAGGGCCGATGAAAGGAATTCTGATATTCGCCGGGCTGCTACTGGCCATCTGCGCGATCTCCCTGGGAATCAATGCCGCACTCCCCTCTCCGGACGGCGCACTGTTCGCCATTGCTATCTTGCTGTCAGCCGCCTTTACCGCCGTGGTCCTGTGCATCGAACTCAGTGACGGAAGGATCAATGACATGCGCGAAGTGATCCACATGATCGAGACCGGCCAGTCCTTGCGATTGACGCTCGCCGCCTACGGGCTGGGGTGCGCCCTGGCCGCGTCCATGACCGTGCTGGTCTATCGCGAGTTGCTCGGCGGCTGATCGAAGTTTTTTTGCAATCGGCCTTCCCTTCCCTGTTTCAATCCGTTACTATCCGCGGCGTTAGTACCAAGCTGAAAGTCAATTCTGGTCGAATACGTCCCCTGAACCACATGGGATCGGCCACCTCGATGGTTTCCAGGTATTCCTTGCGACGACACTGCCTTTGAACAAGCAAAGGGTGCCGCGAAGTTCCAATACTCTGACCGAACCAACCTGCAAATTGATCAGGATCTTCACCCCGGGCCCAGAACCTTTGCCCCTGTTGTGTTGCCTGCCCTCCTAAGTACCTACCTGCCAGCCCAAGCGCGCCTAATTCAATAGCGCTTCAAACTGGCTGCTTTGTTCCAGTCGGGTTCTTCGTTTGATCAATGGTGATCAGCGTTACTGGAACGTTTTAACGTTGCACGGTTCTTATCCGTGTCATTTGTAGGAACACCAATAATATGAACGCTCAAATCCACACTCAGGATGCCATTCGCACCCTCACCAACGCTTTTGCCCCAATGAACTGCCTAATCATGGCCGCTCGCAAAGGCTGCTTCAGCTTCACCCTGGTCAACGAACACGGCATCGCTCGTCACAGCGAACGCCTGTACCCCGATCAATACTCCAGCGCAGAACCGCTGCAGGCCGTGATTGATCGTACCCGTCAGGCACTGACTGCCTGATCGACCCGCGTCGCTGAAACCTCAAAAACCCTGTTTGAATAACAGGGTTTTTTATTGCCTGGAATTTGGCCTTGAGTCGGTGGCGCTAAGTACAAATCGATATAAACGTTATAACCGATTGCAGAAGATGTTTTAAAAACAGTCCTTTACATCAGGAATATAACACTACACTTCAACTCAAGCGGCCTGATCCGCTTACGACGGGCCTGAGATCCGATTTATTGCTGCCAAGCTCCCCCTTCTCAGGCTCGTCCACCCTTTGCAAGGACTGAGGCTCGTATGGGTATTGCCGCCAGTGAATTGTGTCGTTATGTGATCCGGCCGACGCTGATGTACCTCGGCCGTCACAGCTCGACAGCCGAATCCCTGCTGCTGGGCATTGCCGCCAGCCAGTCAGAACTGGGCTCGGCGCTGCATGACCGGCGCGGCCATGGCCTCTACAGCATCACCGAACCACGTCACCGCGCTCTCTGGGATGACTACCTGGCCCTGGACCCGGAACGCGCCAGCCTGGTGCGCGGGCTGGCCAGCCAACATGCGTTCCTCAGCGCGCCTCAGTTGGAGTTGACGGTGAACCTGCGCTACGCCACGGCCATCGCCTGGTTGCTGGTGGAACAACAGCGCCCTGCCCTACCCGCACCCGGCGATGTGCTGGCCATGGCGCGTATCTGGAAAGAAATATTCCATCCACAAGGCCGCCTGCGAGATTTCACCCAAGCGTGGCAAACCTGTGTAAGCCCCATTAAACAGGCAGCTTGCTGACCGGGCAAATTGCAAGATTCGGCAAAAAACGGCAATTTTGGTCGGATTGTCCTACAAAACCGCTCTATCTCCTGCATTACAGCCTATAGCGCGATGTGAAATTTATTGATACTTTCCGCTGCGGTGATCACACGGAGTTCTAATAATGAAAAAAGTAATGCTCAAGACCACACTTGGCCTCGCCATTGCCATGGCATCCTCCCAACTGTTCGCCAGCGGCTTTGCCCTCAACGAACAGAGCGTCAGCGGGATGGGTACCGGTTTCGCAGGTCGCTCTTCTTCTGCCGATGATGCGAGCACTGTGTTCGGTAACCCTGCCGGTATGGCACGCCTGGAAGGCCAACAGATCACCGGTGGCGTTGCAGCCATTGATGCCTCCACCGATATCAGCAATGTCAGCGGCCGCTCCGCTGGCAGCAACAAAGGCGATATGGTGCCTTTCACTGCCGTGCCTTTCGGCTTCTACACCAATAAGCTCAATGACCAGTGGGCTGTCGGCTTCGGCGTCTATGCGCCGTTCGGCCTGGTGACCGACTACGAAAGCGGCTTCCAGGGCCGTGGCTTTGGCAGCAAGAGCGAAGTGAAAGTCATCACCTTGCAACCGACCGTCAGCTACGCCTTCAACGACCGCGTTTCCGTGGGTTTTGGCCCGACCATCAACCGCATCGCCGGCACCCTGGAATCGGACCTGACGCTGAACCCTCGCGCGCCAGACACCAATATCAAGATCAAGGGTGACGACACCGCGCTGGGCTTCAACATCGGCGTACTGGTCCAAGCCACCGATACCACCCGCGTCGGCCTGACCTACCACTCCAAGGTCAGCTACAAGCTGGACGGCCACACCGAAGTCACCGCACCGACCGCGACCTCGCCGTTCCTGCGCAGCAACCGCTATGACGCCTCGCTGAAAATCGACACACCTGAGTCCTACGACCTGTCCGTCACTCAAGACCTGACCGACGCGTGGAAACTCTATGCCGGTGCAACCTGGACACGCTGGAGCCGCCTGAAAGACATCACCGTCAAGAACGAAGGCGTCAGCGGCGCTACTGGCGGCGCGCTTGCCCCAGGCCTGGTCAGCACAATCAAGGAAGACCAGAACTGGCACGACACCTGGGCCTACGCTGTGGGTACTTCGTACCAGCTCACCAAGCAAGTGGTACTGCGTACCGGCCTGACATTCGACCAGTCGCCCACCAACAACACGGATCGCTCACCGCGCATCCCGACCGGCGACCGTACTATCTTCAGCCTGGGCCTGGGCTACCAGGTCATGGATAACATGACCATCGACCTGGCCTACTCCTACCTGAAGGAAGAGGACGTCAAGGTTTCACGCTCCAACCAATTGGCCAGCTACAACGCCAAGTATGAAAACAGCGCCAACGGTTTCGGCTTGGGCATGACCTACAAGTTCTAACCCGCAGTCGCATAAAAAGCCCCGCTCTCCTGTGAAGGAGGCGGGGCTTTTGTTTGGTGATCAGGGTTTGGAAGCCAATGCCTGTTCCACCGCCTCGATCAGCTCTGGACTGTCCGGCTTGGTCAGGCTGGAAAAACTGGCAACCAGATTGCCCTGGCGATCCACCACATACTTGTAGAAGTTCCACTTGGGCGCCGCGTCGGCCTGCTGTGCAAGTACCTTGAACAGGTGCACCGCATCCGGCCCCCTGACCTTCTGCGGCTCGGTCATGGTGAAGGTCACGCCATAATTCACGTAGCAGACCTTGGCGGTTTCTTCCCCGGTCTTGGCTTCCTGCTTGAAGTCATCGGACGGCACGCCGATCACTTCCAGGCCTTCGCCCTTGTAGCGCTGATACAACGCTTCCAGGCCTTTGAATTGCGGGGCAAAGCCGCAGAAGCTCGCCGTGTTGACGATCACCAAGGGCTTGCCAGCGAATTGCTGGCACAGGTCGATGGATTCCTTGGCCCGCAGCTTGGGCAGTTGTCCCTCCAGCAACGGTGGGCAACTGGCGGCCATCGCCACGCTGCCAATAGCCATCAGGACGGGTACAGCGAGCCAGCGCATCTGCATGTCAAAAGTCCTTGAGTCAGTTCAGACCCACAACTTAGCAGATCGCCATGCCCAGTTGCATCAACGCCAGGCCGCCCCGTTGCCAACCCCACCAGGCCAGCAGCAATAACCCCAGCCCCACAGCCAACAGCATAAGACGCGCTGTCATGCTCATGCCGCCTCCATCTGCGCCTGAATGCGCGCCACCGGCCGCTCACGCACCGGCCAATTCAGCACGGCGGCGAGCAGGCTGAGTAAAATTGCCACCTGCCAGATCAAATCGTAGCTGCCGGTTCGATCATAGACCACCCCGCCCAGCCACCCGCCGAGGAACGAGCCAAGCTGGTGGAACAGGAACACAATCCCGCCGAGCATCGAGAGGTTGCGCACCCCAAACAGGGTCGCGACGGTGCCATTGGTCAGCGGCACCGTGGACAACCACAAAAAGCCCATCGCCATGCCAAACAGATACGCCGTGACTTCGGTGACCGGCGCCCACAGGAACAACACAATCACTACCGCCCGCAACAGGTACAAGCCGGTGAGCAGACGCGGCTTGGACATGCGGCCACCGAGCCAACCCGCCGTGTAGGTGCCAAATACGTTGAACAGGCCAATCAAGGCCAGCACCGTGGTGCCCACCGTGGCTGGCAGATGCTGGTCGACCAGGTACGCCGGCAAGTGCACACCGATAAAAACCACTTGGAAACCGCACACAAAGAAGCCGAAGGACAGCAGCCAGAAGCCGGAGTGAGAACAAGCCTCTTTCAGCGCTTCGCCCAGGGTTTGCTGGCCCACCGTAACCGCCAGCGGCCGGTCCTTGAGCATGGCGACCAGCGGCAGGATCAACGCCACCATCAAGCCCAGCGCCAGCAACGCTGCGGACCAGCCCAGCCAACCAATCAAGCCGAGGGTGCCGGGCACCATGGCGAACTGGCCGAACGAGCCGGCGGCGCTGGCAATGCCCATGGCCATGCTGCGTTTTTCCGGCGCAACGGCGCGGCCAACCACGCCGAGAATCACCGAGAACGAGGTGCCGGACAGGCCAATGCCAATCAGCAAACCTGCACTCAACGACAGGGACCACGCGGAGTCGGACATGCCCATCAGCACCAGGCCGACGGCGTACAACACCCCGCCGACAAACACCGCCTTGGTCGCGCCGAAACGGTCGGCCAAGGCCCCGGTAAATGGCTGCGCCAAGCCCCAGATCAGATTCTGCAAGGCGATGGCAAAGGCAAAGGTTTCACGCCCCCAACCGAATTCGCTGCTCATCGGCGCCAGGAACAGGCCAAAGCCATGCCGTACGCCCAAGGACAACGCCAGGATCAGCGCACTCCCTAAAAGGACCCAACCACTGGTGCGCCACATCGAGGTCATTTCTTATTCTCCGTTCGCGGGTATATACCCGCTTGTAGTCGAACAAACCGCCGTTCAGGCGAGTTCATCCAGCAAGGCCAACAACATTTCGCGCTTTTCGGCGCCGAGCTTATCAATCAATTTTTGTTGCGCCGCCTCCCATGCCGGCAACGCAGCAGCTAGCCGTTCATGGCCGGCGTCAGTCAACACCACCAGGCGGTTGCGCAAATCATCGCCCTCCACCAACTGCACCAGCCCCTCACCTTCCAGGACGCGCAGGTTGCGCCCCAGGGTGCTGCGATCCAGGCCCATGGCGTCCGCCAGGCTGGAAATGCTCGGTTGATCGAGGCGCTGCAGGTTGCACAACAGAGAATACTGGGCAACGTTGATCCCGAAGCCGTCGAGAGCGCCGTCGTAGTGCCTGCTGACGCCACGAGCGGCGCGTCGCAGGTTGGTGCATAAACATTGGGAGGCAAGCATAGAGCGTGTATATACCCGGAGTTAATCAATTGCAAGAAAGCGTTACAACGCCAGCCCGACCAGCACCGCGACTTCAAGCAGCTCCAGCAGTGCGCCAGCAGTGTCGCCGGTGGTACCGCCCAGACGCTTGACCATCAACTGGCGCAGCCACACGAAACACAGTACCGCCAGCAACACCGCGATGCCGCCGCTGAAACCGCCGATCAGAATGCAGGCTAACCCGCTGAGGATCAGCACCTGTTGGCCGACAATTCGCGGCAGATGGTCTGACAGTGCCTGGCCCAATCCGCCCGCCCGCACATAGCGCGTGGTGAGAAACAGCGCCAGCATCGAAGCGCGTCCGATCAGGGGCGCCAGGATCAAGGCGGCGCCATTGTGTTGCTCGATCAACGCCACCAAGGCGCTGAACTTGAGCAGCAGCACCAGGCCCAGGGTGACCACCGCAATCGGGCCGCTGCGCGGGTCTTTCATGATGCTGAGGGTGCGCTCGCGGTCGCCAAAACCACCCAGCCAGGCATCGGCGCTGTCGGCCAGCCCGTCCAGGTGCAGGCCACCGCTGAGCAACACCCAGGCTGTGAGCAGCAACGCGGCGTGCAACAGCAACGGGGCGCCCTGCAACATTTGGTTGAGGCCCCATAACAGCACGCCGAACAGCAACCCTACCAGCGGATAAAACAGCAACGAACGGCCCAGCTCTTGAGGCTGCGGCATGCCCGGCAAGCGAATGGGCAGGCTGCTGAGAAATTGCAGGGCGATCCAGAACGGCAGCATCGTCAGCGCCCTTCCTTCAACACGCCATCGGCCTCAACCTGCAGGCCGAACAAGGCGCCGTGACCAACTTCGACATTCAGCAGTTGCTCACGGGGCAACCCTCGCGCCTGGGCCAGCAGCAGGCGCATCACACCGCCATGACTGATCAATAGCACCCGCTGACCAGCATAGGCCTGATGCAACCGGGCGATAGCGCCAAGCACCCGCCCGGAAAACTGGATGACAGGCTCACCCTCCGGCGGCGTGAAGTCATAGGGGTTGGCCCAGAACAAGCCCAGCCCTTCGGCATCGGTATCCATCAACGCGGCCGCACTCTGCCCTTCCCAGGCGCCGAAGTGCAGCTCCTGCAAGTCAGGCTCCAGACTCACCGGCAAATCAAGTTGCGTCCCCAGCTCCTGGGCGAACAGAGCGCAGCGTTGCAGCGGCGAGCTGATCAGCCGATCCCACGGCCCTTGCCCCACCACTGCGTCGCGCATCTGCTGCCAGCCGTTGGCGGTCAGCGCATCGTCCAGGCTGCCACGCAGGCCGCCGCCCAGCTCGGTTTCGCCGTGGCGCAGCAGGTCCAGGCGCAAGGTCATGCGGGGCGGTCCGCCACGGCGGCTTCGGCGAAGGTCGCCATCTGCCCGTGCAGCGCACACGCCAGGCGCAACAAGGGCACCGCTAACGCCGCGCCGCTGCCTTCGCCCAGGCGCAGGCCCAGTTCCAGCAACGGTTGCGCATCGAGGCTGTGCAGCACATGGCGATGACCCGGCTCGGCACCCCGATGGCCGAACACCAGCCATTCGCGGCATGCCGGGTTCAAGCGCACCGCCACCAGCGCGGCCACGCTGCAGATGAACCCATCCACCAGCACCACGATGCCTTCCTGGGCGCAGGCCAAGTAAGCACCGACCAGCGCGGCTATTTCAAAACCGCCGAGATTGAACAGGGTTTGCAATGCATCGCCGCGCTGACCGGCGTGCAACGCCAAGGCGCGCTCGATAACCGCGACCTTATGGCTGACCCCTGCGGCGTTCAAACCGGTACCAGGGCCTGCAAGGTCAGTGACTTGGCAATCCAGCAATGCGCAGGCCAAGGCACTGGCCGCGGTGGTGTTGCCGATGCCCATCTCGCCGCCGATAAACAGCTGTGCCCCGCTTTGCAGGGCGCGGTGTGCGCTGTCTCGCCCGGCTTGCAGGGCCAACTGGCCCTGGGCCTGGGTCATCGCCGGGGCATGGACAAAATTGGCCGTGCCCGCACCGATATTCAGGTGACGAACGCCAGGCAAAGCCAGGGAAGGCGTGACCGTGCCAAGATCAACCACTTCCAATTGCGCTTCCAGTTGCCGCGCCAACACGCTGATTGCCGCACCACCGGTGACGAAGTTTTGCAGCATCTGCCCGGTGACCTCCTGGGGAAACGCCGACACACCTTCAGCGACCACACCGTGATCGCCGGCAAAAATCGCGATCCACAGGTGATCAACCGACGGTTTGACCTGGCCCTGCAAACCCGCCAACCGCACCGCCAGGGCCTCCAACTGGCCGAGGGAGCCAGCGGGCTTGGTCAACTGCTGCTGACGCGCCAGCGCCTGTTCGTGGGCTGTGGCATTCACCGCCTTACAGGGGTTGAGCCACCAGGAATCGGTCATAACGCAGTACCTTTCAAAGTCAGGGGCAAGCCGGCGACCGTCAGCACAACGCGCTGACATTGCTCGGCCAAGGCTTGATGCAGCCAACCGGCTTCATCCACATAACGGCGAGTCAATTCGCCCAGCGGCACGACACCCAGACCGGTCTCGTTGCTGACAAAAATGATTTCCCCCGGCAGCGAGGCCAGGGTTTGCAACAGTTGATCACGCTCGCACGCAAGGCGCGCCGGGTCTTCGAGCATCAGAAGATTGGTGAGCCATAAGGTCAGGCAATCCACCAGCAGGCAGCGATCAGTGGCGGCGTTCTCGCGCAGCACGCGCGACAGCTCGATGGGCTCCTCAACCAGGCCCCAATGGCCGGGGCGACGCTGGCGGTGCAAAGTGACACGCTTGTTCATCTCACCGTCGAGCGGCTGGCTGGTTGCGATATAAATGACGGCAAGCCCGCTCTCTGCGGCAAGCTTTTCGGCCAGGCGGCTCTTGCCCGAACGGGCGCCGCCGAGGATCAATTGATACATGCAAAGGCCCCTGAGAAACAATGTGGGAGCGGGTTTGCTCGCCAATAGGGTGTATCAGTGAATGCACCTATGGCTGACCCACCGCATTCGCGAGCAAGCCCGCTCCCACAATCGGATCGTGTGAACACCGTCAGATCCCACATAGCTTGCGCAACAAATCGGTGTCCAAGTGGTGCTCCACCAAGTCCGCCAACCGCTCGATATCGCGCTCGCGCAAGCGGTGATAATCCACCTCTTGCACATCCTGCAACCCGGCCCAACGCAGCAACGCGCTGCACGCTGCCGGGGTCTCGAACAGGCCGTGCAGGTAGGTGCCTAGAATTTGCCCATCGGGGCTCTGCGCGCCATCGCTGCGACCATCGTCCAGCAGGACCGCAGCGCTTGCCAAGGCAGCGCCGCAGGTCACCCCCGCATGGATTTCATAACCGCTGACGTCGGCATCTTCCAATACCAGACGCCCACGCACATTGCGCAGTTGTTTCTCTTGTTCCAGGGTGGTGCTGAACGCCAGCAACCCAAGGCCATCACTGGAACCGGCCAGCCCTTCCAGGCCCAACGGGTCGTGGACTTGCTCGCCGAGCATCTGCAACCCGCCGCAGATCCCCAGTACCTTGCCGCCATAACGCAGATGCCGCGCCACGGCAGTATCCCAGCCGTTGGCACGCAGATAGGCCAGGTCACTGCGCACGCTTTTCGAGCCCGGCAAGATGATCAGGTCAGCGGCAGGTATCGCCTGGCCCGGCCCGACGAACTGCAAGTCCACCTGGGGGTGCAAGCGCAGCGGGTCGAAGTCGGTATGGTTGCTGATGCGCGGCAGCACCGGCACCACCACCTTGAGCACCTGGGCGGCCTTGTCGATCTGGCGCTGGTCGATGCCGTCTTCCGCTTCCAGGTGCAGGTCCATCACGTAGGGCAGCACGCCGACTACCGGTTTGCCGGTGCGCGCTTCGAGCCAGTCCAGGCCTGGTTGCAGCAACGCGATATCGCCGCGAAAACGGTTGATGATGAAGCCCTTGACCCGCACCTGTTCACTGGGCGACAGCAGCTCCAGGGTGCCAACCAGATGGGCAAACACGCCGCCGCGGTTGATGTCCGCGATCAACAGCACCGGGCAGTCCACCGCTTCGGCGAAGCCCATGTTGGCGATGTCATTGGCGCGCAAATTGATCTCGGCCGGTGAGCCCGCGCCTTCGACGATCACCACCGGGTAGGCCTGGCTCAAACGCGTGTGGGAGGCCAGCACCGCTTGCATCGCAATGGCTTTGTAGTCGTGATAGGCCACGGCATTCATGCTGGTGACAGCACGGCCATGGATGATCACTTGGGAGCCAGTGTCGCTGTTGGGCTTGAGCAACACCGGGTTCATGTCGGTGTGGGGCGCCAGGTTGGCAGCCTGGGCCTGCACCGCCTGGGCGCGGCCGATCTCGCCGCCTTCGGCGGTCACCGCGCTGTTGAGCGCCATGTTCTGCGGCTTGAACGGCACCACCGCGACACCCTGGCGTACCAGCCAGCGACACAGCGCAGTCACCAGGGTGCTTTTACCGGCGTCGGAGGTGGTGCCCTGCACCATCAACGTGGTCATGTGGCGTCCTTGTAGGCGGCCAGGGCTTCATCAAGGCGCAGCCAGTCAGCTTCGGTGTCGGGCAGGCCCAAGCGCACGCTGCTGTTGTGCACAAACAGGCGCAGCAGGATGCCGCGCTGGGCCATGAACTCGTGAAGCCGTTCAGCGTGGGGGGTAATCAACCACTGGAACAATGCGCAGCCACCCTGAGGTTGAAGGCCGCGGCGCTCAAGCAACTCAAACAGACGCTGGCCGGCTGCGATGCAACGACTGCGCTGGCGCGCATGCCCGTCGGTGTCGCGCAGGCACACTTTGCCCAGCACCCGCGTCGGCCCACTGACGGCCCAGGGCCCGACCTGTTCGGCCAACAGCTTGAGCAACTTGCGCTCGGCCAGCACAAAGCCCAGGCGCACGCCGGCCAGGCCGAAGAACTTGCCGAATGAGCGCAGCACGATCAAGCCGACCTGATCGGCATGGCTGGCCAGGCTCAAGTCCGGGGTCACGTCAATGAACGCCTCGTCCACCACCAGCCAGCCACCGCGCTGGGCCAGCCGCGCATGCCAGTCCAGCAGGCGTTGCGGGCTCAGGCTCAAGCCCGTGGGGTTGTTGGGGTTGACCACCACCAGCACGTCGAGGCTGTCGAGAAAGAAGTCGACTTCCTGCTCCTGCACTTCGCGCACCACATAACCGGCGCGGCGCCAGGCTTCGGCGTGCTCGGCGTAACAGGGCGAAAGCACGCCGACCTTACCGGAACGACGCAGGCGCGGCAGCAGTTGAATCGCTGCCTGGGAGCCCGGCACCGGCAGCAACGGGCCGGCACCGTAATACTCGCTGGCAGCCTTCTCCAAGCCGTCATCGGTTTCCGGCAAGCGCGCCCAGGCACGCAAGGGAATCTCGGGAATCGGCCACGGCCAGGGCGCCAGGCCGCTGGACAGGTCGAGCCAATCCGCTTCGGCAATGCCGTACTCAATCGCGGCCTTACGCAGCCGACCACCATGTTCAAGCATAGATTTGCGCCCCCACGCACAGGACCAGCAGCCACAGCCATACGCCGTGCTGCACCAGTTGCCAGCCGCGATCAATGGAATCGGCGTCGGCCGGCGGGCCTTCGCCCAATGGCGGGCGCTGATGCACCTCGCCGTGATAAATCGCCGCGCCGCCGAGCTCCACACCCAAGGCACCGGCCCCCGCCGCCATCACCGGGCCGGCGTTGGGGCTGTCCCAGGTAGGCCCCTGGGTGCGCCAGCATTTGAGCGCCAGGCGGGTTTTACCCAATAGCGCGTAGGTTAAAGCCACCAAGCGCGCAGGAATATAGTTGAGCACATCATCGATCCTGGCGGCTGCCCAGCCGAAGCGCTCAAAGCGCTCATTGCGATAGCCCCACATGGCGTCCAGGGTGTTGCTCAGACGATAGAGCACCACGCCCGGCACACCCGCCACCACGAACCAGAACACCGCGGCGAATACCGCATCGCTGCCGTTCTCCAGCACCGATTCGGTGGCTGCGCGCGCGACTTCCGTGTGGTCCAGTTCGCTGGTCTGGCGGCTGACCAGGTAACTCACACGTGTACGCGCTTCGTCCAGGTCGTCACTGCGCAGGGCCTGGGCCACCGGCATCACGTGCTCGCCCAGGCTGCGCATGCCCAAGGCGCAGTACAGCGCCAGGATCTCCAGCAGCCAGCCGATATAAGGCGCCCACGACAACGCCGTGGCCAGCAGGGTCAGCGGCACCACCGCGATAAACCACGCGGTCACACCATGGCTGCGCCAGCCACGCCCGCCAGTATTGAAACGTTGCTCGATGCGCCCGGCGAAATTGCCGAACGCCACTAGCGGATGCCAGCGCCTGGGCTCACCCAGCAGCGCATCCAGCGCCACCGCAGCGACACACAGCAAGGCCACACTCATTGACTCACTCCCCACTTGTTTTCATACAGCATGTCACTTAGCGGTCGCGGCTCGGCCCAGCCCTCGAGCTGCAACATCGGTGCTGGGTAAAACTCTGCCACCGGGCCCAGGCACAACACTGCCAGGGGCTTTGCGCCGGGTGGCAAACCCAGCAACTCGGCCAGGGCCTGGGGGTCGAACAGCGAAACCCAGCCCATGCCCAACCCTTCCACGCGCGCCGCCAGCCACAGGTTCTGGATGGCGCAGGAGAGCGAGGCCATGTCCATTTCCGGCAAGGTGCGGCGCCCGAAAATGTGGCGCTCACGATCGTCCATCAAGGCGGCGACCAGTACCTCGGCGCAGTCGTTGATGCCTTCGACCTTGAGCTTCATGAACGCATCGGAGCGCTCGCCCAATGCTTCAGCGGTGCGCACGCGCTCTTCTTCCACCAACTGTTGAATCTGGCTGCGCAACGAACGGTCGCTGATGCGGATAAAACGCCACGGCTGCATCAGGCCGACACTGGGCGCCTGGTGCGCGGCGTGGAGCAGGCGTTGCAGCAGCTCAGGCGCGACGCTGCCACCGCGGAAGTGGCGCATGTCGCGGCGTTCGGCGATGGCGCGATAGACGGCCTCGCGATCGGCTTGGGGGAAAGCGTTGTCAGTCATGGCCTCTTCGCGAGCAAGCCCGCTCCCACATTTGGAATGCATTCCCCTGTGGGAGCTGGCTTGCCTGCGATAGCTGTCTCAAGGTCAGGCGCAAACAACGCGGCCACCGCGCCAGGATTCGACGGAAAATAAAAGTGCACATAGGACGCCGTCATCCGCCCCTGTCGATAGACCGCTTCGGCACCGCGCCCGCCGTTAGGGCTAAGCCCACGGGCAATCGGCGCCCATTCGGTACTGGTCAGGGAATGATGATAGGTATGCCCACGCAAGGTCCCCTCCGGCAGCTCGACACTTTGCAGCGCCAGGGCCGCGAGTTTCTTTTGCATCACCGCATCGCCTTGCAACAAGCCAACCAGTTCGGCGCGTGTACCGTCCACATCGGTCAAGGAGTCGAGCAGATAGAGCATGCCGCCACATTCAGCGAGCAGTGGCTTGCCAGCGGCGTGATGAGCACGAATGGCGTCCAGCATCGAGGTATTGGCCGACAATGCCTGGTGGTGCAGTTCCGGATAGCCGCCGGGCAAATAGAGGCTGTCAGCTTGAGGCAATTGGCGATCATGGATCGGTGAGAAGAACTTCAACTCGGCGCCCATCGCCCGCAGCAAATCCAGGCTGGCACCGTAGGTAAAGGCAAAGGCTTCGTCACGGGCCACGGCAATCCGCACACCGGCCAGCAAGGGCTCGGCCTCCATCACTTGCGGCGCGGCAAAGGTCACCGGCGGCGGCAGAGCCACTTCGCAACTGCTGCCCAACGCCTGGGCGGCGGCATCCAGGCGTATATCAAGGTCATTCAGTTCGCTGGCTTGCACCAGGCCCAGGTGGCGGCTGGGCAGTTCGATGCCAGTCTCACGGGATAACGCGCCGTACCAACGCAAGCCCTCGGTGAGGCTGCCTTCAAGCAATTGCGCATGGCGCAGGGTGCCGACGCGATTGGCCAGCACGCCGGCGAACGGCAGGTCGGGCTGATAGCGCGCCAGCCCCAAGGCCAGGGCGCCGAACGTCTGGGCCATGGCGGTGCCATCGATCACGCCCAGCACCGGTACACCGAAGTGCCGCGCCAGGTCAGCGCTCGAAGGCGTGCCGTCGAACAGGCCCATGACGCCTTCGATGAGAATCAGGTCAGCTTCCCCCGCTGCCTCCCAGAGCAGGCGGCGGCTTTCCTGCTCGCCCACCATCCACATGTCCAACTGGTACACCGGCGCGCCACTGGCACGCTCGTGGATCATCGGGTCGAGAAAGTCCGGCCCGCATTTGAACACGCGCACCTTGCGCCCCAGGTTGCGGTGCAAACGGGCCAGCGCGGCGGTGACCGTGGTTTTGCCCTGGCCAGACGCCGGAGCGGCGATCAATACGGCCGGGCAATGACGGGGCTGATTCAAAGTTCGACGCCTTTCTGTGCCTTGATACCGGCCTGGAACGCGTGCTTGAGCATGCCCATTTCGGTGACGGTGTCGCCCATTTCGATCAGCTCAGGCTTGGCGCCACGGCCGGTGACCACCACATGCTGCATGGGCGGGCGCGCTTGCAGATCGCTGAGTACCTGGTCCAGGTCAAGGTAACCGTGCTTGAGGGCGATGTTCAGTTCGTCCAGCACCACCAAGCCGATAGAGGGGTCATTCAACATGGCCCGGGACACCGCCCAAGCCGCTTCGGCAGCGGCGATATCGCGCTGGCGATCCTGGGTTTCCCAGGTGAAGCCTTCGCCCATCACATGAAAGTGCACCTGCTCGGGAAAGCGGCGGAAAAACAATTCTTCGCCGGTGCTGTTACGCCCCTTGATGAACTGCACCACACCGCATTGCATGCCATGCCCCATGGCCCGAGCCAACATGCCGAACGCCGAACTGCTCTTGCCTTTGCCGTTGCCGGTCAGCACCAGCAGCAGGCCGCACTCGTTGGGGGAATTGGCGATGCGCTCGTCAATCACGGCTTTTTTGCGCAGCATGCGCGCCAGGTGGCGTTCGTCGCGGTCGGGGGAATCAGTCATGGCAGCGCTCCGTTGGGGCTGGACAAAAACGGCGGGCAGGAAAAAGAAAAAACAGACAGCCAAGCATCGCCCACCGTGATGCTGTTGGATGATCCAGGCCGGTCTCCGGGCTCATGAGTGGCGCTTTTGATAGCAAGCAGCCGAGGGGGCGCCTTCCCATATCGCACGCGATACAGTGGCAAACAGCACCGTCTTGACTCATTTACCGTTGCGGGGGCAGCGCCGGAATCGCGGCGGCACTGTGTACAAGTGCGCTCACTCACCGGCTTCCCTGTTTCACTCTGTCGACGCGCGCGCCACAGAGCACCTGGAACAAGCCGCGAAGGTTAGTGGGTTGGGGGTGGAGCGTCAATTAAAGCTGGCCTTGTACTTGAACCATCTGCCGTTCGTGCTTCTCTACCCCTACAGGTATCAAGGAGAAAACCATGCCTAAAACCCAACTCGCCCTACTGATCATGCTTGCAGGCAGCCTCGCGGCGTGCGGCGAAAGTTCGACCCTGCAGGTCGCCGATGGCACCGGGCCCTCGCCCAAGTTGCCGGAGCCGAACAAGACGCTGATCCCCACCGTCAATATCGCCCCGGCCATCGGCTGGCCCGAAGGCGCCAAGCCCATCGCCGCCGCCGGTACCCAAGTGGCCGCGTTCGCCGAAGGCCTGGATCATCCGCGCTGGCTCTACGTGCTGCCCAACGGCGACGTGCTGGTGGCCGAGACCAATGCACCGCCCAAGCCGGACGATGCCAAAGGCGTACGTGGCTGGGTGATGGAAAAAGTCATGGACCGTGCCGGTGCCGGGGTGCCGAGCCCGAACCGTATTACCTTGCTGCGCGATGCCGACCATGACGGTGTAGCAGAAACTCGCACGGTGTTCCTGGAGAACCTCAATTCGCCGTTTGGCATGACCTTGGTAGGCAACGACCTGTATGTGGCCGATTCGGATAAATTGCTGCGCTTCCCCTATCAGCCAGGTGAAACAGCCATCAACTCTCCGGGCACCAAGGTGGTGGATTTACCCGGTGGCCCCCTGAACCACCACTGGACCAAAAATGTAGTGGCCAGCCAGGACGGCAGTAAGCTGTACGTGAGCGTCGGCTCCAACAGCAACGTCGGCGAAAACGGCCTGGAAGCCGAACAGGGCCGCGCCGCCATTTGGGAAGTCGACCGCGCCAGCGGCCAACACCGCATTTTTGCCTCCGGCCTGCGCAACCCCAACGGCATGGCGTGGGAGCCACAGAGCGGCAAGCTGTGGACGGCGGTCAACGAACGCGATGAGATCGGCAGTGACCTGGTGCCGGATTACATCACCTCGGTCAAGGATGGCGGCTTCTACGGCTGGCCTTTCAGTTATTACGGCCAGCATGTGGATGTGCGTGTCACCCCGCAGAACCTGGACATGGTCGCCAAGGCCATCGCTCCCGACTATGCGGTAGGCCCTCATACTGCGTCGCTGGGGCTGACCTTCGCCGAGGGCAGCAAACTGCCCGCTCCCTTCAGTAATGGCGCATTTATCGGCCAGCATGGTTCCTGGAACCGCAAGCCGCACAGTGGCTACAAGGTGATTTTCGTTCCCTTCGAAGGGGGCCAGCCGAAAGGGCAACCGGTGGATGTGCTGACGGGGTTTCTTGATAGCGATGAGAAAGCCATGGGCCGGCCGGTCGGCGTGGTGATAGATCAGCAGGGGGATTTGCTGGTGGCCGATGATGTGGGCAATAAGGTTTGGCGGGTGTCGGCTGCTAAGTAAATCGCCACACACCAATGTGGGAGCGGGCTTGCCCGCGATTACGGTGCCCCAGCCAACCAATCCTTTGACTGACACACTGTATTCGCGGGCAAGCCCGCTCCCACATTTTGGAGTTTTATTGATTCAGGGATTACGCGCCAGATTCCCTGGCAACACGCGCTTGGCACTCAGGTAGGCATTCTGCCAATACGCTTTGGATAGCGTATCCAGCTTCACCGTACCGCCGGTTTGAGGCGCGTGTACGAAGCGGCCCTCCCCCACATAGATGCCCGCATGGCTGACCCGCGAACCACCACCGGTAGCGAAGAACAGCAGGTCGCCGGTTTGCAGGTTTTGTTCGCTGACGTCCTGGGCACGCATCACGATCAATTCACGGGTGGTGCGCGGCAATGAGATGCCGGCAGCGTCGCGGAATACAAAACCGATCAGGCCACTGCAATCAAATCCCGAGTCCGGTGTGTTGCCGCCCCAGCGGTAAGGTGTGCCGACCAGGCCCAGCGCACGAAAGAGCACGTCTTCGGCAGCAGGCGAGAAATTCTGGGTGGCATAGTTGAACACCGGCTTAGGCTTGACCGCGACGGGCGCGGGCGGCGGTGTACGACTGGCGCAGGCGCTGAGCAGCGCGGCGCAAACAATAAGCATCAGGCGGGCCGAGGTCGACATGTGCAGAACAATCCTGGTCTGGATGCGGCTTTCGCTGCCGAACGTTGAAAACCAGAACGCGCAAGCAAAGCTCGCGCGAACGGATGACAACAATGTCCAGGGATTCTAGCGCTTACACGTCAAACTTCAAGTATCACTTTAACTTTACTTACTAGCGGTAACCGTAGTCGGAGCCATGGCGAGTGCACGCTTGGCTTCGATGAAGGTTTTGCTCCAGTAGCTGTCACCCAGGTTATCGACCCGAACACCACCACTGCGGCGGCTGCTGGAATGGATAAATTGGTTATCGCCCAGGTAGATACCGGCGTGACTGACACGACCGCGGCCACTGGTACTAAAGAAAAGCAGATCACCGGGCTTGAGGTTGTTGCGTGCGACCAACGGTGCATTCACGTTGATCATCTCGCGTGTAGAGCGCGGCAGATTCATGCCGGCTTCTTCACGAAACAGGTAACCAATGAAACCACTGCAATCAAAACCGGCTTCCGAGGTGCCGCCGAAACGGTAACGGGTACCGATCAAGGACATGCCGCGCTCAAGGATGCTGTCGGCCAGAAGAGGCAGTTGGTAAGGCTTGCTGTCAGAGAACTCGGCGAGTTCTTTTTCGGTTGCCACCTCTTCTTCATAAACAGAAGCAGACTGTGCAGCAACGAACTTTGCCTGATTTTGAACCTGTGGTTTTTGCTGTTCTGCCACCTGCTGAGGGTGGGAGGCGCAACCAAACAACAGGGTAACGAGTGCGAGAGGCACGAGGGGTGCGAAGCGATTTAGCATGGGCACGACCGTGGCTGATGTGTAAAGAAGCCGAGACTATGCCCTCTATCACATCGATTTGCAAATTCAATCGTGATCTATGTGACTTATCGTTTCGACTATGCCATCTAAGCCGTGATTCCATTTATCGCTTCAGTTGCGTAGCCCTTCGGGCTCAAACGCAGGTTTTCTGACGCCTTGAAAATGCCGACACACGGAAAATCAAGACCTTACCAGCCCAAAGTTTCTTTCAGGAAAGGGATCGTCAATTTTCTTTGTGCCTGCAGGGAAGCCTGGTCGAGTTGCTCAAGCAAATCGAACAGCGCGCTCATGCTGCGGGTGCCACGGGTGAGGATAAAGTGCCCGACTTCGTCGGTCAGGTGCAGGCCACGACGGGAAGCGCGCAGTTGCAGCGCACGCAGCTTGTCCTCATCGGATAACGGACGCATCTGGAAGATCAACGCCAGGGTCAGGCGCGACTTGAGGTCTGCCAGCTTCACCGGCAGTTCACGCGGCGAGGTGGACGCGGCGATCAGCAAGCGCCGGCCGCTGTCGCGCAGGCGGTTGAACAGATGAAACAGCGCCTCTTCCCACTCCGGCTTGCCGGCCACTGCCTGCAGGTCGTCGAGACACACCAGCTCATATTGCTCAAGGTTATCGAAGATGCCGATCCCGCGGTCCATCAACTCGGCCAAGGGCAGGTAGACCGCCGGCTCGCCCGTCTGCTCGAAACGCAGGCATGCGGCCTGCAGCAGGTGGGTACGCCCCACGCCATGCTTGCCCCACAGATAGATCAGGCTTTCAGTCCACCCGGCGTCGGCTTCGCAAAGCCGCTCCACATAGCCGAGTGCAGCGGCATTGGCGCCTGGGTAGTAGTTGATAAAGGTAGCGTCATCACGCAGACGCACACCTAGGGGCAGCTGAATCGGTTTCATGCTGACTGAACGGCTCCCATCGAACCGTTAGTGGCCTCTATGTAAAGTTTGCAAAGTTTATACCCGTGACGCCGGGCGCACAATGCAGCAGACCACAAGCAAAATCAAAGGTTTGCGTTAACCCGGCGGTTTTACGCAGATTGTTTGACGCACCCGGCGCCAGAAACAACAAACCCGACCAGGGCCGGGTTTGTGACACCGCGATTACAACTCGGGCTCATCCACCCCGGTATACACGTCCGAATCCTTGTACAGGTCGTGCACATGGCGCACCAGCACCATGATCACCGCCGCCACCGGCAGCGCCAACAGGATGCCGGTAAAGCCGAACAGCTCGCCACCCGCCAAAATCGCAAAGATTACTGCCACAGGGTGCAGGCCGATCCGATCGCCCACCAGCAGTGGCGTCAGCACCATGCCTTCCAAGGCCTGGCCCACCATGAACACTGCGACAATCCCCAGCATCGGGTACAGGTCGCCGCCGAACTGGAACAGCCCGGCCACCAGCGCCGCACCGATGCCGATCACAAAGCCCATGTAGGGCACGATGGCCGCCAGGCCCGCGATCAAGCCGATCAACAGCCCCAGCTCCAGGCCGATCGCCATCAGGCCGGCAGCATAAATCACCCCCAGGGCCAGCATCACCAGCAACTGGCCACGCACGAACGCGCCCAGTACCTCATGACACTCCGCTGCCAGGGAAACAACGCGCTCTTCCCGGTCGCGGGGCAGCAGGCTGCGGATCTTGGCCATCATGATGTCCCAGTCTCGCAGCAGGTAGAACGCCACCACCGGGATCAGCACCAGGTTGGTCAACCAGCCGATCAGCGCCAGGCTCGACGCAGTCGCCTGACTGAGCACCACCGTGACGATATCGGTGGTCTTGTCCATATGCTCGCTGATAGCTGCCTTGACCTTGTCGAACTTCCAGAAGCCATCTGCCAGCCCGAACTTGGACTGGGCCCACGGCATTGCCGTGTGCTGCAACCAGTCGAGCATCTGCGGCGCCAGCTCATAGAGGCGAAACAGTTGCTTGGCCAACATCGGCACCAATATCAACACCAGCGCCGTGATGATCAACGTGAACAGCGCAAACACCGTGATCACGCCCCAGGTGCGCGACATGCCGACTTTTTCCAGGCGATCCACCACGGGATCGAACAGATAGGCGAGCAGTAGCGCCACCAGGAACGGCGTCAGGATCGAATGCAGCAAGAACACAAAAACGCACAGCAGGACAATCCCGCCAAGCCACACCCAACGACGCGTATCCGCCATAAACCACTCCATCTGTTTTTTACGCCCTTCTTCTATATAGAAGGAGGACCACTAGTTACCAACGAAAACGCAGTTGCGCCTGGGGCTCAGGTGCAACAGCCGGTTGCGTGCCATCGATCACGGCTGGCTGGGCCGGGGCTTCGCCAGCAGGAATTTCCTGCAGCTTGGCCAGGCTCAATTGGGTGCGCAATTGTTCGGCGCTGCCATTGACGCGATACACAATCCGGTTGCCATCCACCCACTGCGGCTGGCCGCCAAAGGGCTCCAGCAAACGACCCAGGGCGGCGTAGCGCTCCAGGTTCATGCCTTGCACTTCAAGCAGTTGCTCAGTGCTCACGCCCGGCTTGACCGCAAAGCGTGGCGCCAGCTTTTGGCTGACCGCCAGCAATACCGCATCGGCGAGCGCGGCAGTGTCAGCGCCTTGGGCGGTGCCCTCCTCAGCCTTGTCGCCCAGCCACAGGCGCCATTTGGCCTGCCATTGACTGCCTTCCTGGCGCGCATGCACCGCCAGCAAAGCATCGGCACCGTAACGCTCGGAGGCTGCGCGCAAAGGCGTAGCGTCCGGGCTTTCAAGATTCGGCGCGGTGGCGACTACCTGTTCATCCAGGTCTCCCAGCGGCAAGCGCAGCGGCAGACCCCGGTGTTGCGCGGCCCGGCGCAGGGCCTGGGCAACGGCCTGGCCATCGCCGACCAGGCTGCTGCCTTCAGTTGAATCGTTCAGCCACCAACCCAGGATCGACGGCCGGTTGCTGCCCCAGATCGACAGGCCGGCATCACGCAAGGCGCGGTCGGTGCTGACCGGGTCGAAGTCCACTTGCAGGCTTTCGGGCGGGCCGGCGTCGTAGCCGTACTGGCTGATGATTTGTTGCGGGTCTTTGCGGATCGCCGCCAGGCCTGGGCCATCGGCGGCCTTGGCGTCGCCGGTCAGGCGGATCACCAGGGTCTGCACGGCACGCTGGGTGGCCTGGTCGCGCTCTTGGGGCGACTGGCTGCTGACCGGTTCAAGTACTTGATAGAGGCCATTGAGGGTTTCGGCATGACTCGCCAGGCTGACCAACGACAAGCAGCCTACAAAGAAGAATTTACACAGACGCATGGAAGATTCCCGAACGACAAATTTAGCGGTTGGAACAGACCGCGTGATCTCGGCTTGGCAAGGCTGTGACACAGCGACCGGTAAAACATTCACAGGGTCCCGGTAAGTTTTCATACTGTCATAACGCTAGCGAGTTCAAGGCTATACCTTAATACGCACGATTACCGGCCCGATTTGCATTTTTTTGAACTCATATGCCCTGCCCGTCGGCCCGAGGATGGCCGCTGCCCCTCAAGCCTGATAAAATCGCGCGCCTTCGCAGACCGTCAACGGCAGGGCCCTTTCCAAAAGCCCCCGCCCGCCCGGTCGTTACCCAGAAATCCCCCCTAAAGGCCTGGATCATGAGCAAGCAACCCTCCCTGAGCTACAAGGACGCCGGTGTAGACATCGACGCCGGTGAAGCATTGGTCGAACGCATCAAGAGCGTCGCCAAGCGCACTGCGCGCCCTGAAGTCATGGGTGGCCTGGGCGGTTTTGGCGCCCTCTGCGAAATCCCGGCCGGCTACAAGCAGCCTGTACTGGTGTCCGGCACCGACGGCGTAGGCACCAAGCTGCGCCTGGCCCTGAACCTGAACAAACACGACAGCATCGGCATCGACCTGGTCGCCATGTGCGTCAACGACCTGGTGGTGTGCGGCGCCGAGCCGCTGTTCTTCCTCGACTACTACGCCACAGGCAAGCTCAATGTCGAGACCGCGACCCAGGTCGTGACCGGCATCGGCGCCGGCTGCGAACTGTCGGGTTGCTCCCTGGTCGGCGGTGAAACTGCTGAAATGCCAGGCATGTACGAAGGCGAAGACTACGACCTGGCCGGCTTCTGCGTGGGTGTGGTGGAAAAAGCCGAGATCATCGACGGCTCCAAAGTAGCTGCTGGCGACGCCCTGCTCGCCCTGCCATCGTCCGGCCCGCACTCCAACGGCTACTCGCTGATCCGCAAGATCATCGAAGTGTCCGGCGCCGACATCGAGAACATCCAGCTCGACGGCAAGCCACTCACCGACCTGCTGATGGCGCCGACCCGCATCTACGTCAAGCCACTGCTCAAGCTGATCAAGGACACCGGCGCCGTCAAGGCCATGGCCCACATCACCGGTGGCGGCCTGCTGGACAACATCCCGCGCGTCCTGCCAAAAGGTGCCCAGGCGATTGTCGACGTGGCCAGCTGGCAGCGCCCGGCAGTCTTCGATTGGCTGCAGGAAAAAGGCAACGTCAACGAAACCGAAATGCACCGCGTGCTGAACTGCGGCGTAGGCATGGTGATCTGCGTCGCGCAGGAACACGTTGAAACCGCGCTGAACGTGCTGCGTGAAGCTGGCGAACAACCTTGGGTCATTGGCCAGATCGCCACTGCTGCCGAAGGTGCAGCCCAGGTTGAACTGAAGAACCTCAAGGCTCACTGATGCCCCAGACCTGTGATGTCGTGGTGCTGCTTTCCGGCACCGGCAGTAACTTGCAGGCCCTGATCGACAGCACGCGCACCGGCAACAGCCCGGTGCGCATCGCTGCGGTGATTTCCAACCGCAGCGACGCCTACGGCCTGCAACGCGCCCGGGACGCGGGTATCGACACCCGTGCCCTGGATCACAAGGCGTTCGACGGTCGCGAGGCCTTCGACAGCGCCTTGATCGAACTGATCGACGCCTTCAACCCAAAACTTGTTGTCCTTGCCGGTTTCATGCGCATCCTCAGCGCAGATTTCGTCCGGCACTACGAAGGGCGCCTGCTCAATATCCACCCCTCCCTGCTGCCCAAGTACAAAGGCATGCACACCCACCAGCGCGCGCTCGACGCCGGCGACCGTGAACATGGCTGCAGCGTGCACTTTGTGACCGAGGAACTCGATGGCGGGCCTCTGGTCGTACAGGCAGTGGTTCCGGTAGAGTCAGGCGACTCGGCGCAGACGCTTGCGCAACGGGTTCATACCCAGGAACACAGGATTTACCCGCTGGCCGTTCGCTGGTTTGCCGAAGGACGGTTGATTCTTGGCGACCAGGGTGCATTATTGGACGGCCAGTTACTCGCGGCCAGCGGCCACTTGATTCGAACCTAGGAGATTTTATGCGTCGCGCCCTGCTTTTCGCTTTTGCGCTGTTCGCTTTGCCTGCCGTACAAGCGGCAGACCTTCACCCCTTCTCCGTCAGCTACACCGCCGACTGGAAACAACTGCCCATGAGCGGTTCGGCTGAACGCAGCCTGAGCAAGAATGGCGACGGTACCTGGACCTTGAATTTCAAGGCCTCGATGATGATTGCCAGCCTGACCGAAACCAGTGTGATCCTGTTCGACAAGGACACCCTGCAACCCAAGAGCTACAGCTTCGAACGCGGCGGCCTGGGCAAGGCGAAGAAGATCAATCTGGACTTCGACCAAAGCGCCAAGAAAGTCACCGGCTTTGAAAACAAAGACCCGGTCAATGTCACGCTCGAAAGTGGCATGCTCGACAAGTCCACCTACCAACTTGCTCTGCAACGCGATGTTGCCGCGGGCAAGAAAAGCATGAGCTACCGCGTGGTTGAGGGTACTGATACCGATACCTACGACTTCCGCGTGATCGGCTCGGAAAAGGTCCAGACCAAGGTCGGTTCGATCGACGCGATCAAGGTCGAGCGCGTGCGCGACCCGTCGCAGAGCAAGCGCATCACACAGATGTGGTTTGCCAAGGACCAGGGCGGCATTCTGGTTGCCCTGCGTCAGGTCGAGACTGACGGCAAGGAATACAACATCATGCTGCAGGATGGCACCGTTGACGGTAAGGCCGTCAAAGGCAGCTGATTGCGCTGACGTGCTGGAAAAGAGCCTCGCTGAATGCGGGGCTTTTTTTTGCCTGGGATTTTAGGGTGAGCCACTACCACTATCGCAGGGTCAACCCCGATAAACAGGCCAACCCTAACATGAAACTTTTGTCATAAATCCCCTGCAGCTGCGGCGCAATGTCGCGGTTTACGAGGCCTGCAGCATTGTTGCATTCCCCGCAATGAATTATTGCGCGCAAAATCAGTTTACTTAGCAAGCTAACAAATCATATAACAGAGGCCTGCGACGCCTTGCCGCAGATCAACCAGAGATTGGAGCAAGCAGATGACTGTAAAAGTAACTGAACGCGACGATGAACATATGTCCCACGAAGCAGTAGGCCACGGGATTCACATCTGGGATGTCCATCAGCAAGACGTATTGGTCGGGATGTTTCACAACGAGAGCGACGCCAACAATTATAAAAACGAGCTCGAAACTCTCGAATTGCAACGCCAGGCAAAAAGCTCCTGAAGCTCTGAAATCATGTTGACGCCCGGCCCACGCAGCCGGGCCGTCTACATCAAAAACCGCGCCATTCGAGCGCGGTTTTTTTGTCAAAGATTCGGTATAAATTAATGTAACAAAAGCACACGCAAATAATGATTCTCGATATCATTCGTGCGCCTTTCATTCAGGCTCACGATTAGGGAATCAATTTGATGCACGGAAATAGCAGGAAGCCGGAAAACACGTTGCTGGAACGCTGGAGCGAAGCGCTTGCCACCGCGCAATTTCAGGCCAGCCACATCGGCCTCGACGCCTTGATCAATACGCTGGCCCCCGCCGCCGAACGTAGCTTCCAACGCCTGATCCAAGCATTGTTTCGTGAAAGCCTGCTGGACCCCAGCACTCTCCTCTATGACGAACATGGGCATTGCTCGCTGACACTGGCTTGCCAGGCCCGATTGCGTTTCGAACATTTGCACCCTGGCCGCATGGCAAGCTGGGACCTGCGTGGCGAAGTTCTCCTGTTGCGCGAAGGCCAGCCCGAACAGAAAATCCAGTTCCCATCGCAGTTGTTGACGTTGCTTAACGCCAGCCTTGAGTCGCCTGCCGACCGGGAAGTGCTCAACCGCCTCAACGTAGAGATCGATGACAGCTTCATCAACGACACCTTGTGCCTCGCCTTCCATGAGCAATGGACGCTCAAGCTGCATGCGTCAATGGACCCGGTGCATCAAGACAACCTGCTGAGTCATCTCAAGAACAGCCCGAGCGTTATCAACCCGACTTCCGTGCTTGAACAGTGGGGAACATTGGGTCACCCATGGCACCCCAACTACAAGACCAAGCTGGGCCTGAATACCGCACAAGTCATCGACTATTCGCCGGAGTTCGAAGCACGCTTCCCGGTGCTACTGTGCGCGCTGCATCGCCAGTTTGCCCATGTCGAAAAGTTGGCCGGTACCGCCGATTACTGGCAGTGGTGGAGCGAGCACTTCCCGCAGGCAGCACAGCAATTGACCGCAGCCCTGCAAGCGCAGGGCCTTCAGGCAGACGATTATCTGCCGTTGCCTGCCCACCCTTGGCAGGCACGCCAGGAGTTGCCTCAACTGTTCGCCAACGAAATCGGCGACAAACTGCTGGTGCTGACCGATATCGTCGCGTTTACCGCCCACCCCACCATGTCATTCAGAACCGTGTTGCCTGAAGGCCGTCGCGATGCACCGATGGTCAAACTGCCCGTGTCACTGCGCCTGACCAGCGTACAGCGCACCGTATCGCCGCGTTCAGCGCGCATGGGCCCACGGATCAGCCATCTGCTGCTGAGCATCCTGGAACGCGAGCCTGCGATTCAAAAATGCCTGAACATCGTTCCCGAGCGGATCGGTGTGCATTTCCAGCCACAACCGGCCAATGACGAGCACTCCCGCCACTTGGCGGTGCTCTATCGCGACAATCCCCAGAGCCAGCTCCAGCCGGACGAAATGGCCGTGCCTGTGGGCAGCCTGTTTGCCATTGATCACCACGGCCAGCCGCTGCTGCGCCAATGGGTGCGCCTGAGCCAAGGCAAGGATGACGCGGCGGCCATGCTCGCCTTCTTCCATGATTACGCGGCGATCAGTGTGCCGGCGCTGCTGGGCATGTATTTGCGCTACGGCATCGCTTTTGAGGCCCATCAACAGAACTCCTTCATGGTGATGGCCGCAGACGGACAATTGAGCCGTCTTCTGTTGCGCGACTTCGGCGATATCCGAATCGACCGCAAAACCTTGCACGCCCACGGCCTGGACATTGAACTGCACGACCCGAAGATGACGCTGTACGACGACGCAGGTTTCGTACGGGACAAGCTGCTGCACACCGTTTTCATGTGCCATCTGGGCGAGCTCATCCTGCTTGCCGCGCGCCACTTCGACATCCCCCAGGCGCTGCTCTGGAATGAACTGTCGGCTCAGGTCAGCCAGTGTTTTGACGACATGCGCTCGCAGGTTGATCCGCAGCGCTGGGCCACCGAGCGCGAAGCACTGCTGGAGCAAGCATGGCCGGCCAAGTCGTTCATGCGCATGCGCCTGCTGGAGAGTCATGCCGATATCGTCGGGCGGTTGCCTAACCCGTTGAGCGCGGCCGCCAATGCCGACTAACAACACAGCGCTGCGGCTGCTGGTGGTGATTCAGTTGGTGTCGATGGGGGCGATGGAAATGAGCGGCCCGTTCTGGCCGCTGCAAATCCAGAAGTTGCTGGGCACTGCAAATGCTCAGTACACCGGCCTGCTGTCGTCGCTGGTGTATGCCGGGCCGATGATGGCAGCGATGATTCTCACGCCCCTGTGGGGAAGACTCGGCGACCGTACCGGCCATAAGCTGATGATTATCCGCGCGCTGCTGGCGTTGGCGGTATGCCAGGCGCTGGCTGCGATTACGCCTGACCCATGGTGGTTGGTGGCCATCCGCGTGGTACAGGGCGCATTGGCCGGTTTCATCGCCGCAGCCCAAGCCTACGCACTGGCCTGCTGCGGCGACGGCGGACGGGGGCACATTCTTGCGCGGCTGCAATCTGCCACCGCTGTAGGCTCCCTGGCCGGGCCGGTATTGGGCGGCTGGTTGATGGACATATCCGGTTTCGCATTGCTGTGCTACAGCGCCACCGCCGTCTGTCTGCTGTGCGCGATAATCAGCGCGTTTTTACCCAGTGACTCACCACGATCGAGACCTGCCCGCACGTCCAAGCCTGCCGCACTCCCCAAAGGCTGGATTGGCGCGATGTTGGGGATCATCGTATTGATTCAGGCAGCCAGGATGATGCCGCAACCGTTTTACGCCTTATATGTCGCCCAGGTTTTGCACGCGCCCGCGTGGCTGATCGGCGCCAGCTATGGCGCAAGTGCCTTGACCCTGGCACTGTCCGCGCCGTTGTGGGGCCGCCTGTTCGATCGACATCAGCCAGCCCATACGCTGCGCATCATCGAGTGGGTCACCTGGGCCTGCGCGCTCACGCTAGCCTGCACGGCGCTGGCCAGTGAATGGTCGGGGTTTATCGTTAGCCGGTTGCTGTGGGGCGTGTGGCAGGGGGCTTTGTTGCCCGTGGCCTACACACTGATCGCCACTACCGTAGCGCACAGCCAGCAGGGTTTTGCCCTGGGCATGGGCAACAGCGCCGCCAAAGCCGGTGCACTGTGCGGCGCACTGTTGGGTGGTATCGGCATGGGATGGGTGGGCCTGGCGCACAGCTTCTGGCTGGTCGCACTGACCTACGCCTTGGCCGCCGTGAGTATCCGCGCCATCCGTTCGTTTGCGCGAGCGCCTGAGACATCCGATTTTTCTGTCAATACTTCTAATAACTCTGAGACATGATCATGAACACATCGCAATGGGCAGTAATGCTGCCACTTCTCGGGGTAATAAGTGCCCCTGCCTGGGCCGATCAGACAGAGCAGACACAGGCAGCCCCGACCAGTCTGCAACTGCAGGCGACAGTGGTATCGGCCACGCGCAGCGAAACCAGCATTGCGCAGATTCCAGGCTCAGTGCAGGTGATCAATGAAGCGCAAATCCGCCAGCAGACCGGGGCAGGACGTCGGGTCGCCGATATCCTCGGCCAACTGGTGCCTGGCATTGCCCCTTCCAGCGGCGGCATGAGCAACTTCGGCCAGACGCTTCGCGGGCGTAATACCCTGATCCTGATCGATGGGGTTTCACAAAACGCCACGCGCGATAACTTCCGCCAGCTCAACAGCGTGGCACCGGAAAGCATCGAGCGTATCGAAGTGATCTCTGGCGCCAGCAGTGTCTACGGCGCAGGCGCATCGGGCGGCATCATCAACATCATCACCAAACGCAACCAAGGTGAAGACCTGGCGTTCAGCAGCAAGATCGGCATGACCGCCGGCAACAACCTCAGCCACAAGGGGTTCGCTTACCAGGCGTTCCAAAGCGCCACCGGGCGCAAAGGCCCGGTGGACTGGTACCTCTCGGGCAACACCGTGCAGCGCAACGATCAGTTCGACGGTAATGGCAAGCGCATTCCCCAGGACACGTCCCAGGGCAGCAACATGGACACCGATACCTACGACCTGCAAGGTCGCTTCGGCTATGAGCTTGATGACGACAAGAAGATCAGCCTGTCGCTGCAAGACTACAAGGACGAACAAGATACCCGCTACACCAAGAACCCCCGCATCACCAGCAACGCAGTCGCCGTAAAAGGCCTGGACCTGGGCGACCAACCCTACACCCACAACCAGGCGGTCAACCTCAACTACGCCGACAAGGATTTCTACGGCCAGGGCCTGCAGATCGAAAGCTACTGGCGGCGGGCCGACGCACTGTTCTTCCCCGACCTGTCCCGGGGCCGGGCAGGCGTGTCAGACAACAACAGCGTGCAGGACGTCTACGGTTTGCGTGCGGCGATCGATACCCAGATGCCGGACATCGGCCCGGCAACGGGCAACCTGGTATGGGGCGCGGACTACGACCATGAAACCTCACGCCAGCGTGGCGACCAATACCGGGTCAATGGCCTGAGCTACAGCAAAACCGGGACCACATTCGAACTGGGCCCGGATATCGAGACCACCACCAAAGCCATCTTTGGCCAGCTCTCCTACGACATCGACAACTGGACCTTGCGCGGTGGCGTACGTCGCGAATGGATTGAAAGCAAGGTCTCCGACAGCATCGCATACGGCGAAATCGTCCAGACCGGCAACCGCGCGACACTGCCCGGCGGCACGCTCAAATACGATGACACGCTCTATAACCTCGGGGCGGTGTATCACCTGACCGAAAACCAGGACGTGTTCGTCAACTTCAGCCAGGGCTTTTCCCTGCCGGATATCCAGCGCTTCCTGCGTGACGTGAACAGCAAATACGATATCCAGGACCTCAATGCCCAGGCCTTGAAGGTCGACAGTTACGAGCTGGGCTGGCGCGGCGACTGGGACAAGTGGCAGGCCAGTGTCACCGCGTACGAAAACACCTCGGATGTCACGCAGTTCTATGACGCCAATGATCGTGTGCTGCGCCTGATCAATCAGAAAGAACGCGTGCGTGGCGTCGAAACCGGCCTGACCTATAACATCACCGACCAATGGTCCGTCGGTGGTACTTACGCTTACGCCAAAGGCGAGACCCAGCAGAACGGCAAGTGGATCGACCTGCCTGCCACCCGCATCTCCCCCGCCAAGACCACAGCGTTTGTCGGCTATGAGCGTGACGACTACAGCCTGCGCTTGCAAGGTATGCGCCTGGCCAATTATGACGCTGCGGCCAAGGACAACAACGGTCGCGATATCCAGGGCTACACCCTGGTCGACCTGCTGGGCTCGGTAAGGCTACCGGTAGGCCGCCTCGAAGGGGCGGTGTACAACCTCACCAACCGCAACTACCAGAACATGTTCGCCCAGGCCAACGCCCGCGCACCGTACCCGAATGCCGAGGGTCGTACCTTCAGCCTGAGTTACGCAGTGGATTGGTAACCGGTTGGTGCTGCACGCTTAAAACACAAACCCCGCCTTTTGGCGGGGTTTGTCATTTCCAGCGGCTTACCACATCAGATCATCAGGGATCTGGTAAGCGGCGTACGGATCATCCTCATCCGGCACCTGGCTTTCGGTGAGGATGTTGAGCTGCACGATACGCTCCGGAGCACGCTCCTGGATCTTCAGCGCCGCTTCCCGCGGGATCACCTCGTAGCCGCCACCGTGGTGCACGATGGCCAGGGAGCCGTTGCTCAGCTTGTTGCGCATCAAGGTGTTGACCGACAGGCGCTTGACCTTCTTGTCATCGACGAAGTTGTAGTAGTCCTCGGTGGTCAGCTTGGGCAGGCGCGAGGTCTCGATCAGTTGCTTGACCTGGGCAGTACGCGCCTTGGCCTCGGCTTTTTCCTGCTGCTGACGGTTCAGCTCTTGGTCACGCTTGACCTTCTCGGCGTGGGCCTCGGCAGCCAGGCGCGCCTGGGTGTCATCGACTTCGGCCTGGCCTTTGTGGACCAGGCGCTGCTGTTTCTGTTTCTCTTTGCCGACCTGCTTGGCCTGCTTTTGGTTGACCAGACCTGCTTTGAGCAACTGGTCGCGAAGGGAAAGGCTCATGGTGCTTACTCACTTAGGCAACTGCTCAACCGCAGCTGGACACATTCTTTTCCTGACGTTTGGCTTCACCCCAGAGGGCGTCCAACTCTTCGAGGGTGCAATCTTCTATGGGTTGGTGTGTATCGCGCAATGCCTGTTCGATAAATCGGAAACGTCGTTCGAACTTGGCATTGGCACCGCGCAAGGCGGTTTCCGGGTCGACCTTGAGGTGACGGGCCAGGTTGACCGCAGCAAACAATAGGTCACCGACTTCATCGGCGATGGCCACCGCGTCGTTTTCGGCCATGGCTTCGAGTACTTCATCCAATTCTTCGCGAACGTTGTCCACCACCGGCAACGCGGACGGCCAGTCAAAACCGACCTGGCTGGCGCGCTTTTGCAATTTGGCCGCGCGGGACAACGAGGGCAAGGCGGTGGGCACATCATCGAGTAGGGAGAGTTGCTCGGGAGCGTCGGACTTTTCTGCGCGCTCCTCAGCTTTGATCTGCTCCCAGCGTTCCTTGACCTGTTCTTCGCTCAACTGCGGGATATCCAGCGGTGCGTACAGGTCGCCGGTTGGGAACACGTGAGGATGCCGGCGAATCAACTTACGGGTGATGCTGTCGATCACGCCGGCAAATTCGAAGCGCCCTTCTTCCCGGGCCAGTTGGCTGTAATACACCACCTGGAACAGCAGGTCGCCCAGCTCGCCTTGCAGATGGTCAAAGTCGCCGCGCTCGATGGCGTCGGCCACTTCATAGGCCTCCTCCAGCGTGTGCGGGACGATGGTCGCGTAGGTTTGCTTGATGTCCCACGGGCAGCCGTACTGCGGGTCGCGCAGGCGGCTCATCAGGTGCAGCAGGTCTTCGAGTGAATACATCGTATCTCTTTCCGCTGAAAATCCAATGTGGGAGCTGGCTTGCCTGCGATGCTTGCGACTCGGTGCTTCAGTTAAACCGAGGTGATGCTATCGCAGGCAAGCCAGCTCCCACAGAAAACAACTCCACATGTCAGTCGGCTGTCATCCTGCTAATCATGGGGTGCGGTTACGCCGGGTTTCGATGATGTTCGGCAACTGGGAAATCCGCCCCAGCAACCGTCCCAGTGCGTCCAACCCCGGAATCTCGATGGTCAGGGACATCAATGCAGTGTTGTCTTCCTTGTTTGAACGGGTATTGACCGCCAGCACGTTGATCCGCTCGTTGAGCAGCACTTGCGAGACGTCACGCAGCAAGCCGGAACGGTCGTAGGCACGGATGATGATGTCCACCGGGTAAGTGAGCACCGGCACCGGGCCCCAGCTGACCTGGATGATCCGCTCCGGTTCGCGCCCGCCCAGTTGCAGCACCGAGGCGCAATCCTGGCGGTGAATGCTCACGCCACGGCCCTGGGTGATGTAGCCGACAATGGCGTCGCCCGGCAACGGCTGGCAGCAGCCGGCCATTTGCGTCATCAGGTTGCCCACGCCCTGGATCTGGATATCGCCACGCTTGCCCGGCTTGTAGCCAGTGGCTTTGCGCGGGATCAGCTCCAGCTGTTCGTTGCCGCGCTCCGGCTCGACCAGTTGCTGGGCCAGGTTGACCAGTTGCGCCAGGCGCAGGTCGCCCGCGCCGAGGGCGGCGAACATGTCTTCGGCGATCTTCATGTTGGCCTTTTCGGCCAGCTTGTCGAAGTCCACCTGAGGCAGGCCCAGGCGCGCCAGTTCGCGTTCAAGCAAGGTCTTGCCAGCGGCGACGTTCTGGTCACGTGCCTGTAGCTTGAACCAGTGGACGATCTTCGCCCGCGCCCGCGAGGTGGTGATGTAGCCCAGGTTCGGGTTCAGCCAGTCGCGGCTCGGCGTGCCGTGCTTGCTGGTGATGATCTCGACCTGTTCACCGGTTTGCAGGCTGTAGTTGAGCGGCACGATGCGCCCGTTGATCTTGGCGCCGCGGCAGTTATGCCCGATTTCGGTGTGCACGCGGTAGGCGAAGTCCAGCGGCGTGGCGCCCTTGGGCAAGTCGATGGCGTGGCCGTCAGGCGTGAAGATATAGACCCGGTCCGGCTCGATATCCACCCGCAGTTGTTCGGCCAGGCCGCCGATGTCGCCGAGCTCCTCGTGCCATTCCAGCACTTGGCGCAGCCAGGAAATTTTCTCTTCGTACTGGTTGGACCCGGCCTTGACGTCGGTGCCCTTGTAGCGCCAGTGCGCACACACCCCCAGCTCGGCTTCTTCGTGCATGGCGTGGGTGCGGATCTGCACTTCCAGCACCTTGCCTT
This sequence comes from Pseudomonas sp. MF6751, assembly GCF_016613265.1. Taxonomy (NCBI): domain Bacteria; kingdom Pseudomonadati; phylum Pseudomonadota; class Gammaproteobacteria; order Pseudomonadales; family Pseudomonadaceae; genus Pseudomonas; species Pseudomonas sp. MF6751. The sequence continues at coordinate 190,738 of NZ_JAENSV010000007.1, forward strand.
CAGGGCCGATGACCGCCGTGTGCAGCGAGCGATAGCCGTTTTCCTTGGGGTTGGCGATGTAGTCGTCGAATTCCTTGGGAATGTGCCGCCACAGCGTGTGGACGATACCCAGCGCGGTGTAGCAGTCGCGCATTTCCGGCACCAGCACGCGCACCGCACGCACGTCGTAGATCTGGCTGAAGGCCAGGCCCTTGCGCTGCATTTTGCGCCAGATGGAATAGATGTGCTTGGCGCGGCCGCTGATATCGGCGTCCACGCCGGTTGCTTGCAGCTCGGAACGCAACTGGCCCATTACGTCGCTGATAAAGCGCTCGCGATCCAGACGCCGCTCGTGCAGCAACGTGGCGATCTGTTTGTACTGGTCGGGTTCCAGGTAGCGGAAGGACAAATCCTCCAGCTCCCACTTGATGTGGCCGATGCCCAGGCGATGGGCCAGTGGCGCGTAGATGTCGAAGACTTCGCGGGCCACACGGTTGCGCTTTTCGTCATCGGCGGTCTTCACCGCACGGATCGCGCAGGTACGCTCGGCCAGCTTGATCAGGGCGACGCGAACATCGTCGACCATCGCTACCAGCATTTTGCGCAGGTTTTCTACCTGGCCCTGGGTGCCCAGCACCATGGACTGACGCGGGCTGAGGCTGGCACTGATGGCGGCCATGCGCAGCACGCCGTCGATCAGCTTGGCCACCACCGAACCGAAACGCTGGCCAACGGTGGCCAACGGAATATGCCCTTCGCGCACGCCGCGATAGAGCACGGCGGCAATCAGCGAATCCTGGTCCAGCTTGAGATCGGCGAGGATCTCGGCGATTTCCAGGCCAGTGCGAAAACTTGAAGTGCCTTCGGCCCACAGGTTCTTGGCCGCATTGTCTTGCTGTTCAGACTCACGAGCGAACTCGCAGGCTGCTTTCAAGGCTTCACGGTCCAGTGCCGGGTCGACACTGACGGCATGATCCAGCCATGCCTCGAGATTGATACTGCCGTCGGTGTTGATCGGCTGGTGTGCTCTCACCTGTACCATCTTGCTTACCTTCCCTACGACGCACCTTCGATGCGCCAAAATCATCGCCGACTTTTACTGCGAGCTCCGTGGCAGTGTTCAGGCCCTGGAGAACGCAGGCCAGTCGGATTAAACGGGCATCCTAGCCCGCTTCAAATAACGCCATGGCCTCGACATGCGCGGTCTGCGGAAACATGTCGAGGATCCCGGCACGCTTTAGCCGGTAGCCTTGCTTGACCAACTCAACCGTGTCCCGCGCCAGCGTGGCTGGGTTGCAGGACACATACACCAGGCGCTTGGCCCCCAAGGCTGCAAGTTTGCGCACAACCTCCAGGGCACCATCGCGGGGTGGGTCCAAGAGTACCGCAGAAAAGCCCTGTTTGGCCCATTCTGCGTCGGTCAAAGGCTGGGACAAATCGGCCTGAAAAAACTGTGCGTTATGCAAATGGTTGCTGACGGCATTGAGCGCCGCACGGTCCACCATGGCCTGTACGCCCTCCACCGCCACCACTTCGCGTACGTGGCGAGCCAGTGGCAGAGCAAAGTTGCCCAGGCCGCAAAACAGGTCCAGTACCCGTTCGTCGGCTTGTGGCGCCAGCCATTGCAACGCTTGGGCGACCATCGCCTGGTTGACCCCGGCGTTGACCTGCACAAAGTCGCCCGGCCGGTACGCCAGCTCCAGATCCCACGCCTCCAAACGGAAGCCCAGGGCCTGACCCGGCTCGACGGGCTCCGGCTGCCCTTCCCCGTGCAGCCACAATTGGGCGTCATGGAAGGCGCAGAATTCCTTGAGGATCTGCAGGTCAGCCTCGGACAACGGCGCCATATGCCGCAGCAACACGGCGATGGACGAACCGCTGAACAACTCGACATGTCCCAACGCCTGCGGTTTGCTCAAGCGACGCAGCATCGTTGGCAAACGCTGCATGATCGGTTGCAAGGCCTGTACCAGCACCGGGCAATCATCGATAGCGACGATGTCCTGGCTGGCCACGGCGCGAAAACCCACTTCGAGCTTCTTTGCCTTGGCGTCCCAACGTACGGCCACACGGGCGCGGCGCCGATAACCGAACTCCGGCCCGCTCAACGGCGCTGCCCACTCCTGTGGCTCGACACCGGCCACCCGGGACAATTGCTCGGCAAGCATGCGCTGTTTCAGGGCAAGTTGTTCTTCATGGGGCAGGTGCTGCACGCTGCAACCGCCGCAGCGGCCAACATGGGCGCAGGGTGCCGGGCGACGCAACTCGCTGGCCTGGAACACCCGCTCGGTGCGCGCCTCGACCACTTTGCCATGGGCGCCCAACACCCGTGCCTCCACCTCTTCGCCGGCCAACGCACCGTTCACAAACCAGGTGCGGCCTTCAAAGAACACGATGCCCCGGCCATCATTGGCAAGGCGCTCGATGGTCAGGCGCTGTTTCTTGCCCACGGGTATCTGTGGGGCCCGGCTGCCGCCCGTCGGTTGGAAGCGCAGGCCTCTCTCGTGCTTGGCCATCAGTTGGGTTCGTCGAAAATGCCGGTCGACAGGTAACGGTCGCCTCGGTCACAGATGATCGCGACGATCACCGCGTTTTCCACTTCTTTGGACAAGCGCAACATACCGGCCACGGCGCCACCAGAGGACACGCCGCAAAAGATGCCCTCTTCACGGGCCAGGCGGCGGGTGGTGTCTTCGGCTTCGCGCTGGGCCATGTCGATGATGCGGTCTACCCGCGTCGCGTTGTAGATCTTCGGCAAATACTCTTCGGGCCAACGACGAATACCCGGGATGGCCGCGCCTTCCATCGGTTGCAGGCCGACGATCTGGATCGCCGGGTTCTGCTCCTTGAGGTAGCGCGAGTTGCCCATGATGGTACCGGTGGTGCCCATGGAGCTGACGAAGTGAGTGATGGTGCCCTGGGTCTGGCGCCAGATCTCCGGGCCGGTGCTGGTGTAGTGCGCCTCGGGGTTGTCGCCGTTGGCGAACTGATCGAGCACCACGCCACGGCCTTCGGCGGCCATGCGCTCGGCAAGATCGCGGGCGCCTTCCATGCCTTCTTCCTGGGTCACCAGGATCAGCTGGGCGCCATAGGCGGTCATCGCCGCCTTGCGCTCAGCACTGCCGTTGTCGGGCATGATCAGCACCATCTTGTAACCCTTGATCGCCGCGGCCATGGCCAAGGCGATCCCGGTGTTACCCGAGGTGGCTTCGATCAGGGTGTCGCCGGGTTGGATCTGCCCACGCAACTCGGCGCGGGCGATCATCGACAGTGCCGGGCGGTCTTTGACGGAGCCGGCTGGGTTGTTGCCCTCGAGTTTGAGCAACAGGGTATTGCTGGTTTCACCCGCCATGCGTTGCAAGCGGACCAGGGGCGTGTTGCCGACACAATCGGCGATTGTTGGGTACTGCAAGGTCATGGCGTATTCGCAATCCAGACTGCGGGGCGCACATCATACCGGGAAAGGCCGGCGGGCCATATCACGCAAAGTGTGGTGCTTATGGCTTAAAGGCATAAGCCGGGTTTATGTCGGGTCGCCATGGTTGCGCTGGAATACTTCATCGCCCATCGCAGCAATCTGCCCTGCGATCAGCGCTTCAAAGGGTTTGAGCAGTGGCTCAAACGACGTCGGCGCTTCCAATACCTGCAACGCTTGCGTGATCGCTTCGACCGTCGACAAGGCGCCAGGCCCCGGCGCCTTGCGCAAGCGATAGCGGGAAACGCCACCTTCGGCCAATGTCACCCGGGGCAACGCCGCCAGCAAGGGGTTGAGGTGCAACAGTTTGCGCGCCTTGCGCCAGGTGCCATCGGGAACCACCAACAGCATTGGCTGATCGTCAGGTGCGTAGGCGTGCAGCGGCTCGGCGTCATCCGCCGGAAACAACAGGCGTGCCCGATAGCCAGGCGGGTTCAATAGCGTCGCCAGGTCATCAAACACCTCCCCCACCACCAACTGCGCGTTGTTCAGGCCCAGCGCCGCCAACCGCGCAGTATTGAGTGCATGGCCGACCTCGCTCGGGTGCTGCAACAGCAACACGCGGGTGCGGCTGTCGAGGTGGGGGATCAGCGCACAGAGGCAGTGCGTGGTCGGGCGCAGGCAGCGCGGGCAATGGGGTCGGGACATGGTGTGTTCAGGCCTGGTTGAGCTGGGTCTTGAGCAAATCGCGGAAGGTCTGGATCAGTGGCTCGCGGCTACGACCACGGCGCATGATCATCGAAAACGGCGCCTGGTAGCCGAAGGTGGCCGGCAGCAAAACGCGCAGATCGCCCTTGTCAGCCCAGGCCTGGGCGTAGTGTTCGGGCAGGTAGCCAATATAAGCGCCCGACAGCACCAGAATCAGTTGCGCCTCCATACTTTCCACCGTGGCAGCGCTGTGCTTGAAGCCGTGGCGCGCCAACTCCGCCTGGCTCCAGTAACCCCGCCCGACCATGCGTTGCTGGGTGATCACTTGTTCCGGGATGCGCCGCTCGTTGAACAATGGGTGCCGGGTGCTGCAATACAACCAGTGCTGTTCGCGGTACAGCGGCATGTAGACCAGCCCGCTCATGCGGTTGGAGAACGCACCGATGGCCAGGTCCAGGCGGTTGTCCTGCACCCCCAGTTGCAATTCGTAGGGGCTCATCACCGACAGGTGCAAATGCACTGCCGGGTGCTCCAGGCTGTAGGCGCCAATCACTTCGGCGAACGGCAAGGCCTTGTCGCTGACGGTGGAGTCGAGAACTCCGAGCTTGAGGGTGCCGCGCAATTCGCCTTTCAACGCGGCGGCGTACTGCTCGAAACCTTCGAGTTCGCCCAACAGGCGCAGGGTTTCCTGATGAAACAGCTCGCCCTTGCTGGTCAGGCTGAAGCCGCCACGGCCACGATGGCACAGCACCAGGCCCAAGGCTGACTCGAGTTGGCTCATGTAGGTGCTGATGGCCGACGTCGACAGGTTGAGCTCGTGCTGGGCGTTGGCAAACCCTTGGTGGCGCACGACGCTGACGAAGATGCGCAGGAGTTTCAGGTCGGGCAAGGCGTTGGCCATGGGGGCTCCAGGGGACACACTAAACTTGTGGGAGCTGGCTTGCCTGCTCCCACATTTGAATGGAGTTTACCCCAGGCTTTAGTTTAGAAAAATCTGAACTAAGTATTTGCCTCTGCCGATTCTTCCTAAGCCAGGCTTTTCGCAGAATCGGCCATCAATAAACAAAACAACGATGAGGCAATCCCGTGGACAAGATTTTCCACCAACCACTGGGCGGCAACGAAATGCCGCGCTTCGCCGGCATCGCCACCATGATGCGTCTTCCCCACCTGCAAACCGCCAAGGGCCTGAACGCCGCCTTCGTCGGCGTGCCTCTGGATATCGGCACCTCGCTGCGCGCCGGTACGCGCTTCGGCCCACGGGAAATCCGCGCCGAGTCGGTGATGATCCGTCCCTACAACATGGCCACCGGCGCCGCACCGTTCGACTCACTGTCGGTGGCCGATATCGGCGACGTGGCGATCAATACCTTTAACCTGCTCGACGCGGTGCGCATCATCGAAGAGGCCTACGACGAGATCCTCGAGCACGACGTCATCCCCCTGACCCTGGGTGGCGACCACACCATCACCCTGCCGATCCTGCGGGCTATCCACAAAAAACACGGCAAGGTCGGGCTGGTACACATTGATGCCCACGCCGACGTCAACGACCATATGTTCGGCGAGAAAATTGCCCACGGCACCACCTTCCGCCGCGCCGTGGAAGAAGGCTTGCTTGATTGCGACCGCGTGGTGCAGATCGGCCTGCGCGCCCAGGGGTATACCGCCGAAGACTTCAACTGGAGCCGCAAGCAAGGCTTCCGTGTGGTCCAGGCCGAAGAATGCTGGCATCACTCCCTGGCGCCGCTGATGGCCGAAGTGCGGGAAAAAGTCGGCGGTGGCCCGGTGTACCTGAGCTTCGACATCGACGGCATCGACCCCGCCTGGGCGCCCGGCACCGGCACCCCGGAAATCGGCGGGCTGACCACCATCCAGGCCATCGAAATCATCCGTGGCTGCCAGGGCCTCGATCTGATTGGTTGCGACCTGGTAGAAGTTTCGCCGCCTTACGACACCACCGGCAATACCTCGTTGCTGGGCGCCAACTTGCTATACGAAATGCTCTGCGTATTGCCTGGCGTCGCGCATCGCTGATAAGGCGAACGCGCTGAGAACAATAAAAACCGCGTCTTCACACTCATAACCAAGGGGGGTCGCACAGATCCCCGACAACGATGTACCTGACTTTCGCTCGCGTGTTTACCGAGCCAGCTGCCGCCTGATCGCCCATAAAAAATATAATCGGAGAACCGCCGTCATGGCTTTGGATTTATTCGTCGTACTCATCTACGCCGCCGGCATGCTGGTGCTCGGCTACTACGGCATGCGTCGTGCCAAGACTCACGAAGACTACCTGGTCGCCGGCCGCAACCTCGGCCCATCGCTGTACATGGGCACCATGGCCGCCACGGTGCTGGGCGGTGCGTCCACCGTCGGCACCGTGCGCCTGGGGTATGTGCATGGTATTTCGGGTTTCTGGCTGTGCGCCGCGCTCGGCGCGGGCATCATTGCCCTGAACCTGTTCCTGGCCAAGCCCCTGTTGAAGCTGAAAATCTTCACCGTCACCCAGGTCCTGGAAAAACGCTACAACCCGATGGCCCGCCAGGCCAGCGCGGTGATCATGCTGGCCTATGCGCTGATGATCGGCGTGACCTCGATCCTGGCCATCGGCACCGTGCTGCAAGTGCTGTTCGACCTGCCGTTCTGGATGTCGGTACTGGTGGGCGGCGGCGTGGTGGTGGTGTATTCGACCATCGGTGGCATGTGGTCGCTGACCCTAACCGATATTGTGCAATTCGTGATCAAGACCGTCGGCCTGATGTTCATCCTGTTGCCGATCTGCCTGTACCGCGTCGGTGGCTGGGATGAACTGGTGGCCAAGCTACCAGCGTCAAACTTCAGCTTCATCGCGATCGGCTGGGACACGATCATCACCTACTTCATGATTTACTTCTTCGGCATCCTGATCGGCCAGGATATCTGGCAACGGGTCTTCACCGCCCGTGACGAAAAGGTCGCCCAGTACGCAGGCACTTTCGCCGGCTTCTATTGCATCCTGTACGGCCTGGCCTGTGCGCTGATCGGCATGGCTGCCCATGTGCTGATCCCGGATCTGGACAACGTCAACAATGCCTTCGCCGCGATCGTCAAAGCTTCGCTGCCGGACGGCATTCGCGGCCTGGTCATCGCCGCCGCGCTGGCCGCCATGATGTCCACCGCCAGCGCCGGCCTGCTCGCCGCCTCCACCGTATTGACCGAAGACCTGCTGCCCCGCCTGCGCGGCGGCAAGGCATCGAGCCTGCGTATCAACCGCCTGTTTACCCTGTTGACCGGCGTTGCCGTGCTGGGTATCGCCTTGGTGGTCAACGATGTGATCAGCGCCCTGACCCTGGCCTATAACCTGTTGGTGGGCGGTATGTTGGTGCCCTTGATCGGCGCGATCTTCTGGAAGCGCGCGACCACCTCGGGCGCAATCACGTCCATGAGCCTGGGCTTTGTGACCGCGCTGGTGTTTATGTTCAAGGATGGGTTGGATGCAAACACGCCGATCTACTACAGCCTGGCGGTGGCGCTGGTGAGCTTTGTGCTGGTGAGCCTGCTGTCGCGTCGGCCGGCAAAGGTGGCGGCTGCGGTGGTTTGAGCTATAACAAGGGCGGGGATATTTTCTTCAGCGGGCGCGACGTCGGAGGTTGCGCCCGTTTTTTTCGCCTGGTGCAAAACAACTGTGGGAGCGGGCTTGCTCGCGAAAGCGGTGTGTCATTCAACCTTATTTTGGCTGATACACCCTATTCGCGAGCAAGCCCGCTCCCACATTTTTTAGACCGCGTGATTAGCGGCGACGTGGCCGACGTTGCTCGTCATCCGTGCGAATCGGCACCGGTTGCAGCGGAGGCTCGATCAAGCCCAATGCAACGCCGAGGTCGTGGAGCCAGTTTTGGATTTTCTCTTTCATGATTGCCCCCTTTGAGGGTAGTGCTGGCCGGCGTGAGTTCTGTCGCCGTTTCCTACAGTGATAGTAGCCCTAAGTCCTAGGTAATGCTTGAAGGAAACCACAACGAACTATTACTGAATTGATCCGAATCCTGACGGATCGTTCAAGCAATGGCGCGTGTGTCTTGCACGCATCGCGGGTTGCCGTCTTGCTGCAGGTCTATCCATGCATTGAGGTTAGCGCCGAGCATGCCTTTTCGCCACATCAGCCAGGTGGTCGCAGTGGCAAAAGGCCCAGTCAGCGGATGAACGGACACGCTGTCCTTGCCGGGCAGGCTGTCGAGCATGGACTCAGACATCAACGCCACGCCGGAACCCGCGATCACGCAGGCGAGCATGCCTTGGTAGGACTCGATCTCGATCGCCCGCCCCATCGCCACACGCTCATGGGAAAACCAGGTTTCCAGGCGCGTACGGTAGGCGCAACTGCGCCGGAACGTGAACACCGCACGGCCCGCCACATCCTGGGGGCCACGCACCGGCGGATGATCGGCCTCGCAAATCAGCACCAGGCGCTCTTCGCACAGCGGTACACCATCCAGGGTGGCGATGGTCAGCGGGCCGTCGACGAAGGCTGCGTCCAGGCGCCCGGTAATCAGCCCTTCCAGCAACTCCCCGCTGGGCGCCGACTGCACCTGCAGATTCACCATGGGGTAAGTCTTGTGATAGCGCGCCAGCAGCTTGGGCAAATGAACCGCGGCGGTGCTGTACATGCTGCCCAATACGAAATCACCGGCCGGTTGCCCGCCTTGTACGGCGCCGTGGGCTTCATCGTGCAGCGCCAGCAGGCGGGTGCTGTAGTCCAGCAGTACCTTGCCTGCCGGAGAAAGCTGCAAACGCTGGCGCTCGCGCACGAACAGATCGACACCCAGTTGCTCTTCCATTTGTTTAAGCCGGGTCGACAGATTCGAGGGAACGCGGTGCAGGCGCTCAGCGGCGCGGGTGATGGAGCCCTCTTCCGCCACGGCCTGGAAAATGCGCAACTGACTGAACTCCATTACTTTCTCCAAAACTGAACAAGTTACTCACTATTATTCAATTTTACAGAAAGTCAATCCGTCTTAACTTGCAAGGCATTCGCTTCTTTGCAGGAAACCTGACCATGTCCCCGCTGATTCGCTTACTCGCCAGCTTCGTCGCCCTGATGATGGCCATGGGCATTGGCCGCTTCGCCCTGACTCCGCAAATGCCGCATTTGCTCAGTGAAGGTCAGATCGACCTGACCGGCGCCGGCCTGATCGCAGCCGCCAATTACCTGGGCTATTTTGTCGGCGCGGTGGACTCGATCTTTGCCCGTAGCCATCAGCATGTGCGCGGGCGCCTCTACGGCGGGCTGTGGTTGTGCGTATTGCTGACCCTGGCGTCCTACTGGGCTAACGGGTTCTGGCCGCATTTGTTACTGCGTTTCGGCACCGGGGTCGCAAGTGCGTGGGCTCTGGTGATGATTACCAGCCTGAGCCAGCCACTGGCGATTGCCGCCGGCCGTCCGCGCCTGGGTGCGCTGGTGTTTGCTGGGCCGGGGTTGGGGATTGTGCTGACGGGGCTGCTGGCGCTGGTGTCGAACCTATCGGGGCAAAGCTCTGCCGCGCTGTGGTTGATCTACGGGACGGTGGCGCTGGTGATGTTGCTGGCGATCCTGCCGTTTCTACCCAAGCCGACCCTCACGGTGACACAGCCCACCAGCGTGGGGAGCAACGGCAGCATCGCGCACTTGTGCTGTATCTATTTCTTGTACGGCCTGGGCTACATCATCCCGGCGACCTTTCTGTCGCAAATGGCCAGCGCTCAATTCCACGGGGCCTGGCAGGCCGACTTGTTCTGGCCCTGCTTTGGCCTGGCGGCCGCGCTGGGAGTGGGGGTGGCCAGCCTGCGTCGCAAGCACCCGAACACCACCCGTCGCTGGCTGATGGGGACTTTATGGCTGCAAGCGGCCGGGGTATTTGCCTGCCTGCTTGGCAATGGCTGGGGCTTGGCGCTGGGCGTTTTGCTGTGCGGTGCGCCATTTCTGGCCTGCATGCAGTTGGTGATGGCGCGATTAAGGGAGGTCGCGCCCCATGGCTACCAACGCAGCACGGGGTTGCTGACCGCCAGCTTCGCCGTCGGCCAATTGAGCGGCCCACTGTTGGCATCAGTCAGCAGCCATCTCAGTGGCGGCCTGCAACCGGCGTTGGTCGTTGCCGGTACCGGGTTGTTATTAGCAGGTTCAGTACTGATCAACCGCCCTCTACCGCCGCAGCCGATTTGCACACAAGTGGCCAACAGTGCAGCAAATGGCGGTTAGGCACGTGCCCCACGCCATGTCCATCAGCGCCAACCCAGCGGACCAGCCTTGAAGCGTGGCCCAGTTGCTCAGGTCATAGGTGCCGTAGGCCACCAGGCCAAGCAAGGCGCCCAAACGCGCAGCGCGCTGCCAACTGGCGCTGGGCACGATCACCAGCACCACGCAACCGAGGACATACAGGAGATAGAACAATACCGCAGGCAACAGGCGTGGCTGATCAAGCATCAGCGCGCCAAGCAGGGATTTGTAGGTGGGCCCCATGAGCACGCCGAGCCAAAGGCCGTCGAGGACCAGGAAGGCGAGCAAGGTACCGAGGTAGGCATACAAAGACTTTCTGGACATGAGCAAGCCCTACTGTGAAAGCAAGCTTGTTGTGGCGAGCAAGCTTGCTTGCGTTGGGGTGCGAAGCGCCCCCAAAAAAAGCTTGCGACTGCTACGCAGTCGAGCGGGAGCAAGCTCCCTCGCCACAACAAGCTCGCTCCTACAGCAGAGCGAAGCGTACTCAGCTTAGTTCAATGCGATCCGCATGAATCACGATCTGGCCCTGCTTGTAGAGCGCACCAATGGCCTTCTTGAAGTTGCCCTTGCTCACGCCGAACAAGTTACTGATCACCGCCGGGTCGCTTTTGTCGCTGACCGGCAGGCTGCCATTGTTGTCGCGCAACTTGGCGAGGATCTTCGAGTTCAGGCTGGAGGCCGCTTCCTGGCCCACCGGCTGCAGGCTCAGGCTGATGTTGCCATCGGCGCGGACCTCTTTGATAAAGCCCTTCTCTTCCTTGCCCGGGCGCAGGAACTTGAACACTTCGTTCTTGTGGATCAAGCCCCAGTGCTTGTTGTTGATGATCGCCTTGAAGCCCATGTCAGTGGCTTCGGCCACCAGCAGGTCGACTTCCTGGCCCACCTGGTAGTTGGCCGGCGTCTTGTCCAGGTAACGGTCAAGGCGAGCGGTGGCGGTGATGCGCTTGGTGTGCTTGTCGAGGTAGACATGCACCACGCAATATTCACCCGCGGTCATCTGGCGTTTTTCTTCCGAGTACGGCAGCAGCAGATCCTTGGGCAAACCCCAATCAAGGAACACGCCAATGCTGTTGACTTCCACAACTTTCAAACTGGCAAATTCACCGACTTGAACTTTGGGTTTTTCGGTGGTGGCGATAAGTTTGTCATCGCTGTCCAGATAAATGAAAACGTTGAGCCAGTCTTCATCTTCACTGGGAATATCTTTAGGGATATACCGATTAGGCAAGAGGATTTCCCCATCTTGCGCACCATCGAGGTACAAACCAAAGTTAGTGTGCTTGACCACTTGCAAGCTGTTGTAGCGCCCGACTAAAGCCATTTCCAATACCCTCATTGCGTGGGCGGCATTCTACCCGAGTTGTGCCCTGCACGCGCACGCGCCTGAAAAATCGCGGCTGGCATGGCGTTCCAGTGGCATCGCCCCACTCGTCTGATCGTTCGGTTCACTTTGAACAGGCCATCAGCGTGTCCACACGCCTTGGGTTTCCAGCTAAAACAGTAAGTTAGCGCTTTATTTCAGCGCTGAACTTCGGCTATTTCCAGCCGCGAGCATTTATTCTCGAGGGATATTTGCCAAGCAATTGTCAAGTATTTCCTGTACGATAGCTGGCCAAGTTAATTTTCTACAGGTTAGTGGCCGCCATGCGTGTAAAAGCATCCAACAGCAAAGCAAAGCCAGCTCCCGCCGTTGAAACCAGCGAATCGATCAACAGCCAGATTGCTGCGTTCCTCAAGTCCGGCGGCGAAATCCAGCAAATTGCCAAGGGCGTGAGCGGCCAGACTTTCGGCCCGTCCAAGCAGATCAGCCTGGGCAAGAAGTAATAGTCATACCCGCGCACTGCATCTGGTCCCTAAGCGTCTTGCCTTCGAGGCGCTAGGACTAGAGTTGCCACCCCCTCCCGACACCCTCAATACGCAGCTAATCGACGAACGGGCCTCAATGCCTGGCATTCGCCGGTATCCTTGCACACGTCTAGCACGGGCATCTGCCTGAATCTTTCCGTTACTGCTCCTCGCTTTTCATGGAGTGAAGCATGCTTAAACGCTGTATTTTCGTGGTCAGCATCCTGGTCGCCAGCCCTTTGGCCGAAGCGCATATCTTCCAGCGCGAATTGGGTGACTTCGACCTGAAATTAGGTACAACCCCCAGCCGCACCATGGCCCAGGGCCTGGTCAAGCCGACCGCCCCTGGCAGCGACTCGTTCCACGGAGGCCTGGACCTTACCCACGACAGCGGCCTGTATTTCGGCCAGTTTTCCCCGAACATGGGCCTGTCGTCGGCCAATAACCTTGAAGTCGACTCCTATATGGGCTTCAAGCGTCCGTTCGACCAGACCCTGGGCTATGAAGTCGGCTTGATCCACTACAGCTACCCCAAGCTCAGCCCCCTCGACAGCCAAGAGTTCTACGGCGGGCTGAACCTGTTGGGCAATCGCTTTGGCGTGTCTTTCAGCAACGACCCCGACCGCCAGGACAGCACCCTGTTTGCAGACCTGGGCGGCACCCAGCCTTTCGGCATCGGCGTCAGCATGAAGTACACCACCCATCAACTGGGCACACCGGTCTCGGTAGAGAACGGCGCCATCAGCAGTTTCAGCGATTGGTCGGTACAGTTTTCCCGGGCCTGGAAAGGCATTGACCTGGACCTGATCTACAGCGGCTCCAGCCTCAGCGGCAGTGACTGCTCGGCCTACTCCGGACACAATTCGCAATGTGACGGGCTGTTGACCTTGAAGGCCGCGCGGTCGTTTTATTGATGGGCTGAACTGTCGCACCCCGCGCAGGTTCACATGCATTAACGCCCTCCATGCAAGGACCTGCCCATGTTGCGCCGGCTCAAACTCCTGATGGTACTGCTGACCCTGAGCCTGGTGCTCGCCGGCTGCAATCGCGTGGGCCTGGCCTACCGTAACCTCGACGTGATCATCCCTTGGACCCTCAACGACTACCTGGACATGAATGCCGGGCAAAAGAGCTGGTTCAACGACACCCTCAAGGAACACCTGGCCTGGCACTGCACCACGCAATTGCCTGGCTACCTGGACTGGCTCGACCGCCTGCAACAGATGGTCGACAGCAACCAAGTTACCGACGCCGCGTTGCAAACCCGTACAGTCGAAGCCAAACAGGCAATTGCCGAGATTGCGCGGGAAATCACGCCCTCAGCCGTGCAATTGCTGCAAGGCCTGGACGATCAGCAGGTCAAGGACATGAGCGACGCCCTGGCCAAGGACCTGCGCAAACGCCAGGACGAATACCTCAAGCCGCCGCTGGCCCAGCAAATCAAGGAACGCGCCCAGCGCATGAGCAAGCGCCTGGACGCCTGGATTGGCCCGTTGAGCCCTGGCCAGCAAAACCGCGTGACGGCCTGGTCGGCCGAGTTGGGCGCGCAAAACCAAGCGTGGATCGGCAACCGCGCCCATTGGCAGGCGCAATTTATCGAGGCGCTGCAACAGCGCCACAGTGCCGATTTCCCACAGAAAATCCAACAACTGCTGGTCGATCGCGAAAGCCTGTGGACCCCACAATACCGCGCCGCCTACGCACAGACCGAAGCCGCCGCGCGCAGCTTGCTCATCGATGTGATGGCCCAAAGCTCACCAGCGCAGCGCCTGAAACTCACCCAGAAAATCGACAAGGTCCGCAGCGACTTCCAGGCGCTCAAATGCCTGAAAAGCGCACAGTCTTGATGCATGTTTGCGGTCAGAACCATAGGCGCACGCCAACCACCCAGTGCAATTGGTTAACGTCTTCGTCGTCTTCCCGTGCGTATTGCGCGGTCTGGCCATAAGTGCGGTTCCAACTGAGCCCGACATAAGGCGCAAACTCGCGGCGAACTTCGTAGCGCAGACGCAAGCCCAGCTCACTTTCCGCCAAGCCCGAACCAACGCCGCGTTGCGGATCGTTCTGCGCGTAAAAATTGAGTTCTGCGGTGGGCTGCAGGATCAGGCGATTGGTGAGCAGAATGTCGTAGTCACCCTCAAGGCGTGCGGCGGTATGCCCCGATTCGCCGACAAACAACGTGGCTTCGGCCTCGAAGTTGTAAAGCGCCATGCCTTGTAGGCCAAAGGCCGCCCAGGTCTGGCTGGCACCGGGCTTGAAGTCCTGGCGCACGCCGCCGACCACATCCCACCACGGGCTGAAAGCGTGCCCCCATAGCGCTTGGGCTTCGGCGCTTTCAGTGCGGCCGGCGCTGCGTTCGCCTTCACTGCGTAGCCACAGCCGGTCGATGTCACCGCCGACCCAACCCTTGATGTCCCAACTCTGCGCGTTGCCGTCGCCGCCCTGCCATTCCAACTGGTTGATCAGCAGCATCGAGTTCACGCCGCTGTCGTGCACCTGATGCCCCCCCGGCGCGTTGTACACCGCTGCGCGGTCTGCGTCGGTCAGCGCCGGAATCGGCGTACGGCTTTGCGTCAGCACGGACGTCGCCGGGCTCATGTTCTGAAATTCATCCTCGGCCGCCAACGCCCATGGGACGAACCCCAGCGCGGCGAAGGCGATGCAAACGGGTAGAACGCAACGGTTCATGCTCGCTTCCTTATTCATGCACGCGCACCTCACGGAACATGCCCATTTCCATGTGGTACAGCAGGTGGCAGTGATAGGCCCAGCGCCCCAAGGCATCAGCGGTGACACGGTAACTGCGCCGGGAGCCCGGTGGCATGTCGATGGTGTGCTTGCGCACCTGGAACTGGCCGTTTTCGTCCTCCAGATCGCTCCATAAGCCATGCAGGTGAATCGGATGGGCCATCATGGTGTCGTTGACCAGCACCACCCGCACGCGCTCGCCATAAGTCAGTTGCAAGGGCTCGGCATCGGAAAACTTCACGCCATTGAACGACCAGGCGAACTTTTCCATATGCCCGGTGAGATGCAATTCGACGGTGCGCGAGGGGGCGCGGCCATCGGGGTCTTCAAAGGTACTGCGCAGGTCGGCATAGGTGAGCACGCGGCGGCCGTTGTTGCGCAGGCCGATTCCAGGGTCGTCCAGCTTGGGCACCGGGCTCATCGCCTGCATGTCTACCAGCGGGCTGTTCTGCTCGCTGGCGGGGTGTTTCTGCATCGCCATCGCGCCCATGGCGCTGTGATCCATGCCTTCCATGCCCGGCATATCGGCCATGGCACCGTGGTCCATGCCGCCCATACCCATGTCCTCCATGGTCAGCCACGGGCGCGGATCAAGCGGCGGTACTGAGGCGGTCGCACCCATCTGCCGGGCGAGGGTGCCACGGGCATAGCCTGTGCGGTCCATGGACTGGGCAAACAGGGTATAGGCCTCTGCCACAGGCTCGACCAGCACATCGTAGGTTTCCGCCACGGCGATACGGAACTCGTCGACGCTTACCGGCTTTACCGGCTGGCCATCCGCGGCGATGACGGTCATCTTCAACCCTGGAATGCGCACATCAAAATAGGTCATCGCCGAGCCATTGATAAAACGCAGGCGAATCGTTTCCCCCGCCTTGAACACTCCGGTCCAGTTCTGCCCCGGCGGCTGGCCGTTGAGCAAGTAGGTGTAGGTCTCGCCGCTGACGTCCGCAAGGTCGGTGGGGTTCATCTTCATTTGCGCCCACATCAGCCGGTCGACAGCCGTGGCCGACCAGCCTTGTTTGCCCACATCCCGGATAAAATCGCCCACGGTGGGTTTGTGCAGGTTGTAGTAATCGGACTGCTTCTTGAGGGTTTTCATCAGGGCGACGGGGTCTTCGTCGGTCCAGTCCGACAGCATCACCACGTAATCGCGCTGGTAGGTATACGGCTCGGGTTCCTTGGGGTCGATGACCAGCGGGCCATACACGCCCTGCTGTTCCTGAAGTCCGGAATGGCTGTGGTACCAGTAGGTGCCGTGCTGCTTGACCTTGAACTGGTAAACGTAAAGGCCACCCGGTTCGATGCCCTTGAAGCTCAGGCCGGGCACGCCGTCCATGGTCGATGGCAGCAGGATGCCGTGCCAGTGGATCGAGGTGGGCTCGTCAAGGCGGTTTTTCACGCGCAGGGTCACGGTGTCGCCTTCGCGCCAGCGTAACAGCGGGCCGGGCAGGCTGCCGTTGACGGTCAACGCGGTGCGCGCACGGCCGGTCAGGTTGACGGGAGTCTGGTCAATAAACAGGTCAAATTCGCTGCCGGCGAGCACCGTGGGCTGGCCGGGGCTGGTCAGTGCCCACACAGGGGGGCGCCAAAGCCCGAGCCAACCCAGCAGGCCGCCTGCGGCCAGGCCTTTGACGAATGTGCGTCTGGAGGTTGTGGAGTGCATGCCGATTCAAGTCCGTGAGTTGAATGGCTGCAGATTAGGAGTCGCCGGCTGTCAGCAACCTTAGCGGCAGATTACCGATTCGACAGGTTCACCCGGCTCCCTCGGGGGCGCCGGGGCATAAGAAGATCAGGCGATCTGGGCTTTTGAGGCCACTTCAGCGAACGTTGCCGGATCAAGCGCGTCCTCCTGCTCATCCAACACCTGACGTGGATGATCATTGCCCGGAATCGAACTGTCGATCAGCGCCAGCAATTGCGCACCCAGCGCCGTCAGAATGAAATTCTCACCATTGCCGCCCTCTTCTTCAGGCCGCGACTCAATAAAGCCACGCTTGAACAGCAGCGCCTCGTAATCGGCAGCGGTCTTCTTCAATGCGTCCAGGTTGCCAGTGTCCTCGCCGGCCGTCGCCTTCTCGGCGGCTTCCTGTTCGGCGTATTTGCGCGGGGCAAAGCTGCCCTCGCCGTTCTGCACTTCATGCAGCAGACGTTCGATCAGATCCCAATTGTAAGTCGTCATCCTGATTCCTCCTGCAGGCCGATGGAGTTAGCCCGTCTAAGGGAGTGACACGCTCCAGCACTGGCCGTTCAACCGAACGGACGGGCGTCATTTCTCTGAACTTTCCAGAGGTTCGCCGCCTCAACTGCACATCACTGCCAAGGAAGTCCGACCATGAAAATCTTGATGAAGCTGACCCTCGCCGCCACGCTGCTGAGCGCCCTGCCCGCCTGGGCCTGCACGCCTGAGGAGGCCACGGCCAAGCGGGAGGAGCTGGCCAAGGAAGTGACCAAGCTCACAGAGCAGGACCCGACCAAGGCCAAGGAGATGAATGACCAGCTGCAGAAGATGGACTTGGATACCGAAAGCGCCGAGTTTCCTGACAAGTGCCAGTTTATCGATGCACGGCTCAAGGAGCTCAAGGAAGCGGCCGCCAAGACTAAAAACTGATGGCGAAAAAAAACCGGACATCGTCCGGTTTTTTGATGCCCGCCTGCTTATTCGGCAGCCGGAGCTTCTGGCTTGCGGCGCTTGAGCGGCGCCATGCCGTCCTTGCTGACGAGCGACAGGTTGTCGGTCTTCGGCCGGTTGGCGATCTTGCGCTTGGTCGGCGACTTGGCGCCGGTTTTCTTCTTGTCGCCCTTGGCGTCGGTCTTTTTCTTCTTCACGCCAACGGCCTTGCCCGACGCCTTGACCTTCTTCGGCCCGGTGTACGTGCCTTTGACTTCCTTGATGGTACGGCGCTCGAACGACTGCTTCAGGTAGCGTTCGATGCTCGACATCAGGTTCCAGTCGCCGTGGCAGATCAGCGAGATAGCCAGGCCATCATTGCCGGCCCGTCCGGTACGGCCGATACGGTGCACGTATTCGTCGCCGCTGCGGGGCATATCGAAGTTGATCACCAGGTCCAGGCCGTCGACGTCGAGGCCGCGTGCGGCCACGTCGGTGGCCACCAGGATCTTCACGCCGCCCGCCTTGAGACGGTCGATGGCCAGTTTGCGGTCCTTCTGGTCTTTCTCGCCGTGCAGCACGAACGCCTTGTATTCCTGCGCAACCAGGCGCCCGTAGATACGGTCGGCGGCGGCACGGGTGTTGGTGAACACGATGGCCTTCTGGTAGGTCTCGTTGGCCAACAACCAGTTCAGGATCTGTTCTTTGTGCACGTTATGGTCAGCGGTGACGATCTGCTGGCGCGTGGTGGCGTTCAGGTCGCTGACGTTGTTGACCTGCAAGTGCTCAGGGTTGTTCAGCACCTTGGCGACCATATCGCGCAGGGTCGAACCACCGGTGGTGGCGGAGAACAGCATGGTCTGCTGGCGGTTGACGCACTCACCGACCAAACGTTGCACATCATCGGCAAAGCCCATGTCGAGCATGCGGTCGGCTTCGTCGAGCACCAGCACTTCGACTTCCTTGAGGTCGAGGTTGCCAGCGTTGAGCTGCTCGATCATGCGCCCTGGGGTACCGATCAGGATGTCCGGTACCTTGCGCAGCATCGCGGCCTGGACCTTGAAGTCTTCGCCACCGGTAATGATGCCGGACTTGATGAAGGTGAACTGCGAGAAGCGCTCGACTTCCTTCAGGGTCTGCTGGGCCAGCTCGCGGGTCGGCAGCAGGATCAGGGTCTTGATACTGACGCGCACTTTGGCCGGGCCGATCAGGCGGTTAAGTACCGGAAGGACGAAAGCGGCGGTCTTGCCGCTGCCGGTTTGCGCCGTCACCCGCAGGTCACGCCCTTGCAGTGCGAGCGGGATGGCCGCTGCTTGCACAGGCGTAGGCTCGACAAATTTAAGCTCGGCCACGGCTTTAAGCAGGCGTTCGTGCAGGGCGAATTGGGAAAACACGGGTGCTACCTCGAAGAAATACAAAATATCAGCTGCATAGGTTACCGGTTTCGGGCGCCCAAACCGAGTTTCTTTACGCGAACGGGGCTAATCAGCTGCTTTTTTGTCAGCGATTTTGTCCAGAGCGTCAACTTTGTTGCACTTAAATGCTCTAATCGCCCCGTGTTGTCTTACAGAAGAATCGGTTCACTCATGGATATCAAACAGCTCTGGCTCAACGTCCAAGACGTTTGGGGCGCCCTCGATGAACACCCGGTCCTGCATTCCAGCCTAGGCTTGCTGGTGTTGCTGGTGGTGGCACTGGTGGTGGGACGGGTCGCCCGTTACCTCATCCTGCACGCGGTCAAATTGCTCGGCCGGCAGCCGGCCCTGCACTGGCTGAACGACCTGCGGCATAACAAAGTCTTCCATCGCCTGGCGCAGATGACGCCATCGCTGGTGGTCCAGTTCGGCCTGTACCTGGTGCCGGACCTGAGCAAGACCGCCATTCTGTTTATCGGCAACGTCGCCCTGGCGATCACCATTCTGTTCATGGTTTTGGCCATGAGTGCCCTGCTCAACGCGCTGCTGGATATCTACGCACGCACCGAACACGCACGCACCCGCTCGATCAAGGGCTATGTGCAACTGGCGAAAATGGTGCTGTTCGTGTTCGGCGCGATCATCATCGTCGCCACCCTGATCGACCGCTCGCCCCTGTTGCTGCTGTCGGGCCTGGGTGCGATGTCGGCGGTGATTCTGTTGGTGTACAAGGACACGCTGCTGTCGTTCGTCGCCAGTGTGCAATTGACCAGCAACGACATGCTGCGCGTCGGTGACTGGATCGAAATGCCCCAGGTGGGTGCCGATGGCGATGTGGTGGACATCACCCTGCACACGGTGAAGGTGCAGAACTTCGACAAAACCATCGTTTCCATCCCCACCTGGCGCCTGATGTCCGAGTCGTTCAAGAACTGGCGTGGCATGCAGGCCTCCGGTGGGCGCCGTATCAAGCGCAGCCTGTACATCGACGCCAGCGGCGTACGCTTCCTGAACGACGAGGAAGAAGTGCGCATGACCCAGGTGCACTTGCTCAGCGGCTATATCAGCCGCAAGCAGGCCGAACTCAAGGCCTGGAACGAGGCTCAGGGCCACAGCGCGCAACTGTCGGCCAACCGTCGGCGCATGACCAACCTCGGCACCTTCCGCGCCTACGCACTGGCATACCTGCAAAGCCACCCGGACATCCAGCCGAATATGACCTGCATGGTGCGCCAGATGCAAACCACCGCCCAGGGCGTGCCGCTGGAGATCTACTGCTTTACCCGCACCACCGCGTGGGGCGATTACGAGCGGATCCAGGGCGATATCTTCGATTATCTATTGGCGGTGTTGCCGGAGTTCGGGCTAAGCCTGTATCAGCAGCCGAGCGGTAATGACCTGCGCGCCGGCGTGCTGCCGGCATTGGCCGGGGCCACGCAGGTGTCCGTCGCCGAAACGGCATGAGGTGATGCAAACGGGATTACGGCAGTGACGCCGTAATCTCCTTGCGGCAAACCTCAAGCACTTCATCGGCCAGTGCGGAATCATCCGGGCACGCCCGCGACAGCATGATTGCGCCGATGGCATGGGCCATGCTGTCGAGCATTTTTGCGCGCACGCCTTCTTGTGGCGTCTCATGAGCTGCGTTGTACTTTGCTTCCAGGGCCTGCAGGGTATTTTCCAAACCGTCGGCAAAGGTCGCCTTCAGCGTGTCCGATTGACGGGCGGCATCGGCACACAACGCCGCCAATGTGCATCCGCCGCCGCGATGGTCGCGGTGCTGCCTGGACAGGTAAACCTCGAAAAACTGCTCCACCTCCATCTCCGCGCTGTCGGCCAGTGACTGCGCCAGGCTGTTGGCGGCTGCTTCCGCCATCAAGTCCGCCTTGGAACCGAAGTGCTTGTAAAAGCCGCCTTGGGTAAAACCGGCCGCAGCCATCAACTCGGCCACGCCCACCCCATCGAACCCCCGCTCGCGGAACAGCTCGGAAGCTGTCGCGACGATATGGGCCCGATTGCTCTGTGATTGCGCCTTGGTGATCTTCATGTCTGTGGTCCTGCCAGCTTGCGAGATAGGCATATTACTATGATGTCGATCACAATCAAAACCGTTGACAGCTTTGATTATGATCGACATCATAAAAACTCCTCGCACTCACAGAGCATCACACCATGAGCACTTCCAACACCGTTCTGATCACTGGCGCTTCGACCGGCATTGGCGCCGCCTACGCCGAACGTTTTGCCGCACGCGGCCACGACCTCGTATTGGTGGCCCGTGACATCGCGCGCCTGGAAGCGCTCGCCGCCAGGCTGCGTGAGCACCACGCCGTCAGCGTTGATATCCTCCCGGCCGACCTGACCCAAAGCGCTGACCTTGCCGCAGTTGAAGCGCGCCTGCGCGATGACGCCAGCATTGGCACGCTAGTCAATAATGCAGGCGCCGCGCAGTCCGGCAGTTTTATTGAACAGTCCACCGAAAGCGTCGCGCAGTTGGTCGCCCTCAACACCACGGCGCTGGTACGCCTGGCCAGTGCAATCTCTCCGCGCCTGGCGGCAGTCGGCAACGGCGCTATCATCAACATTGGCTCGGTAGTAGGCCTGGCCCCCGAATTCGGCATGACGGTGTACGGCGCGACCAAGGCGTTCGTACTGTTCCTGTCCCAGGGCATGAGCCTGGAACTGGCGCCCAAAGGCGTGTACGTGCAAGCCGTGCTGCCCGCTGCCACGCGTACCGAGATCTGGGAGCGTGCGGGCATTGATATCAACACCCTCACGGACGTGATGGAAGTGGGTGATCTGGTGGACGCGGCGCTGGTCGGTTTCGACCGCCGCGAGCCGGTAACCATTCCACCGTTGCAGGATGGCGCCCGTTGGGACGCGTTGCAGGCTGCGCGGCAAGGCTTGCTGGCGCAGATCAAGCAGTCCCAGGTTGCCGAGCGTTACCTGGTCAACGCCTGATCAACCGGTAGCAGGCGTGCTCCGCGCCTGCCCTTCTCACCGAAGCAACGAGCGTTGAACCATGAAGGCATTTTCCATCGAACGGTACGGCAAGCAGCCCGGCCGCCTCATCGAGGCCCCCGCGCCTGTTGTGGGTGAACATGACGTGCTGGTTCAGGTGCGGGCCAGCAGCGTTAATGTGCTGGATGCAAAGATCGCCAAGGGCGAATTCAAACTGATCCTGCCCTATGCGTTGCCGTTGACACTGGGGAACGACCTGGCCGGCGTGGTGCTCAGCGTCGGCGCTGCGGTACGACGCTTCAAGCCGGGGGACGAAGTCTACGCTCGCCCGCCCCAGCAACGTATTGGCACCTTCGCCGAGCGGATTGCCGTGCACGAAGACGCACTGGCGCGCAAACCCACCAACATCAGCATGGAGCAAGCCGCGTCCCTGCCCCTGGTCGCGCTCACGGCGTGGCAGGTGCTGGTGGAAACCGCGAAGCTGAAGAAAGGCCAGAAGGTGTTCATTCATGCGGGCTCAGGCGGGGTGGGCAGTATCGCCATCCAGCTGGCCAAGCATTTGGGCGCTTTTGTCGCCACTACCACCAGCACCGCCAATGTGGAGTGGGTCAAGGCGTTGGGCGCGGATGTAGTGATCGACTACAAACAGCAAGCCTTCGAGGCCGTGCTGCGGGATTACGATGTGGTACTGAACAGCCTCGGCCCGGATGCGCTGGCCAAGTCACTGAAGATTCTCAAGCCCGGCGGTCAGCTCATCTCCATCTCCGGGCCGCCGACGCCCGCCTTCGCCCGCGCCCAGAACCTGCCATGGTTATTAGGCCTGGTCATGGGCCTGTTGAGCAGCGGTATCCGCAGGAAAGCACGCAAGCAAGGCGTGAGCTATGAGTTTGTCTTCATGCATGCCAGTGGCGTACAGCTGGATGAAATCACCGCGCTGGTCGAGTCCGGCAGTCTCCGGCCGGTTATCGACCGTGCCTTTCCGTTCGAATCCACAGCGGCGGCCCTGGACTATGTCGAACAAGGCCGCGCCAAGGGCAAGGTGGTGATCACGATGGAGACGGCACCGCCCGACGCACACCCAGCCGGCTGATCCAAACCGCCCCCAGAATCACCAGACCGCCCAGGGCCAAACGGCCCAGCGGTTCGTGCTGGTTCCAGATCAGCAGGTTCAGCAGCAACCCCACCGGCACATGCAGGTTGTTCATCACCGCCAGGGTGCCGCCATTGACCAGGCAGGCGCCCTTGTTCCACCAGTACATGCCCAGCGCGGTGCTGACCAACCCGAGGAACACCAGCACACCCCATTGCAGCGGCGCTTGCGGCAGGAAGTCAGCCTTGCCGAACAGCAGGAACGCCGGCAACACCACCAACAAGGCGCCCAGGTAGAAATAACCGAAACGCCGGAAGTGCGGCTGGTCACTGGGATACCGCGCCACCAGGTGTTTGTACATGACTTGCCCGGCGGCGTAGGTGAAGTTGGCCAATTGCAGCAGCAAGAACCCCATCAGGAAGTGCGGGGTGATCTGATCGAAACGAATCACCGCCGCACCGCCCACCGCCACCAGGGCCGCCACCAGCGCCCAGGGATTGAAGCGGCGATTAAGCGCGTCCTCGATCAGGGTCACATGCAGCGGCGTGAGGATGGTGAACAGCAGCACTTCCGGCACCGTCAGCACGCGAAAGCTCAGGTACAGGCAGACGTAGGTCACGCCAAACTGCAATGCACCGATCACCAACATGCCGCGCATGAACGCGGGCTCCACCGAGCGCCAGCGCGTCAGCGGGATAAAGATCAGCCCGGCCAGCACCACGCGCACCAGCACCGCAAAGTAGCTGTCGACGTGACCGGCGAGGTATTCGCCGATCAAGCTGAAGGAAAATGCCTGAATCAGGGTGACAACCAGTAGATAGCCCATGCGCGCCTCGTTTCGAATGGGCGCGACATTAAAGCTTTTTTGGGGTTGAAGAAACTCGGCGCAAAAAAAACCCGACCTCGCTAAAGCGGCAGTCGGGCAGGAGCACTCAGGAGCAAAAAGTGCAAAGGGAGGTTCGATACGCGTACTTGAAGGGTTTGCGTGGGGCTATATAAGCAGCACGGGATTATCTGACGATTAACGCCTCAGGCCACCTGGGCCAGCAGTGCCTTGGCGTGATTGACGCCCTTCTCCTGGAAGTCGCCGCCCAGGTTGACGCCTTCGGCGTGAATGAAGGTAACGTCATGAATGCCGATAAATGCCATGACCTGGCGCAGGTACGGTTCCTGGTGATCCGAGGTGGCACCCGTGTGAATACCGCCGCGTGCGGTGAGCACGATGGCGCGCTTGCCGGTCAACAGGCCCTGGGGCCCAGTGGCGGTGTATTTGAAAGTCACACCGGCCCGCAACACGTGATCCAGCCAGGCTTTGAGGGTGCTGGGGATAGCGAAGTTGTACATCGGCGCGGCCATCACCAACACGTCGGCGGCCAGCAGTTCGTCAGTCAACTCGTTGGAGCGGTCCAGGGACACCTGTTCGTCGTCGTTACGCTGCTCCGCCGGTTTCATCCAACCGCCCAGCAGGTTGGCATCCAAGTGGGGTACCGGATTGAGCGCGACGTCGCGCACGGTGATGTGGTCTGCCGGATGGGCGACTTGCCATTGGCTGATGAACTGTTGGGTGAGCTGGCGGGAAATGGAATCCTGCTGGCGCGCACTGCTTTCGATGATCAGAACATTGGACATGGCTTCGTAGGCTCCATCGGTAATTGCTGTAAGTCGATGGAGAGAAGGTTAACCAGGGCCTATTCGATAAAAAAGCGCAAAAAACTGCTACAACCCATCTATAAATTCGTTTATAAGCGGAGTATTCCTGTGGGCGCACTCCGCTACTGCTTTATTTTGGCGCGCAGTCCAAGGCAATGCGCATCTTGATGATGGCGCGGTTGAACTTGACCGTGGTGTTGGTGCTTTTGCCTGCCGGCACAGTCACGGTGCGACGGCGTGGCGATTCCGGGCCGTTGGTGAAGGTAACCTTGCACACCGCGTCCTGGGTACCGTAGTTGTTCAGCTGGATCGAACTGATGTCGCCGTCCACATCGGAGGCGGTGTAATCAATGCTCACGCCATCGATCTTTTTCGTCACGTCGATAGGGTAGGCAAACGCGCTCATCGGCAGCAGCGCCAGCAACACACAACACAATTTTCTCATTCGGCAGTCTCCAATAAGGACCGCCAGCTTAGGACAAGAGGAGCTCATCTTGAAAGCGCCCCGCGTTACCCTCGATCAATGGCGCACCTTGCAAGCCGTGGTCGATCATGGCGGCTTTGCCCAAGCCGCCGAAGCGCTGCACCGTTCGCAATCTTCAGTGAGCTACACCGTAGCGCGCATGCAGGACCAACTCGGTGTCCCCTTGCTGCGTATCGACGGGCGCAAGGCGGTGCTGACCGAGGCCGGTGAAGTGCTGCTGCGCCGATCCCGCCAACTGGTGAAAAACGCCAGCCAACTGGAAGACCTCGCCCATCACATGGAGCAGGGCTGGGAAGCCGAAGTGCGCCTGGTGGTGGATGCCGCCTACCCCAGCGCACGCCTCGTTCGCGCGCTGACCGCCTTTATGCCCCAAAGCCGTGGCTGCCGGGTGCGCCTGCGCGAAGAAGTGCTGTCCGGCGTCGAAGAGTTGCTGCTCGACGGCATGGCGGACCTGGCCATTTGCGGGTTTATCATCCCGGGCTACCTGGGCACGGAAATGAGCGATGTGGAGTTCGTCGCCGTGGCCCACCCCGATCACTCGCTGCATCGCCTCAACCGTGAGCTGAGTTTCCACGACCTGGAGAGCCAGATGCAGGTGGTGATCCGTGACTCGGGCCGCCAACAACCGCGCGACGTCGGCTGGCTCGGCGCCGAACAGCGCTGGACTGTCGGCAGCCTCGCTACCGCCGCCACCTTCGTCGGCAGCGGCCTGGGCTTTGCCTGGCTGCCCCGGCACATGATCGAGCGCGAACTCAAGGAAGGCGTGCTCAAGCAGCTTCCCCTGGAAAAAGGTGGCAGTCGCAACCCGACGTTTTACCTGTACTCCAACAAAGACAAACCCTTGGGGCCCGCCACGCAGATCCTCGTGGAATTGCTGCGCACCTTTGACACCGCTCCCCTGGACGCGCCCTTCGCCGCTCCCCAACAAGCCTGAAACGGAGTTCATCCATGGCCTGGTTCGATCATGAAGGCTGCAGCCTGCATTACGAGGAATACGGCCATGGCAACCCCCTGATCCTGATCCACGGCCTGGGCTCCAGCAGCCAGGATTGGGAACTGCAAATACCGGTACTCGCCCGCCACTACCGCCTGATCGTGGTTGACGTGCGCGGCCATGGTCGCTCGGACAAACCCCGGGAGCGCTACAGCATCAAAGGGTTTACCTTCGACCTGGTCGCCCTGATCGAACACCTGGACCTGCCAGCGGCCCACGTGGTGGGTTTATCCATGGGCGGCATGATCGCCTTCCAACTGGCGGTGGATGAACCCCTGCGGGTCAAGAGCCTGTGCATCGTCAACAGCGCGCCTGAGGTCAAGGTGCGCAGTGCCGACGACTATTGGCAGTGGGCCAAACGCTGGACCCTGGCCCGCGTGCTCAGCCTGGGCACCATCGGCAAGGCCTTGGGCGATCGGCTGTTCCCAAAACCTGAGCAGGCCGACCTGCGCCGCAAGATGGCCGAACGCTGGGCAAGCAACGACAAACGTGCTTATCTCGCCAGCTTCGACGCCATTGTGGGCTGGGGCGTGCAGGAACAACTGTCGAGAATTGCCTGTCCAACCCTGGTCATCAGCGCCGACCATGACTACACCCCCGTGGCGCAGAAAGAAATCTATGTAAAACTGCTGCCCGATGCGCGGCTGGTGGTCATCGAAGATTCCCGCCATGCCACGCCCTTGGATCAACCCGAGGTCTTTAACGCGACCTTGCTCGAGTTTCTAAAGACCGTCGAAACCACTACCCAGGATCACTGACCCATGCTGAAAAAAATCGCCTTCTTTGCCGGTTCCGCCCTGTTCGCTGCCAACCTGATGGCGGCCGAGCCGGCCAAGGCGCCACACGTGTTGCTCGACACCACCAACGGCCAGATTGAAATCGAACTGGACCCGGTCAAGGCGCCGATCAGCACCAAGAACTTCCTGGCCTATGTCGACAAGGGCTTCTACACCAACACGATCTTTCACCGCGTGATCCCCGGCTTCATGGTCCAGGGCGGCGGGTTCACCCAGCAAATGTCACAAAAGCCGACCGAAGCACCGATCAAGAACGAAGCCAGCAATGGCCTGCATAACGTGCGTGGCACCTTGTCCATGGCTCGCACCAATGACCCGAACTCGGCCACCAGCCAATTCTTCATCAACGTGGCCGACAATGCTTTCCTCGACCCGGGCCGCGATGCCGGTTATGCCGTGTTCGCCAAAGTGGTCAAGGGCATGGACGTGGTCGACATCATCGTCAACTCCCAGACCACCACCAAGCAAGGCATGCAGAACGTGCCTATCGATCCTGTGATCATCAAGTCGGCCAAGCGCATCGACTGAGGTCTGCAGGCAGCTTTGCACGGTGCCCGCATGGCACCGTGCACCTTTGAAAGGAGAGCCCGCCCGGCGGGCGTCAAACCCAATGCTCTATCGTCGTTTTGAACAACTGATCGATATTTTCCGCGACGCCCCCAGCGCGGCCCCTCCCGAAAAAGTCCTGCCCTTCTATCTTTATTACCTGCGCCAGGTGTGGCCGTGCTTCGCCGCACTGCTGGTGGTGGGGCTGGTCGGCGCCCTGATCGAAGTTGCGTTGTTCAGCTACCTGAGCCGCATCATCGACCTGGCCCAGGGCACGCCACCAGCGAATTTTTTCCAGATCCACAGCGCCGAGCTGATCTGGATGGCCGTGGTCGCTCTGTTGTTGCGCCCGCTCTTCAACGGCCTGCATGACTTGCTGGTGCACCAGACCATCAACCCTGGCATGACCAGCCTGATTCGCTGGCAGAACCACAGCTACGTGCTCAAGCAGAGCCTGAATTTCTTTCAAAACGATTTCGCCGGGCGCATCGCCCAGCGGATCATGCAAACCGGCAACTCCTTGCGTGACTCGGCGGTGGCGACCGCGGAGGCTATCTGGCACGTGTCGATCTACGCCATCAGTGCCCTGGTGTTGTTTGCCGAGGCCGACTGGCGGCTGATGATTCCGCTGATCACCTGGATCGTTTGCTACAGCCTGGCCCTGCGTTACTTCGTACCTCGGGTGAAAGAACGCTCGGTGGTCTCCTCGGAGGCGCGCTCCAAGTTGATGGGCCGAATCGTCGACGGCTACACCAATATCACCACTTTGAAGCTGTTCGCCCATACGCAGAACGAACAGGAATACGCCAAGCAAGCGATCATCGAGCAGACCGAAAAAACCCAACTGGCCGCCCGCGTGCTCACCAGCATGGACACCGTGATCTGTATTCTGAACGGCCTGCTGATCGTCACCACTACTGGCCTGGCCCTGTGGCTGTGGACCCAGTCGCTGATTTCCGTGGGCGCGATTGCCCTGGCCACCGGCCTGGTGATCCGCATCGTCAACATGTCCGGCTGGATCATGTGGGTGGTCAACGGCATCTTCGAAAACATTGGCATTGTGCAAGACGGCCTGAAGACCATCGCCCAGCCACAGGCCGTTATCGATCGTGAAAACGCTCCGCGCCTGACGGTACCCCACGGCCAGGTACGCTTTGAGCAAGTGGACTTCCACTACGGCAAGAAGAGCGGAATCATTGGCGGCCTCAACCTCGAGATCAAGGCCGGGGAAAAGATCGGCTTGATCGGCCCATCCGGCGCGGGCAAGTCGACGCTGGTCAACCTGCTGCTGCGCCTTTACGACCTGCAGGGCGGGCGCATCCTCATCGACGGCCAGGACATCGCCGAGGTCGCCCAGGAGAGCCTGCGCGCACAAATCGGCATGATCACCCAAGACACCTCGTTGCTGCACCGCTCGATCCGCGACAACCTGCTGTATGGCAAGCCCGACGCGACAGACGAAGAACTGTGGGCGGCGGTGCACAAGGCCCGCGCCGATGAATTCATCCCGCTGCTGTCGGATTCCGAGGGCCGCACCGGGCTGGATGCCCATGTGGGTGAACGCGGGGTGAAACTCTCCGGCGGGCAACGCCAACGTATCGCTATCGCCCGCGTGCTGCTCAAGGACGCACCGATCCTGATCATGGACGAAGCCACCTCCGCGCTGGACTCGGAAGTGGAAGCGGCGATCCAGGAGAGCCTGGAAACCCTGATGCAGGGCAAGACGGTGATCGCGATTGCACACCGGTTGTCGACCATCGCACGAATGGACCGCCTGGTGGTGCTGGAAAAAGGCCAGATTGCCGAAAGCGGCAGCCATTCCGAGTTGCTGGCATACGGCGGGCTTTATTCGCGGTTATGGCAGCATCAGACCGAGGGTTTTGTCGGCATAGACTGATTTTGCTGGGTAAAGGCCCGCTCAATTCCGAACAATTCTGACAGCTTTCTCTATCTGGCTGGTCTTGCGACACAATCCTGCTGTACTGCAATCAGGCCCCAGGAGGGCCCTGATTTAAGGCAGCAGGGAAGCCACACAGACCGTTAATCAGATAGAGCAATCTAAGGAAGTGTTCATGTCACTGTTCAAACGTTCCGTAACGGAAGGACTGGGTACGTTTTGGCTGGTGTTGGGTGGCTGCGGGAGTGCGGTGTTGGCCGCAGCGTTCCCCAACGTCGGCATCGGCCTGCTCGGCGTGTCCCTGGCTTTTGGGCTCACGGTGCTGACCATGGCATTTGCCATCGGGCATATCAGCGGCTGTCACCTTAACCCGGCCGTCTCGGTGGGGTTGGTGGTCGGCGGCAGATTCCCGGCCAGGGAGTTGCCGGCCTACATCGTGTCGCAAGTGATCGGTGGCGCCATCGCCGCCGCACTGCTGTACTTCATCGCCAGCGGCAAACCCGGGTTCGAACTGGCCTCCGGGCTGGCAAGCAATGGTTATGGCGAGCATTCACCCGGTGGTTATTCAATGGCGGCAGGCTTTGTCTGTGAGCTGGTGATGACGGCGATGTTCGTGCTGATCATCCTTGGCGCCACCGACCGTCGAGCCCCGGCAGGCTTCGCGCCCATCGCCATTGGCCTGGGGCTGACGCTGATCCACCTGATCTCCATCCCGGTGACCAACACCTCGGTCAACCCGGCCCGCAGCACAGGGCCTGCGTTGATTGTCGGCGGGTGGGCGCTGCAGCAATTGTGGCTGTTCTGGCTCGCGCCGATCCTCGGCGCGGTGATCGGCGGCATTACGTACCGATGGTTGGGTACAGAAAAAACCGCTTGACCCAATCCCTGCAGGAGCGAGCTTGCTCGCGAAAAACGCCAACGGTGACGCAGTGCTTACAGCTGTAAACCCGCGTCGTCTGCACGTTCTTCGCGAGCAAGCTCGCTCCTACAGGGTGTTTTACTGGCTGACTTCAATTGAATGCGCTTCAACCTTGGTGGGCTTGCATGTACTGACGCAACAATTGATTAATACGTGTCTGATATCCGGTGCCTTGGCCTTTGAACCACTCCAGAACATCGGCATCCAGTCGAATGGTCACGGCCTGCTTCACCGGAACACGTAACTCGGCGCGTCGAAAAAATTCGGCGTCCAGCTCAGGAATATCGCTGGTGTCGATTTCTTTATCATTCATGTTGGCCAGGCGCTCCCAATCAGTTTTCGATGTTTGCGTCATAGTATTTGGCCTCCTTCTTGGTTGCTTTTCGCGCAGATATGATACGGATCACATCACCACACCGCTCGGTATATACGACCACACCCATTAACAATTTGATCCAGCCAATACTGATCCAACGCTCTTCGCCATAATCTGCCCGATCATCGCGCAAGGCCAGCATTGGATGCCGAAAAATATCTGGGACGTCGTTAAAGTCGATGCCGTGCTTAGAAATATTGGCTTTGTTCTTAGATTCATCCCACTCAAAATGCATGACACATCCTGTATGTACGTCTGTACATACAGATTAGCGGTTTTATTGTTAGTCAGCAGGGTTGCCAGACCGATGGTTCAGACCTGCCGATAAGGCAGGGCCGCCCTCGCCTCTTCGGCATACGCCAGAATCCCGACCCGTTCACGCTCAAGAAAATCTTCCACAGCGTTCTTCAACCCAGGGTGGCGCAGGTAGTGCCATGACCGCGTAATCACCGGCTCAAACCCGCGAATCAATTTGTGCTCACCCTGGGCACCCGCATCGAAGCGTTGCAGGCCGTGAGCGATGGCGTAGTCCATGCCTTGGTAGAAACAGGTCTCGAAATGCAGGCGGTCGAACTCCGCCAGGCAACCCCAGTAGCGGCCGTAGAAGCTGTCGCCACCGATCAGGCTGAAGGCCATCGCCACCGGGCGCGTGCCTTGTTTGGCCAAGACTACGCGTATGGCTGCGGGCATGCGCTCAGCCAACAGGCTGAAAA
The DNA here is from genome assembly GCF_016613265.1 of Pseudomonas sp. MF6751. Classification (NCBI taxonomy): domain Bacteria; kingdom Pseudomonadati; phylum Pseudomonadota; class Gammaproteobacteria; order Pseudomonadales; family Pseudomonadaceae; genus Pseudomonas; species Pseudomonas sp. MF6751. Next base: position 222,118 of record NZ_JAENSV010000007.1, read on the forward strand.
ATGCGCGGGTCAGGTAGGGCGATTGCCGACGCACCGCGTAGGTGTTGGCGTAGCAGGCGTAAACAAAATCCCACTGGGATTCGCTCAGCTCATGGCCTTGCAACCACTCGAACTCGATACCCTGCCCTGCCACTTGTTCGCGCTCTTTGCGCATCTGTTTGCGCTTGCGTGAACTCAGGGCGTCAAGGAAATCCTGGAAGTCGCGGTAACCACGGTTCTGCCAATGAAACTGACAACCCAGGCGTTGCAACCAGCCGGGGTGTTGGGCCATGGCTTCATCGGCGAGGGCATCGGTAAAGTTGATATGGGCACTCGACAGGCCTTCGATCTCCAGATACCCCGGCAGGCTATTGAGCAATTCGAAAGCGTCTGCGGCACTGGCAGCCAACACACGCGGCCCACCGACCGGGCTGAAGGGCACGGCCGTCAGCAACTTGGGGTAATAGTCGATGCCGGCGCGCTCGCAGGCGTCGGCCCAGCCGTGATCGAACACGTACTCGCCATAAGAATGCCATTTGCGATAACCCGGCAATGCCGCCATCAACCGGTCGCCTTCCCAGTGCAGCAAGTGCTCCGTCTGCCAGCCCGAATGCGGGCCGACGCTGGCGCTGTCTTCCAGCGCACTGAGAAACCCATGCTGCATAAACGGCTGGGCCTGTGGCATCAGGGCATCCCACGTGTGCGCAGCGATATCGGACAGGCTGTCCAGGCGTTGCAGCGGCATCGGCATCCTCATCGTTTCTTGGCATGAAAACCTGGGGAGTATCGCTGATCACAGCCGCGCACACATCCTCAAAACACGCGGACAGACGTCAAAACCCTTAGTTCCGTAGCGTAACGATTTGTCATCTAGATGAAATCACTTAGCCACTACTCCGTCATAAACGGTCGCGATACTGACGCCAGTTTTTAGAGCGTCCGGGTCTACCGGGCGACATTTTTTCCGTCCGTCATGGGTCGGTTGTGTCCTGGAGGGTGTTGCCCTCCCTCCTCACTTTCGGAGATTGATATGCGTCTTGCTTCCACTAAAACTGCGGCGGTCCTGTGTGGCGGCCTGTTGCTGGCACTGAGCGTTCCGGCCAGCGCTGCAGTCGACGCTAAATTGCTCGACATGCTCAAGGCCAACGGCCAGATCACCGCGGCGCAGTACACCGAACTGCAAATGGAACTGGCCAGGGATCAGAAAGAGCAGCAGATCGCACGCCAGGCTCAACAAGAGACCAACGAGCAGATCGCGGCCACTGCGAAAAAAACCAACGAGCTGAGCAGCTTCGACCAGAAATTGGCTTGGGCAGCCAAGACCCAGTTCAAGGGTGACGTGCGCTTCCGCCAGGAAACCATCAAGATCGACGGCGAGCCCAACAACGGTGGGCGTGACAAGGACCGTCAACGTATCCGTGCCCGCCTGGGTGCCTACACCGAAATCAACCCGCAAGTGGACACTGGTATCCGTATCGCCACCGGCGGCGGCGATGATGCACGCTCCACCAACCAGGACCAGGATGGTTACTTCGATAAGAAGTCGATCTGGCTGGACCTCGGCTACATCGACTACCACCCGGACCAGATCAAGAACCTGCACGTGATCGGCGGCAAGATGCTGCAGCCGTGGGTGAACATGGGCGATGTGATCTGGGATAGCGACATCAACCCTGAAGGCCTGGCCGTCACCTACAAATACCCACTGGGTAGCAGCGCTGAGCTGTTCGGCAGCCTGGGTAACTACAACCTCAAGGACAACGTGGACGGTGACGGCGTGCAATTTCGCCATGACCTGCGCCTGACGTCCGGCCAGTTGGGCACGCGGTTCTCGGTCACCGACAACCTGAAAATGACCTTGGGCGGCAGTATCTACGCCTACAAGAATGACGAGGACAGCCGCTGCACAACCACCACCACGCCTTGCGCACTGGCGGTCAACGGCAACTCGGCCAACAATGAATTCCGCCTGTACGAAGGCTTTGCGCAAGCAGACATCGGTGGCCTGGCCGTGCCGCTGTCGTTCTACGGCCAATACGTGAAAAACAACGATGCGGTGACCGACCAGGACACCGCCTGGTTGCTGGGTGCCAAGTCCAAGGTGTTCGGTTTGAACCTGGACTACAACTACCGCGACGTTCAACGTAATGCTGTCGTAGGCGCCTTCACCGATTCGGACTTCGCCAACGGCACCACCGGCTCGCGCGGTCACAAGATGAAAGTCAGCTACGACATCGACAAGAACTTCGCCATTGGCGCCACCTACTTCCTGACCAAGGCTGACTTCGCCAGCCGGACCCAGCGGGATGCCGATACCAACACCTTGCAGCTGGATGCTGAAGCCAAGTTCTAACGCTTAACATGTAGGAGCGAGCAAGCTCGCTCCTACATGATGTCTTTACGCCGCTCGGCGGCCAGTTGTTCGGCCAGCGCATCAACACCCTCCACCGGCTCCTGCGGCATACGCTTGAGCGTTGCCTGCATCAGGCGCATCTGACGGATAAAGCGCCGGCAGTTCGGACAAAACATCAAGTGATGACGCACCAGCAGACGCTCCCGAAAGGTCAATTGCCCATCGAGATAGTCACTGGAACGCGCTACTTGTTCTTTACAGGTCAACATTCGCCCGTTTCCTCAAAATGCTCCACCGTGGCGAAGACTTTAAGCCGCGCTCGATGCAACAGCACACGGACGTTGGAGAGTGAAAGGGTCAGAAGATTACAGATTTCTTCCAGTTCCAGGCCCTGGCGCTCACGCAGGACCAGCACACTGCTTTGCAATTCGGACAAACTCAGAATCGTATGCTCCAGGCATCTGCGCAGTTCATCTTCGGTCAGCAGCGCTTCCGGGGTGTCCTGGTGCCAAGCGTAAGGGGCGACAGCCCAATGGCCATCATCCGGGCTGAAGCGGTCATCGCCAATGGTGCCGTGGGGTGAGGGCAAATCGTCGAGAAGGACTTCCCGACGATTTTGTTTGTAACGGCTCTTTGCGGAGTTGGCAGTGATCGTCAATAACCATGTCTTGAGGCTCGATCGCCCTTCGAACTTGGCCAGGTTGCGTACCACCGAGAGCCAGGCATCTTGCACCACCTCATCGGCATGGCGCTGGCCGACGATGGCATACGCCACTGCGCGCATTGCACTCTGGTAAGTGTTGACCAAATCCTTATAAGCCCGCTGCTCACCCTTGAGCAGGCGTTCAAGCAGGTGCGCATCGTCCGCTGCTGCCATCGATTACCTCAATATTGCCGTGGAAATACGCTCAATGTGGGAGCTGGCTTGCCTGCGATCCAGACAACTCGGTGATTCAGGCACACCGAGCCGATGCCTTCGCAGGCAAGCCAGCTCCCACAGTTGACCGCGCCCGGCCACACACTCAGCGCTTGCGCAGGATCACACTGCCAATCGAATACCCGGCGCCAAAGGAGCTGAGTACGGCAACCGCGCCCTTGGGCAGGTCATCCTGATAAGTGTGAAACGCAATCACCGAGCCGGCCGAGCTGGTATTGGCGTAAGTATCGAGGATCACTGGCGCTTCTTCCACCGACGCGTCGCGCCCCAGCAGTTTTTTCACGATCAGGTGATTCATGCTCAGGTTGGCCTGGTGCAGCCAGAAACGCTTCACATCAGTCACACTCAGCTGGTTTTCTGCCAAGTGCTCGCCAATCAATTCGGCCACCATCGGGCAAACATCACGGAATACCTTGCGGCCTTCCTGCACGAATAGCTTGTCGGGGGCGCCGATGCCCTCTTCCGCCGTGCGGTTTAGAAACCCGAAGTTGTTGCGAATGTTGTTGGAAAACTTGGTCAGCAGCTTGGTGCTCACCACATCGAACTGATGTTCGGACGTCGCCAGGTCAGCACGCTCCAGGATCACCGCCGTGGCGGCATCACCGAAGATAAAATGGCTGTCACGGTCACGAAAGTTCAGGTGGCCGGTGCAGACTTCCGGGTTGACCATCAGGATCGCCCGGGCCTGGCCCAACTGGATGCTATTGGCCGCGTTCTGGATGCCGAAGGTGGCCGAGGAACACGCCACGTTCATGTCGAAGCCGAAACCCTGGATACCCAAGGCTTCCTGGACTTCAATGGCGATCGCCGGGTAGGCACGTTGCAGGTTGGAGCAGGCGACAATCACGCCGTCGATGTCGGCGGCGGTCTTGCCGGCGCGCTGCAGGGCTTGTTCGGCGGCACCGATGGCCATCTGGCAAAGCACCGACCATTCGTCGTTGCTGCGCTCGGGCAGGCGCGGCGCCATGCGCTGCGGATCGAGGATGCCGTCTTTGTCCATCACAAAACGGCTCTTGATGCCGGATGCCTTTTCGATGAATGCCGCGCTCGACTCGGTCAGCGCCTGCACCTCGCCACGTTCGATAGCGGCGGCGTTGTCGGCGTTGAACTGTTGTACGTAGGCATTGAAAGACTGCACCAGCTCTTCGTTGGAGATGCTGTTGGCCGGGGTGTACAGGCCGGTGCCGCTGATGACGACGTTATGCACGGTCGTTCCTCTAAATCTGTCAGGCAGAAGGTATTGGTACCGTCGTACCAAAATTAAAGTCGTTTGATGTCATCCAGCGGGCATCAAACTAGCAATGCTTTTATTCAATCTTGTAACCGCGAAGTTTGCCACAACCCCGGGGGTTTGGCGCTATAGCGCCAGACAATCACCTCAATGGCCCTGCCCGGTTCTGAAACCGGGGTAATTTCAGGGCTCTACCTGACTCCACTGCTTGCTCAAGCGCTTATCGGAAATCGGCACTTTGGTGCCCAACTGCTGAGCAAACAGCGACACCCGGTATTCCTCCAGCCACCAGCGGTATAGCTCCAACTGCGGGTCGCGCTTGCCTTCCTGGGTGTGTTTGTTCAGGCGGTTCTGGTACTGCGCCCACAGGCCGCCCAATTCGCTGCTCCACACGCGGTCCTTTTGCACCTGGCTCGGCAGTTTTTCCAGGCGCAGTTCGATGGCCTTGAGGAAACGCGGCAGTTCCTTGAACCACTGGGCCGGGGTTTCCCGCACAAAACCTGGATACACCAGGTTGCTCAGTTGCTGCTTGATATCGTTCAAGGCCACGGCCTGGGCCAGGTCGATCTTGCCTTTGAAGCGTTTTTGCAGGCCGTGCCAGAGCTTCAGCACTTCCAGGGTCAGGCGCGCCAAGCGTTCGGCGTGCTCGGTCCAACTGCCGCGCTTGCGTTCAGCCAAGGCTGCCAGGCCAGCGCCGTCCCGTGGCAGGCTATCTTCGCCTTCAAGTACGCAGGTATCGAGGCTGGCCAGCAGGATGTCTTCCACCAGCGCGTCGATACGCCCCAGTTCACGGTACATCAAGCCCAACTCGGTCAAGCCCGGCAATTTACCGCGCAGGAATTTCGCCGGTTCCGCCAATTGCTGCATCAGCAGGCGCTGCAAGGCGCGACGGTGCTGGAACTCGGCTTCGGCGGCAGTCGAGAAGCGCCCCTCCTTGACCGTGCCGTTCTCTTCCACCAGTGCCGGGTACACCGTCATCGACAGGCCGGCGATGTTCTGCTGAGTTTTTTCCGCCACCGCCGCAAACACCTTGGCCTCCACCGGCTGCTGGCTTTTCGCGGTTTGCGGCAAGGCCAAGGCCGCCTGGCTGGCTTCGGCGAACCGTGCGGTGAGCTCGGCCAGGTCACGGCCTTCACCGAGGAACTTGCCCTGGCCGTCGACCACTTCCAGGTTCATCTTCAGGTGATTCTCCACCTGTTGCGCCGCCTCGGCCCACGCCTCATCGCTGACCCGCGCACCGGTCATGCGCAGCAATTCACGCCCCAGCGCCTGGGGCAGCGAGCCCTGGCCGAATTCGATGCGTTGCAGCGCGGCCTTGACGAAGTCCGGCACCGGCACGAAGTTTTTGCGCAACGCCTTGGGCAAGTTGCGCACCAGAGCGATGCACTTGGCTTCGATCAACCCCGGCACCAGCCACTCCAGGCGCTCGGCAGGCAACGCCGGCAACAAAGGCGCCGGCACCCGCAGGGTCACGCCGTCACGGGGGTGGTTGGGTTCGAAGTGGTAACTCAAGGCCAGGGCCAGGTCGCCCAAGTGCAAGGTGTCCGGGTAATGCGCGGCGGTGACTTCACTGGCCTCGCGGGCCAGTACGTCTTCTTCACGCATGATCAGCAGTTGCGGGTCTTTCTGGCTGTTGACCTTGTACCAACTGTCAAAGGTGGCGGTCTGGTGAATCTCTGCGGGCAGGCGCGCATCGTAGAAGGCGTACAGGGTTTCTTCGTCGGCCAGGATGTCGCGACGGCGGGCCTTGGCTTCCAGCTCGTCGAGTTGCTCCAGCAGTTTCTGGTTGGCCGTCAGGCACTTGGCACGGGACTGAATCTCGCCGCGCACCAGGCCTTCACGGATAAACAACTCACGGGACACCACCGGGTCAATCGGCCCGTAATGCACCGGCCGGCGCCCGACCACGATCAGCCCGAACAGGGTGATCTGCTCAAAGGCCACCACCTGGCCGCGCTTCTTCTCCCAATGGGGTTCGAAGTGGTTTTTCTTGATCAGATGCCCGGCCAGCGGCTCGATCCAGTCGGCGTCGATTTTCGCCACCATGCGTGCATAGAGCTTGGTGGTTTCCACCAGTTCGGCGGTCATCAGCCATTGCGGGCGCTTCTTGCCGATGCCCGAAGACGGGTGAATCCAGAAGCGACGCTGGCGCGCGCCGAGGTAATCGCCGTCTTCGGTCTTCTGGCCGATCTGGCTGAGCAAGCCGGACAGTACCGCTTTATGCAGCTTCGGATAGTCCGCGGGCTCTTTGTTGAGGCTCAGCTGCATGTCGCGGCAGATCAGGCTCAATTGACGATGGGAGTCGCGCCACTCACGCAGGCGCAAGTAGTTGAGGAAGTTTTTGCGGCACCAGTTGCGCAACGGGCTGGCGGTCAGTTCCTGGCGCTGCTCCTCGAAACCGCGCCACAGGTTGACCAACCCGGCGAAGTCCGAATCCGGGTCTTTCCACTGTGCATGGGCCTGGTCGGCCGCTTGTTGACGCTCCGGTGGGCGCTCGCGCGGGTCCTGGATCGACATGGCGCTGGCGACGATCAACACTTCCTGCAAACTGCCCAGCTTGGCCGCTTCCAGCAACATGCGGCCCATGCGCGGGTCCACCGGCAAGCGGGCAAGCTGGCGGCCCAACGGCGTGAGCTGGCTGTTGCGGTCTACCGCCGAGAGTTCTTGCAGCAGGTTGAAACCGTCGCTGATGGCCTTGCCATCCGGCGGTTCGATAAACGGGAAATCGGTGATCTCGCCCAGGCGCAGGTGCAGCATCTGCAGGATCACGGCAGCGAGGTTGGTGCGCAGGATTTCCGGGTCGGTAAATTCCGGGCGCCCGATAAAATCTTCTTCGCTGTACAAGCGCACGCAAATGCCCGGCTCAACCCGGCCGCAACGGCCTTTACGCTGGTTGGCGCTGGCCTGGGAAATCGCCTCGATGGGCAAACGCTGCACTTTGGCGCGGTAGCTGTAGCGGCTGATGCGCGCCGTACCGCTGTCGATCACGTAGCGAATGCCCGGCACGGTCAGCGAGGTTTCCGCGACGTTGGTCGCCAGTACCACGCGCCGGCCCGGGTGGGACTGGAAAATGCGCTGCTGCTCGGCCGGCGACAGCCGTGCGTACAACGGCAAAATCTCGGTGTGCTTGAGCTGGGCCTTGCGCAGCATGTCGGCCGCGTCACGAATCTCGCGCTCGCCGGGCAGGAACACCAACACGTCGCCGGGGCTGCGCCGTTCGCTGCGCTCATAGGCGGCGATTTCATCGAGGGTGGCGAGGATCGCCTGGTCGACGGTCAGGTCGTCCTCGACGCGGTTGCCCTCCTCGTCCTGTTCCAGGGTGAGTGGGCGATACCAGGTGTCCACCGGGAAGGTACGGCCCGACACCTCGACAATCGGCGCATCGTCGAAGTGCTTGGAAAAGCGCTCCAGGTCGATGGTGGCCGAGGTGATGATGACTTTGAGGTCGGGGCGGCGCGGCAACAGGGTCTTGAGGTAGCCGAGCAGGAAGTCGATGTTCAGGCTGCGTTCGTGGGCTTCATCGACGATGATCGTGTCGTAGCGCTCGAGGTAGCGGTCGTTCTGGGTTTCGGCCAGCAGGATGCCGTCGGTCATCAGCTTGATCAGGGTGTTGGAGTCACTCTGGTCTTCGAAGCGCACTTGGTAACCGACCAGCGCACCCAATGGCGTGGCCAGTTCTTCAGCGACGCGGCTGGCGACACTGCGCGCCGCGATCCGGCGTGGCTGGGTGTGGCCGATCAGGCCGAACTGGCCACGGCCGATTTCCAGGCAGATTTTCGGCAACTGGGTGGTTTTACCCGAACCGGTCTCACCGGCGATGATCAGCACTTGGTGCTTGTTCAGCGCGTCCTTGATCTCATCGCGCTTGGCGGCAATCGGCAGGCTGTCGTCGTAGCGAATCACCGGCAGGCTGGCGCGCCGCGCCGTGACCTGGGCGCACGATGCCTGCATGCGCGCCACCCACTGCGCCAGCTTCTCCTCATCGGGCTTCTTGCGCAGCTCAAGCAACTGCCGGCGCAAGCGGTGGCGGTCGGCGAGCATGGCGTGATCGAGGGTTTTGAGCAGTTGGTCGATGGTGGGTGCTTGGTCTGTCATCAGCTATTTCGACGGTCATCTATTTATGCACGGCCGGCAAGTGTGGCAGAAAAGCAGCCGAGCGGGCAGCCGGTTGAGCTGCAACGGGAGTAAACCGCTCCCACAGGGAGGGAATGGGTTATAGCGGGTCTTTTCGGCGGTAGGGGAACACGTCGATCACCTTGCCGGCACGAATCGCGTCCTGCAGGCCTTTCCAGTAGTCAGCGTTGTACAACTCGCCATGCAGCTCATCGAACAACCGGCGTTGCCCGGCGTCGGCAAACAGGAACGGCGGGAACTCTTCGGGGAACACATCCAGCGGGCCGATGGAATACCAGGGCTCGGAGGCCATTTCATCCTCGGGAGTGCGCGGCGCGGGAATATGGCGGAAGTTGGCTTCGGTAAGAAAGCAGATTTCGTCGTAGTCGTAGAACACCACGCGGCCGTGGCGGGTGACGCCAAAGTTCTTCAGCAGCATGTCGCCGGGGAAGATATTCGCCGCCGCCAGTTGCTTGATCGCCAGGCCGTAATCCTCCAATGCTTCGCGCACCTGAGCGGGGTTGGCGTTGTCGAGGTAGAGGTTGAGCGGGGTCATGCGTCGCTCGGTCCAGCAGTGGCGGATGAGCACGGTGTCGCCCTCCACTTCGACGGTACCGGCGGCGACTTCCAGCAGCTCGGCCAGGCACTCGGGCTCGAACTTGCTCAAGGGGAAGCGGAAGTCGGCGAACTCCTGGGTGTCGGCCATGCGCCCTACCCGGTCGACGCTTTTCACCAGGCGGTACTTTTCGATCACCGTGGCGCGGTTGACGTTTTTTGACGGCGAGAAGCGGTCCTTGATGATCTTGAACACCGTATTGAAACCCGGCAGCGTGAACACACTCATGACCATGCCGCGCACGCCGGGGGCCATGATGAACTGGTCATCGGTGGTGGCCAGGTGGTTGATCAGCGCGCGGTAGAACTCGGATTTGCCGTGCTTGTAGAAACCGATGGAGGTGTACAGCTCGGCAATGTGCTTGCCCGGCAGGATGCGCTTGAGAAAGCCAATGAATTCCGCAGGCACGGGCACGTCGACCATGAAATAGGAACGGGTGAACGAGAAGATGATCGACACGTCGGCTTCGTCGGTGATCAACGCATCGATCTGGATGCCTCGCCCTTCGCGGTGCAGCAGCGGAATCACCAGCGGCCATTGTTCGTCGCGGGTGTAGATGCGCCCCACGAGGTAGGCGCCTTTGTTGCGGTACAGCACCGAGGAAAACAACTCGACCTTGAGGTCCGGGTCCTTGCACACCCAATCCGGCAGGTTTTCCCGCAACTGGGCTTCGAGGCGGCGCAGGTCGGCGGGCAGGTCGGCGTAGGGCTCGCTGAAGCTGTAGTCAGAGAAGACCTGCGCCAGCATCTCCGCTATTTTACCGGCCGGCGTGTAGATACGGGTTTGCGCCGACCGCGCCCGGCGCAGGCTAGGCCGGGTGGTATGGATGAACATGCAGCCGTCACTGATCAGGTCATGGCTGAACAGGCCACAGAAGATCGAGTTGTACCAGGTCTCGGACAGCTCATCGTCAAAGCGCAGGTCGATCAAGCCAATATAAGCGCTTTTTACCAAGGGCCACTGGCCGATGTCCTGCAATCCCGCAGGGTCGAAACTGGCGCGCAGACGAGTAGTCACCTCAGCGACTTTCTCCTCATAGAGGTTGATGCGCGCCGCCGACGCGGCCTGCCCCTGCTGCCACTGGGCCTTCTCGAAACGCTCACGGGCGCCATCGGTGATCTGGCGGAAGTGCTCACGGTAATCGTCGAAACCGTCGAGGATCATCCGGGCGATAGCGAGGGCGGACTGCGACATGCGGGAAACCTCGAACGGGTATCTGGAAGCCCAGAGCTTAGCCAGTGAACCGAGGCAGGAGAAGAATGATTTTGCATGGGGGCAAACTGACTGCAATTAGCCATTGTGCCGACCTGCCCGCTGGGCAACACTTCTGCGCCCGATTGGCATAGGAGTTTTCCGTGAGACCTGTTGACACCCTGTATCTGCTGGGGCTGGCTGCCATCTGGGGCGCGAGTTTCCTGTTCATGCGCATCATCGCGCCGGAAATCGGCACGGTGCCCACCGCGTTTTTCCGCGTGTCGATTGCCGCCGCGGGTTTACTGGTGATCCTGGCGATGCTGCGCGTGAGCTGGGATTTCCAGGGCAAGTTCAAGACGGTCCTGCTGCTGGGCGTGATCAACTCGGGGATTCCCGCGACGATGTACTCGGTGGCGGCGCAGGTACTGCCAGCGGGTTATTCGGCGATTTTCAACGCCACCACACCGCTGATGGGTGTACTGATCGGCGGATTGTTTTTCAGCGAACGCCTGACGCCGTCGAAAATAGCGGGGGTGGCCTTGGGTCTGCTTGGTGTTGCCGTGCTCACCCGCGCAGGGCCGGTGGCATTTGATCTGGAACTGTTAATGGGCGCATTAGCGTGCCTGCTGGCGACCACCTGCTATGGCTTCGCCGGTTTCCTGGCGCGCCGCTGGCTGGATCAGCGCGGCGGGTTGGACAGTCGTCTCTCTGCCTTGGGCAGTATGCTGGGTGCTACGTTGTTTTTGCTGCCGTTCTTCGCCCTCAGCGCCATCACCCAGCCACCGGCGAGTTGGGGCGGCTGGCAGGTGTGGGTGTCGCTGCTGGGATTGGGGCTGGTATGTACGGCGTTCGCCTACATCCTGTACTTCCGCCTGCTGTCATCCATCGGCCCGGTCAAGTCGATGACCGTGACCTTCATGATTCCGCCGTTCGGCGTGTTGTGGGGGGCGTTGTTGTTGGATGAGCCGCTGTCCATGGCTCATCTGTATGGTGGTGTATTGATTGCCGGGGCGTTGTGGTTGGTGCTGCGCCGGGCCAAATAACTGTAGGAGCGAGCTTGCTCGCGAAAAACCCGAGAGCGCCCTGTTCATTCAGGACGCCCTCGTTATCGTTGACGTTCTTCGCGAGCAAGCTCGCTCCTACAAGGCTATTTTTCAGCTCTTACGGAACACGAAGACCAAGCCGACGATGATCAACGCCATTCCCAGCACGCTCAACAAGGCCAGGCGATTGCCAAAGATCAGGTAGTCCATCACCGCGGTCACCGCCGGCACCAGATAGAACAAACTGGTGACATTCACCAGGTTGCCGCGGGCAATCAGCCGATACAGCAACAGCGTCGCCAGCACCGACACCACCAAGCCCATCCACAGCACCGGCAGGTAAAAGCCTGCACTGTGCTCGAAGTGGAACGGCTGGAACGGCACAAACACCCCGCACAGCAACAGCCCGGCCAAGTATTGCAACGGCAATGTGCCCAAGGGGTTGTCGGTGATGCGCTTTTGCATGATCGAGCCAAACGTCATGCTCGCCAGCGCCAGCAGCCCGAACACCATCCCGGCCAGGGACATGCCCGCCAACCCGATGCCCTGGTACACCACCATGATCAAGCCAGCCAACCCCAACCCCAGGCCGAACAGCCGGCGCCAGGAGCGTTGGCGCTCCATCAGCACCACGGTGAGGATCGGCTGCACACCCATGATGGTCGCCATCACCCCAGGGGTGACGTTGAGGTCCAGGGCCAGCAGATAGAAAATCTGATAGGCCCCCAGCAAGACCAGGCCCGTCGCCGCCGCATACAGCAGCGGCTTGCCGGGACGTGGCAGCTTCAACTTGAGGAGCGGGACCAGCACTACCAACCCCATCAGGGCGATGGCAAACCGGATTAACAGAAAGGCAAAGGGCGAAGCATGGGCCAGGCCCAACTTGGAGAAGATCGCCCCGCTGCTCCACAGCAAGACAAACACGCTCGTCGAGGCCGCCGCGGCCACGGATTGTTTCGAAAGCACAGACATGGTTACCACCTGTTATCAGGCAAAAAAGCCGACTCAGTAAAAAACTGAATTTCAGTAGGTTTTTTCAGGCAGGCACGGGCAACAGCGAATCGCTGATCAGCCCGAAATGCCAACACCCGGCGGTGATACGACTGCGTACACCGGCGTGCTACTGACAGGTGGGGGGTAATGACTGATCTGCGCAGGCTGCTTGCCACGGCACGGCACGACCACGGCGTTGACCGCTGAATCGACTACCGCTATGCGCTGGGAAGCTGGCATGTGCTGATCTTTTTGAAGGGATATAAAGACGCGACGACTATAACCAGCCGCAAACATACTTTGCAATCCTTTCCCCCTTGCCTTGTACATGGAGGCGTTTTCATGCCCTGGAACCTGGCCACTCGCTATAATGCCGCCCGGATTTTTCGAAGGATTTCACATGACTGCTTTGCCCTGGCTGTACCTCACCCTACTTTCCATTGGCTATGTCGTGGCTTTGATCTACGGCCAACTGGGCGTACTGGCGGCGGTCTCCATCGCACTGCTGCTGGTGGCCGGGTACGCCGTGCGCCAGCAACGCAACCCTTGGGCACGCTACTTGGGCCAAGGCTTGTTTATCGTCCTGGCCCTGGGCCTGGTGATGCACTGGCTGCCGGGTTTCTATAACGGCCGCGGTATTGCGCCCCAGCGTTTAACTCCGGACTCAGTGCCCTTCTCGATGTACCTGAACCAGGACAAGCCCCTGATCGGCTTCTGGCTGTTGCTGGCCTGCCCGTGGATAGTGGCGCGACGCTCATTGCGCCTGTCGATCTGCGTCACCGCCCTGGCACTGACCCTGACCGCCATCGCCGTATTGGGTGGAGCCGCACTGATGGGAATGATCAGTTGGGCACCGAAATGGCCGGACCAGGCATGGCTGTGGGTACTCAATAACCTGCTGCTGGTGACGCTGGTGGAAGAAGCGCTGTTTCGTGGCTATGTTCAGGGCGGCCTGAGCCAACGCTTCAAACACTTGCCCTACGGCGAGAACCTCGCGCTGCTGCTGGCCTCGCTGTTATTCGGCCTGATGCATTGTGGTGCGGGTTGGCAATGGGTGACGCTGGCCAGTATTGCCGGGGTCGGTTACGGCCTGGCGTATCGCTTTGGCGGGCTGGGCGCGGCGATTGCCACGCATTTTGGCTTGAATCTGCTGCATTTCGGCTTGTTCACCTACCCGATGCTGGCCAGCTAAGCCTGCCCGACTGTAAGAACGAGCTGTTGTGGCGAGGGAGCTTGCTCCCGCTCGGGTGCGTAGCGCCCGCAAGTTGTTTGGGGCCGCTTCGCAGCCCAGCGGGAGCAAGCTCCCTCGCCACAGTCGGCACTCTGCTCCCAGGATTGTTGCAAAAATAAGTTAAATAAATACCCAGCATGGCCGATACCCCCTGAAAGCCTTGCGGATTGAACAATCATGCGTAATAACCAACCCGTTACCCAGCGCGAACGTACCTTCCCCGCTCAGCAACGGTTGATCTCCACCACAGATGCCAAGGGTGTCATTACCTACTGCAACGACGCGTTTGTCGAAATCAGTGGGTTCACCCGCGACGAACTGGTCCGTGCTCCGCACAACCTGGTGCGTCACCCGGATGTGCCCTCGGCGGTGTTCGCGCACATGTGGTCCACGCTCAAACAAGGCTTGCCATGGATGGGCATTGTCAAGAATCGCTGCAAGACCGGTGACCACTACTGGGTTAACGCCTATGTAACACCGGTGTTCGACGGCAACCAGGTGATCGGCTACGAATCGGTGCGCATCAAGCCCACCGCCGAGCAGATCCGCCGGGCCGAAGCGCTCTATCAACGCATCAACCAGGGCAAGTCGGCGATTCCCCAGCGCGACAAATGGCTGCCGGTGCTGCAGGACTGGCTGCCGTTTATCCTGGTCAGCCAACTGAGCTTCATGATCGGCGCCACCCTCACCTCCCAGTGGGGCTTTGCATTGGCGGCAGCGTTGTCGGTGCCGTTGGGCCTGCTGGGCCTGAGCTGGCAACAGCGCGGCCTCAAGCGCTTGCTGCGCCTGGCCGAGCAGACCACGTCCGACCCGCTGATTGCGCAGATGTACACCGACAGCCGTGGCGCCCAGGCCCGACTGGAAATGTCGATCCTCAGCCAGGAAGCGCGTCTGAAGACCTGTCTTACCCGCTTGCAGGACACCGCCGAGCACCTCAACGACCAGGCGGCGCAATCCAACACCCTGGCGCATAACAGCTCCAGCGGCCTGGAACGCCAGCGCGTGGAAACCGAACAGGTGGCCACTGCGGTAAACCAGATGGCGGCGACCACCCAGGAAGTCGCCAGCCACGTGCAGCGCACCGCCGACGCCACTCAGGAAGCCAACCGCCTGACCGGTCGCGGCCGCGATATCGCCGGGGAAACCCGCGAGGCGATTCAGCGGCTTTCGGCCGCCGTTGGCGAGACCGGCGTGACCGTCACGCAACTGGCCAAAGACAGCGATGAAATTGGCGGCGTTGTCGATGTAATCAAGGGCATCGCCGACCAGACCAACTTGCTGGCGCTCAACGCCGCTATCGAAGCAGCGCGTGCCGGTGAGATGGGCCGTGGTTTTGCGGTGGTCGCCGATGAAGTGCGCCAACTGGCGCAGCGTACGGCCGAATCCACCGGGCAGATCCACACCCTGATCGCCAAGCTGCAACACACGGCGGCTGCGGCCGTGCAAACCATGGACGCCGGGCATCGCCAGGCTGAAGAAGGTGTGGCGCGGGTGATGGAAGCGGACCAGGCATTGGTGGGCATCAGTGAGGCGGTGGCCAATATCACCGACATGACCACCCAGATTGCCGCGGCCACCGAAGAGCAAAGCGCCGTGGCCGAGGAGATCAGCCGCAATATCAGCACCATCGCGTTGTTGGCGGACCAGACCTCAGAGCAGGCGATGAACTCGGCGCAGTTGAGTGAAGAGCTGACGCATACGGCGAATACTCAGTACTCGCTGGTGGAGCGTTTTAACCGGTAGAACGTCAGGGGCTCACTTTCTGCAACAAGTGAGCCCCTTGCAGATGGCTATTACCTCATAATCTCTTCATCGCAAAGCGTTCTATAAAACTGTCAATTCTCACAGTTAATCTTTGAACGCCTCCCTCCTTATAGTGTGAACCTGTCAAACAGGAGCACACCGTCATGTCCCGGTCTACCGACTCAAATAGCGCCCTGCATCCATTCCCAAAAACCATGGGACGTGTGCAATGGACTGAAAAATCATCAAACAACGAAAGAACACTGGAAGGCTGGGTCCTCCCACTGCACCTATCCGAATACAATAATCAGTATTGGGTCAAGTTGACGCTCCAGTCCCCAGACACTCAACAATCACTGTTACTGAAAATACCTTGCGACTCCATAAGCACATCACCTAACAAATCAATCCAGCAAACCCCGGAAGCTTTCGCCCATATGTACGGCGGCCGCGAAAACTGAGTGCAACACCTGACCTTTCCGGTACGGTGCTGCCCCTATGTCCTATTCCGAACTCAGCGTCGAAGAGCGCGCCATCATTCAACTCAGTCAAGCTCAAGGCTTCAGCCTG